>NZ_JAUZUR010000007.1:0-303916 GCF_031844125.1 Microbacterium sp. PRC9
CCCGGCCGGAGTGTCGATGGTACTCGGTATACCATCGACAATGTGACGCCGCTCCGGTCGCGGCATCCGCTCATTCGTCGAGAGGCACCCCACGTGATCATCCGCAACGCGCGCCCGTGGGGCGCCGAGTCCGCCGATATCGTTCTCGAGGGCGACCGCATCGCCGAGATCCGGTCGCACGACGCCTCTGCGCCGGCGGGCGCGGTCGACGTCGACGGTCGTGGCCGGCTTCTGCTGCCGTCGTTCAGTGACGTGCACGTGCACCTCGACTCCTCGCGCATCGGCCTGCCGTTCCGCCCTCACACGGGCGCGCCCGGCGTGTGGGGCATGATGCTCAACGACCGCAACAACTGGCGGAACACCGACGTGCCGCACGCCGAGATCGTCGCGGGCACCCTCGAGCAGATGATCGCCAAGGGCACGACGCGCGTGCGCACCTACGCGCAGGTCGACGTCGACTGCAAGCTCGAGAAGTTCGACTCCGTGCTCGCCGCGAAGGAGAAGTTCCGCAAGCACGCGGACGTGCAGATCATGACGTTCCCGCAGGCCGGCATCCTGCGTGAGGCGGGCACCGTCGAGTACCTCGAGGAATCGCTGAAGCAGGGCGCCGACGTGATGGGCGGGATCGACCCGAGCCAGCTCGACCGCGACCCGGTCAAGCACCTCGACATCGTGTTCGGCCTCGCCGAGAAGTATCAGGTCGAGATCGACATCCACCTCCACGAGCCCGGCGCCTTGGGCGTGTTCAGCACCGAGCTCGTGCTGGAGCGCACCCGCGCGCTGGGCATGCAGGGCAAGGTCACCATGTCGCACGCGTACGACCTCGGCTCGGTGTCGGAGGCGGTGAGCCGCCGCCTCATCGACGAGTTCGCCGAACTCGACATCGCCATGGCCACGGTCGCGCCGTCGACCACCGGTCATCTGCGACTCGTCGATCTCGTCGATGCCGGCGTGCGCGTCGGTCTCGGAGAAGACGGGCAGCGCGACTACTGGAGCCCGTACGGCAACTGCGACATGCTCGACCGCACGTGGCAGCTCGCCTTCGTCAACGGCTTCCGCCGCGACGACCACATCGAGCTCGCGCTCGCCGTCGCCACCATGGGCGGAGCCTCGATCATGAGCCACGCCTCGCCGCGTGTCGCAGGCGTGGGCGATCGCCCGGGTCTGGCCGCCGGCGACCGCGCCGACCTCGTGCTCGTCGACGGCGAGACGCCGGCGAGCACGGTCATGGACCGCGGCGTCGACCGCACGGTGATCCACGACGGCCGGGTTGTGGCCGACGCGCTCCAGGTTCTCACCGTCTGAGCCCTCGGTTCCTCTGCCGAAACACGGGTCGGCGACACGACACGCCGGGAACGGATGCTGCGCCCCGGCGTGTCGTCGTGACCAGCCCGTGTTTCGGCAATCAGGCCTGGGTCAGAACCCGAGCCGGTGGTGCCGCGGTCAGTCGATGAAGCCGTCCAGGATGCTGCCGATCACGAGGCCGCCGAGGATGCCGCCCATGAGGTCGCTGCCGCCGCTTCGGCGACCGCCGCCCCATCCCTGCTGACCGTATCCGGGGCCGCCCCACTGGTCGGGCTGCGGGCGTGCGGCGTCGATGTCGCGTTGCGCCAGCTGCAGCGCCTCACTCGCCAGGAACGCCGCACGGCGGGCCATCGCGAACGCCTGCTCACGGTGGTCCTCGTCGATCGCGGTGACCGCGGCGGCCGATGAGCCGAGGTACCGGTCGAGGTCGAGGCGCACGCGCTCGGCCTCGGCGAACCGGGTGCGCGCGTCGGCGCCGATCCACCCGCGGTGCCCGGCGATCACGTCGCGCGAGACGGCGAGCTGCCGGTCGGCGTCGTCGATGGCGTGACGCACGTGCTCGAGGGGCGGGATGGGTCGGGCGGCGCGCTCGCGCGCGGCCGCGATCGCGGCATCCAGTCCTGCATTCGCCTCGCGCAGTCGCGAGAGCTGCTCGAAGGGGTCGGTGTTCACGCCCGCGGCGGGAAGAGCCGCCAGGGCCGCCTGCAGGTCCTCGATCGCGGTCTGCACCGCGGGGGAGTGCGGCTCCTTGAGGGCGACGACGAGGTCGCCGCGGGAGTCCTCGACGATCGCGGCGAGCGTGGACTCGGCGCGCAGCGCCTCGACCTCGAACGTCTCGACCGCGTCGAGCAGCGTCTCGGCGCGCCGCACGGACTCGGTCGAGGCCTCGAGCGCCATGTTGGCCTGCTCGCGCTGGCCCGCTTCGCGGCGGCGCTCGGCGACGCCGGCGCTGTGCTCCGCGAAACCCAGCAGCTGCTCCGCCTCGGCCGGGTTCGCGTCGATCTGCGACAGCGCGTGCGACGAGTAGCGGATCGCCAGCCGGTCGACGGTGGAGCGGGCGTCGGGAAGCCGCAGGCGCAGGCGCGCAGCATCCGCCCGCACCTTCGCGATGATCTCGGGAGCCCGCCGCGCGCGCTCGATCGGCGCCGCGAGCGCCTCGGTACGGTCGTCGAGGAGGTCCTCGGCCCACTCGCACAGCTGCACGATGCGGGCGTTCCGGGTCCGCAGCTCTTCGGGGGTGTCGGGGATCTCGTCGTGGTTGAGCTGGTGGAGGTGGAACGCCTCCTGCAGGTGCGTCCGCACCGACCCGAGCGCGTCGCGCAGCTCCGTGGTGGGGCCTGGGCCCAGCTCGGCGTCGGCGAACGCCAGCTCGTCGGTCGTGAGGCGGATGCGCTCGTCGGCCGCCACCAGCGCCTGCTGCGCGCGGCGCGCCAGGTCGGCGTCCTGCGTGTTCAGTTCTTCCTGCTCGCGCTTGCGTCTGCCCCAGAATCCGGCCATGAATCGATCCTACGGGGGCCGCTGGGAGCAGGCTGAGGCGAGGGGCCGGCCGCGGGGGGTGTTCGCGCAGAGCGTGGCTCTGGCGCACGCACGCCCCGGTGCCCCAGTCCGCCGGGGTTCCCGTTCAGGCGGCGCAGCACGCGGGGTCCGTGAGACGATCCCGCGTGTCGAGACGCACCTGAACAGCGGGACACGGATGCCGCGCCCCGGCGCGGCGGCCGGGTCAGCCGTCGCTGCGCTTGTGGCGGGGCTTGCGCGCCGCACGGTCGTCGCCGTACGAGCCGCGCGAACCGGAGTCGCGGTACGACCCGCGGCTCTCCGAGCGGTCGCCGGAGCCGCGGTTGTCGCGGTACGACCCGCTCGCGGCATCCTTGCGTCGCTGCGGACGCCCGGTGTCGGGACGCAGCTCGATGAGCTGACCCGAGATGCGCGTGTCGGCGAGTCGGTCCAGCGCGCCGGCGGGGAGGTTCGCCGGCAGCTCGACGAGCGAGAAGTCGGGCATGATCTTGATCGCGCCGAAGTCGTCGCGACGCAGGCCCCCCTCGTTCGCGAGCGCGCCCACGATCTGACGCGGCTCGACGCGGTGACGCTTGCCGACGTTGATGCGGTAGGTCGCGAAGCCCTCGCGGGGCGTGCGGCGCTCGCCGCGCTCGGGCCGGTCGCCGTACGCGGGCCGGTCGCCACGATCCGTCCGCTCCGTGCGCTCGCGCCGCGGGGCCGGCTCGGGGTCGGCCTCGAGGAGCAGAGGGGTGTCGCCCTGCGCGACGACGGCGAGGGCTGCGGCGACATCCGCCTCGGGCACGTCGTGGTTGCGCACGTAGTGGGCCACGATGTCGCGGAAGGCTTCGATGCGCTCGGCTTCGCCGAGGGCCGCGGTGATGCGGTCGTCGAAGCGCGACAGGCGCGTCACGTTGACCTCGTCGACGCTCGGCAGCGGGATCTCGGTGAGCTCCTGGCGGGTGGCGCGCTCGATCATCTTGACCAGTCCGCGCTCGCGGGGCGTCACGAAGCTGATCGCGTCGCCCGAACGCCCGGCGCGACCGGTGCGGCCGATGCGGTGGACGTAGGACTCGGCATCCGTCGGGATGTCGTAGTTGACGACGTGCGATACGCGCTCGACGTCGAGACCGCGCGCGGCGACGTCGGTCGCCACCAGGATGTCGAGCTTGCCCGACTTCAGCTGGTTGACCGTCTTCTCGCGCTGCGGCTGGGCGATGTCGCCGTTGATCGCGGCGGCGGAGTACCCGCGGGCGCGGAGCTTCTCGGCGATCTCCTCGGTGATCGAGCGGGTGCGGCCGAACACGATCATGCCGTCGAAGTTCTCGACCTCGAGGATGCGCGTGAGGGCGTCCATCTTCTGCTGCCACGCGGTGATCAGGTAACGCTGGGAGATGTTCGCCGAGGTCTGCGTCTTGGACTTGACGGTGATCTCTTCGGGGTCGTGCAGGTACTGCTGCGACATCCGTCGGATCGTGGCCGGCATCGTGGCCGAGAAGAGCGCGACCTGCTTGGTCTCGGGCGTCTCGGCGAGGATTGTCTCGACGTCCTCGGCGAAGCCCATCTTGAGCATCTCGTCGGCCTCGTCGAGCACGAGGTACTGCAGCGCCGAGAGGTCGAGCGTGCCCTTCTCGAGGTGGTCGATGATGCGGCCGGGGGTTCCGACGACGATGTGCACGCCGCGTCGGAGGGCCGACAGCTGCACGCCGTAGCCCTGTCCGCCGTAGACGGGGAGGACGTGCACGTCCTTCAGGTGGCCGGCGTACTTCTCGAACGCCTCGCAGACCTGGAGCGCCAGCTCGCGCGTCGGAGCCAGCACAAGGGCCTGCGGGGTCTTCTGCGACAGATCGAGGCGGTCGATGATCGGCAGCGCGAACGCGGCGGTCTTGCCGGTTCCGGTCTGCGCCATGCCCACGACGTCACGGCCGCCGAGCAGCGTCGGGATGGTGGCCGCCTGGATCGCCGACGGGGTCTCGTAGCCGATGTCCTTCAGCGCCTTGAGGACGGGCTGGCTCAGCCCGAGGTCGGAGAAAGTCATCGCTGCGGGCTCGGTCTGAGCCTCGGCTTCGATCTGGTCGGCGTTCGTGTGCACAGTCAACCGTAGCGCGGCGCGCCTGTGAGGCGACAGGATGCCGCTTCCCCGCGCACGTGGAGACGTCAGGTGATGGCGGTGCGGCGGGTCAGGTCGGGGTTCCGCGGCGGCACGAGCCAGTTGGTCACCGCGATCGCGAGGGGAAGCGCGACGACCAGCGTGGCGATGAGCCACCACGGGATGTCCGAGACCCGCTGAGCGCCTCCGGACTGGATCGAGAAGCCGATCGGCGGGAGCACGCCGACGGCCGCCCCGGCGAGGGTGCCGAGGCCCGCGATGATGAGCCCCTGCCAGAAGCCGATCCCGCGTCGGAGCGACCTCGTGCCGCCGACGGCGGCGATGGTCGCGTCGTCGGGGCGGCGCTCGAATCGCGCGAGGCCCAGCGCGACCGCACTCGCGCCGAGCACGAGGACGGCCACGGCGGCGAGGAGAGGCACCATCCACGCGGCATCGCTCGGGGGGCCTTCCTCGACGCCCGGCGCGAGAGTGAACGAGGCGCCGCTCAGGAGCTCCGCCTGCGCCTGCATGCGGTCCCGCTCCGCCCACGTGGGCGGAGCGGGTGTCGTCGCGACGACGCGTTCCGGCATCAGCACCATGTCCAGGCGCTCACCGGTGCTCGGCGCGACGGCGATCGCCACCGGCTGCAACGGGGCGTCCACGACGATCGCCTCCAACCGCTCGGTGCGCTGTGGTTCGGCGACGATGGGAGCGTCCGGCCGGCGCTCCCAGATGTTGTCGGGGACGCGCCCCTCGTAGACGTCGGTGCCCGCGAACGTCGCGATGTCGATCGCCCCGTCCGAGACGAACCGATCGTCGGCGACGAGTGCGGCGCCGTCCCGGTATGCGGCGAGGGCGGATGCCGTCAGCTCCACTCCCATCACCACCGCCACGTCCTCGGCGGCCACGACGGAGATCGGATTGCTCGGGTCCTGGCCGAAGGTGGAGGAGTCCTGCACATCGGGGTCCAGCAGGTGCTGCTCGCCGAGAAGCGCGATGGTGAAGGTCACGTCGTCGGGCACCTCGTCGGCGGACGGGTACGCCCAGACGGTGCTCAACTGGCGGGACACGACGGCCGCTCGGTCTGCGCCCGCGTCGTGTGCGATCTGGAGGGCGGCGGCGGTGCCGGCCTCGGCGTCTTCGGCATCGAGCACGCCGGAGGACGAGGAACCGGGCCAGATCGGGATGGCGATGCTCCCTGGCGGCGCGTCGTAGTACCACAGCCGGGCGGTCTGGGCCGTCTGCATCGAGGACTGGGAGAGCGCGAAGACGCCGATGAACACCGTCGCGGCGATGGCGGCGAACGCCGGAACGGTCCGTGAGGCGTTGGCGGCGGCGTCCCTCGAGGCGAGCTTCGCCGCCATGCCGGTGCGGGAGAGCCCGCGCGAGGCGGTCCACAGCAGCCACCGGCCAGACAGAAGGATGCCGAACTGCGCGACGATCGGCCCGATCACGATGCCGTAGGCGGGCAGGTAGCGCATGAGCGAGTCGTAGCCGAAGAAGTTCGTGGCGTTGATCGCGGCGACCGCGAACGCGCACAGCAGGGTGATCGCCACCCCGCTCACGATCAGCACCGACCCCCAGATGGGACGCGCGACGACGGGCCGCTGCGGGCGGCGCGCGCCGCGCAGCGCGCGGATCGCGTCGGTGCGCCCGACCGTGCGGGCCGGCATCCAGGCCGACACGGTGCCGACGATCACGGCGAAGACGAGCACCACGGCGATGAGTTCCCACGGCACGTGGAAGCCCCAGAACATCGTCGTGCCGCCGCTGCCCAGCGCGATCACCAGCGCGGCGATGCCGATCCCGCCGGCGATTCCGACGACCCCGCCCACGAGACCCAGTGCGGTCCCCTGCAGCAGCACCACGCGCGACAGATCCCGGCGGTTCGCCCCGACGCTCGCGGCCACCGCCAGCGCGCGCTGCTGACGGCGTGCCGCGACGGCGAACGCGGCCCCGGCGAGCATCACCACCACGTAGCCCGCGAACAGCGCCGCGACCGACAGCATGAGAACGAGCGGCCACATCTTCGCCCACCGGTCCGTCGAGGCTGACGAGTAGTAGCGATTCGAGAACTCGGGCGGATCGAGCGCCACGGTGCGCGAATAGGCGACGACACCGCCGTCGTCGTTGAGTCGCTGCACGTCCGCCCACGAGAGCCGGAGCTCCGGGAGGTACCACTTCTGGGTGCCCCCGACGGCTCCTCGTGCGTGCTCGGGAAGGAACACGGCCGCGGCGCCGTCGGCGATGGTCGCCGCGTCGAGCGTGCCGGTCACCGTGAAGGACGGCCCGCCCGACAGCCGGAGCGTGTCGCCGATCTCGAGCCCGAGCCGTTCCAACGCGGCGGTGGTGACCATCGCGTCGCGAGTCGCCACCGGGCGATCGCCCGCCACCAGGACGAACGCTTCGCCGAAGCGCGGATCCCACGTCGTCCCGGCCCACGCAGGCAGGACCACGGAGCCGTCATCGGTGGCGACGGAGACCATGCCCTTCGAGATGGGCAGGATCTCGGTGCCGGCCGCCAGCAGCCCGGTCGGATCGTCCAGCGGCTCGCCGTCCGGCATCGTCATGACCCCGTCCGCGTCGATCGGGTACCCGTTCCACTCGGGCTCGGTGGGCACCTGCCAGAACCCCTCGCCGGGGACGCCGGACGGCGCGATCCACGCCTCCATGTCGCCGAGTTCGGCCGCCGTGCGCTCCTCGGGGGTTGCGATCGCGCTCGCGGTGAAGATGAGGAATCCCGTCATCCCCGCGATGGGAAGCGCCACCAGCGTCGTCACGAGCAGGCTCGACACCCACGCGCGTCGCAGCTGCCGCTGTGCCATCCGGACGGCGACCCTCCAGCGGGCCGCCCGCGAGAGCGGGCGGCGGCTGCGCGGGGCGGCGGAAGGGGGCGCGTCGACGCTCCGCTCGAGGGTGTCGGTCATCGCGCCGCCAGCAGCGAGTCCGCGCCCGCGCGCCGCGACTCGTCGACGATGCGGCCGTCGCGGAGGAACACGATGCGGTCCGCGAAGGCGGCATGGCGGGCCTCGTGGGTGACGAGGATGCCGGCGGCTCCGGCATCCACTCGCGCACGCAGCATCTTCAGCACCATCTCGCCCGTCACCGAGTCCAGAGCGCCGGTCGGCTCGTCGGCGAGGATCAGCCGGCGCCCGCCGACGACGGCGCGGGCGATCGCGACGCGCTGCTGCTGGCCGCCTGACAGATCGTCGGGGTAGGAGCCGGACTTGTCCTCCAGGCCGACCGAGGAGAGCGCGTCCCGTCCGGCGCGACGTGCAACCCGGGACCGGAAGCCGTCGAGCTCGAGCGGCAGCGTGACGTTCTCGAGCGCGGTGAGCGTCGGAATGAGGTTGAAGTCCTGGAACACGAAGCCGAGCGAGCGCCGCCGGAGGCGCGCGAGCTGTGCCGGCGTCTGCTCGCTGAGGTGCTGCCCCTCGACGACCACCTCGCCGGACGTCGGGATCGCCAGACCGCCGGCGATCGACAGCAGGGTCGACTTGCCCGAGCCCGACGGACCCATCACGGCGACGAGCTCGCCCTGACTCACGTCGAAGTCGACGCCCGACAGCGCCGAGACGGCCGTCGAGCCGCTGCCGTACTGCTGCGTCACGCCGATGAGACGCAGCACGGTACCGGTCATCGCGCCTTCTCGGGGGCGACGGATACCTCGGCTTTCGCCGGGCGCCCGCGCTTGGGCTTGTCGGTCGAGAGCTCGAGCGCCATGGCGTGATGCGGGTGCAGCGCCAGGCGCTGCTCGGAGTGGTCGAGCCAGCGCACCTCGGCTTCGGCCGAGAAGATCATGGAGTCGACGACGAGCGACCACGCGAGCTCCTCCGGACCGTCGGGGTTCGCGCCGGCGTACTTCGCCCGGTTCAGCTCCTGCAGCTGCGCGAGCGACGAGCGGCGCTGTGTCTGGATGATGTCCGCCACGTCCACGCCCGGCAGGGTCGCGGCGACCGCGAGCTTGATCGCGAGCTCGTCGCGGGTGCCCTGCGCGCGCTGCACCGGCGAGGCCAGCCAGTCGCGCACCTCGGCGGCTCCGGCATCCGTGATCTCCCAGTAGACGTGACCGTGCTCGTCGACGGCGCCCTTCTCGACGAGTCCGTCGCGTTCGAGGCGGTCGAGCGTGTTGTAGATCTGGCCCACGTTGAGCGGCCAGGTCGACCCGGTGCGCCGGTCGAACTCGGCGCGCAGCTGGTAGCCGTAGCACGGGCCCTGATCGAGGATCGCGAGCAGACTCTGACGAACGGACATGGGGTTCTCCTTCGGGTGGAGGGTCAGAAGCCCTGAACAGCTAGAAGCGGAGTGCGTCGATGACGTTCGAGCGCACCGCCATGAGCGCCGGGATGAAGCCGGCCAGCGCGCCGATCGCGACGGCGGCGACGAGTCCGGTGACGGCGGCGCGCACCGGGAAGGGCGGGATGTCCTGCATCGCAGAGAACATGTCCATGACGAACGGCGCCTTGAGCACGGCCACCGCGATCGCGATGCCGACGACCCCCGCGACCGCGGTCGCCACGACGCTCTCGAGCAGCACCGACGTGAAGATGCGGCCCTGCGTGGCGCCGAAGCTGCGGCGCACGCCGATCTCGCGGATGCGCTGGCGCATCGCCACGAGCTGGATGTTCACCAGACCGAGGCCGCCGAGCAGCAGCACGAGGGCCGCGATGCCGCCGGTGACGAGCTCGAACACCGCCATCGAGCTCTGCGCATCGGGCCGCGACGCCCAATCGGTGCGCATGACCGAGACCTCGGTGCTGTCGTCGAGCCCCGCGCGCAGGTCGGCCGCGAGCACCGGGCCGAGCTCGGCGACGCCGTCCTCGGGCACCCACACCTCGTACATGACCATCACGTCGGCCGGCAGTGCATCCAGCCGCGCCGCGTACGAGTCGAACATCATGGTGATGCGCTTCTCCTCGTCGCCGTTGTACTGCCGCGGCGTCACGCCGATCACGGGGTACGTGCCCGCCGTGTCGCCGGTCGTGCGGAGGGCGAAGCCCGCGCCGAGGTCGGGGCGTCCGTAGACGTCCCACAGCGCCTCGCTGATCACCACGGGCGGCGCGAGCAGCTCGGCGTCCGCCTCCTGGAACCAGCGCCCTTCGAGCAGGGGAGTGCGGTGGATGACCGGGTACGCCGGGTCGACGAGCCGCGCGTTGACGGGGCGCACCTGCTCCGGCGTCTGCACCTGCAGCGGCACCGGGTCGACGATGCGCGTGAGGTAGTCGAAGGAGTACCGCTCCGACACCTGGGCGACGTGGGCGTCGAACGCGTCCCAGTCCATCGGGGCGCCGTCGGTGCGCGACACCGAGATCGACACCGTCGCGGGCCGCCCGCCGCTCTGGTCGGACTGCTCCTCCATCTGCTGCTGCTGATACTCGCTGAGCGCCACCACCGCGGTGAGGGCGCCGACCGACACCGCGATGCCGATGAGGCTGAGCAGCACCCGCAGCTTGTGGTGGCGCAGCTCCGACCACGCTTCGCCCAGCGCGCCGACGAGCCCGCTCATGAGGCCACCTCCGCCGGCTCGGCGTGCTCGGCCCGGGATGAGGGACGGACGGATGCTGCGTCCCCCGCGTCTGCTCGGGCGTCGGCGAGCGCCGCGCCCTCGGCGGTGGGTTCGTCCACGCTCTCAGCGAGCTCGGGTGCGCCGGCGGTCTCGCCCGCGGTCGCGCCGAGGTCGAACTCCGTGAGCACGCCCGCCTCGAGCCGGTAGTGGCGACGGGCGCGCGCGGCGACGTGGAGGTCGTGGGTGATCGTGACGAGCGCGGCGTCGGCCTCGGAGGCGATGTCGTCGAGCAGTTCCATGACGCTGCCGCCGGTCTCGACGTCGAGTGCGCCGGTGGGCTCGTCGGCCAGGATCAGCGCCGGCCGGCGCACCAGGGCGCGCGCGATCGCGACGCGCTGCTGCTCGCCGCCCGACAGCTGCTCGGGCGTCGACTCGAGGCGGTGCCCGAGCCCGACGCGCTCCAGCATGCGGGTCGCCGCCGCCCGCCGGGTCCAGAAGGCGCGGCCCGAGGCGTAGCCGAGCGGCATCTCGACGTTCTCGAGGGCGGTGCGCCCGGCCAGCAGATTGAACTGCTGGAACACGAAGCCGACGTTGCGGCCGCGCAGGCGATCGAGCTTGCCGCGGCGCATCTTCCGCACCGGCTCGCCGTGGAACCAGACGGCCCCCTCCGAGGGGGAGTCGAGCATGCCGAGCAGGTTCAGGAGCGTCGACTTGCCCGATCCGCTGCGCCCGACGATGGCGACGTGGTCGCCCGCCGCGACGGCGAGGTCGACGCTGCGCAGGATGTCGAGGCGCGTGTCATCGGGCAGCAGCACGTGCTTGGCCACGCCCTCCAGCCGGACGAGGGTCACCAGTTCCACCCCGCGGGCTCGCAGTACTCGCCGCCCATGCCGTCGTCGTAGCAGACCGGCTCGTCGGCCGCGGCGACGCCGGGCACGTACTGGCGCACCTGCTCGCCCTCCTCGACGCCGCTGGTCACCTCGACGATCGTGCCGTCGCTGACGCCGAGCGCGATGGTGCGCTCCTCGAGCTCGCCGTCGCCGCCGTCGATCCAGACGACGCCCGAGCCCGCGCCGCCCTTGACGGCGGTGGTCGGCACGACGAGCACATCGGTGACCGTGCCGAGGTCGATGTCGAGCTGGGCCTGCAGACCCGCGAACACGACCTGGTCGGCAGGCACCGCGCAGGTGACCGAGGTCGTGCCGTCCTCGGCGACCTCGACCTTGAGGCCGGTGCACGTGAACGGCGCCGGGCCGCCCTGGATCGTGACCGAGCCCTCCGTCGGCGCGCCCTGCAGACGGTAGAGCTGCACCGGCTCGACGGTCGCCCGCACGTGGTAGCGCGCCGGCGTCAGCTTCGCGAGCTCCGCGCCGATCGACGCCGGCTGCCCCTTCACGACGGCGAGCTCGGTGATGTCGCCGGTCTCGGGCGCCAGCACGTCGATGTTCTTGACCGGGTCGGCCTGCTTGATCGTGAAGAGCTTCTGCCCGGCCGCGACCGCCTGGCCCTCGCCGACGTGCACGGCGGTGACGGTGCCGTCGATCTCGGAGCGGAGGGGATAGGCCGCATCCCTCGCGATCGTCCCCGGGAGGCTCAGCGCGTTGGCGACCTGGGCGCGCTCGACGGCGACGACCGGATCGGCGATCTGCGCCGACGGCTGCAGCGCGGCGGTGGGCGCGGTGTCGGGGAAGAACGCGATCTTCACCAGGGCGAGGGCCGCGGCCCCCAGCACGAGCACCAGCAGGATCGGGAAGATCCATCGACGCCAGACCACCATGTCGCACCTCTCCGTCGGGGTATACCCAGTATGTAGTCACCGAGTATATGCATACCGGGAATCGCGGGGAGCGGCATCCTCTCCTCAGTCCCCATGGATGAGTGCACACCCAGCGCACACCAAGGTCACGGGTGGATAACATGGGCAGGTATGCCTGGGGTCATGCACCCCGGCGGCACTGGCGCCGTTGCGCCGCTCCCGAAAGCCAGAAGATGGAGACATTCCGTGGCCAACCCCCTCGAGAAACTGCTTCGCGCCGGTGAGGGTCGCATCCTCCGGCGGCTCCAGCAGGTGGTGAAGGCCGTCGGCGCGCTGGAAGAGGACTACGAGCACCTCACCGACGAGGAGCTCCGGGGCGAGACCGCCGAGCTCCGCGCCCGCTATGAGGCCGGCGAGACCCTCGACCACCTCATGCCCGAGGCGTTCGCGGCCGTCCGCGAGGCCGCGAAGCGCACGCTCGGGCAGCGCGCCTACGACGTCCAGCTCATGGGCGGTGCGGCACTGCACCTCGGCAACATCGCCGAGATGAAGACCGGTGAGGGCAAGACGCTCACCGGCGCGTTCCCCGTCTACCTCAACGCGATCGCCGGCAAGGGCGTGCACGTCGTCACCGTCAACGACTTCCTCGCGTCGTACCAGTCCGAGCTCATGGGCCGCATCTACCGCGCGCTCGGCATGACGACCGGCACGATCGTCGCGGGCCAGACGCCCGAGGTCCGTCGCGAGCAGTACAACGCCGACATCACGTACGGCACGAACAACGAGTTCGGCTTCGACTACCTGCGCGACAACATGGCGTGGCGCAAGGAGGACCTCGTCCAGCGCGGTCACTTCTATGCGATCGTCGACGAGGTCGACTCGATCCTCATCGACGAGGCGCGCACGCCGCTCATCATCTCGGGGCCGTCGTCGGGCGAGGCGAACCGCTGGTTCGTCGAGTTCGCGAAGATCGCGAAGACGCTCGAGCCGGGCGTCGACTACGAGGTCGACGAGAAGAAGCGCACCATCGGCGTGCTCGAGCCCGGCATCGAGAAGGTCGAGGACTACCTCGGCATCGACAACCTGTACGAGTCCGCGAACACGCCGCTCATCTCCTTCCTCAACAACTCGATCAAGGCGCTGGCGCTTTTCAAGCGCGACACCGACTACGTCGTGATGAACGACGAGGTCATGATCGTCGACGAGCACACCGGCCGCATCCTGGTCGGGCGCCGCTACAACGAGGGCATCCACCAGGCCATCGAGGCCAAGGAGGCCGTGCCGGTCAAGGCAGAGAACCAGACGCTCGCCACCGTCACGCTGCAGAACTACTTCCGCCTGTACGACAAGCTCGCGGGCATGACCGGTACCGCCGAGACCGAGGCGGCCGAGTTCATGTCGACGTACCAGCTCGGCGTCGTGCCGATCCCGACGAACAAGCCCATGATCCGCAAGGACCAGGCCGACCTCGTCTACAAGAACGAGACGGCGAAGTTCGCCCAGGTCGTCGAAGACATCGCCAAGCGCCACGAGGTCGGCCAGCCGGTGCTCGTCGGCACCGTGAGCGTCGAGAAGAGCGAGTACCTGTCGCGCCTGCTCGCGAAGAAGGGCATCAAGCACGAGGTCCTCAACGCGAAGAACCACGCCCGCGAGGCCGAGATCGTCGCGCGGGCCGGTCGCCTGGGCGCCGTGACCGTCGCGACGAACATGGCCGGTCGAGGCACGGACATCATGCTCGGCGGCAACGCCGAGTTCCTCGCGGTGCAGGAGATGAAGACCAAGGGCCTCGACCCGGTCGAGACGCCCGACGAGTACGAGTCCGAGTGGGACGCGGTGTACGAGTCCACGCGCGACCGCGTCGCCCAGGAGAGCACCAAGGTCGTCGAGGCCGGCGGCCTGTACGTGCTCGGCACCGAGCGCCACGAGTCGCGCCGCATCGACAACCAGCTGCGCGGTCGCTCGGGCCGTCAGGGCGATCCTGGCGAGAGCCGCTTCTACCTGTCGCTCACGGACGACCTCATGCGACTCTTCCAGTCAGGCGCCGCCGAGGCGATCATCGCCCGGACGAACTTCCCCGACGACGTCGCGATCGAGTCGGGTATGGTCACGCGCGCGATCAAGTCGGCGCAGAGTCAGGTCGAGGCGCGCAACGCCGAGATCCGCAAGAACGTCCTCAAGTACGACGACGTCCTGAACCGTCAGCGCGAGGCGATCTACTCCGACCGCCGCCACATGCTGCAGGGCGACGACATCGCCGACCGTGTGCAGCACTTCATCGAAGACGCGATCAACGCCGTGATCGACGACCACACCGGGTCGGGTCACAGCGAGAACTGGGACTTCGACGCGCTGTGGACGGAGCTTAAGACGCTCTACCCCGTGGGTGTCACCATCGACGAGGTCGTGGCCGAGGCCGCGGGCCGCAAGGGCGGAATCACCGCCGACGGGCTCAAGCGCGAGATCCTCTCCGACGCCCGCATCGCCTACGACACGCGCCAGAACACGCTCGGTGAGGCCGCGACGCGCGAGCTCGAGCGCCGAGTGGTCCTCCAGGTGCTCGACCGTCGCTGGCGCGACCACCTCTACGAGATGGACTACCTCAAGGACGGCATCGGCCTGCGTGCGATGGCCCAGCGCGACCCGCTCATCGAGTACCAGCGCGAGGGCTACCAGATGTTCCAGGCGATGATGGGGCAGATCAAGGAGGAGTCGGTCGGCTACCTCTACAACCTCGAGGTCGAGGTGCGCCGCCAGGGCGAGGCGGGCGCCGAGCAGGTCACCCAGGTCGAGGCCAAGGGCCTCGGCGCCCAGCCCGTGGAGGCGCAGCGACTGCAGTACACGGCGTCCAACGACGCCGGCGAGGTCGAGGTGCGCAACGATCGCGGCCAGGTGCAGCAGGCAGCCACGCGCCTGCGCCAGGCCGCTGCCGCTGCCGCCGCCGCTCCTGCCCCGCAGCAGGCGCCCCCCGCCGAGCAGCAGCGCGGCGCATTCGGCCAGCGGACGGATGCCGAGGCACCGGCTGCGCCGGCGGCGCCGCTGAACCGCGCGCAGCGTCGCGCGGCCGAGCAGCGCAAGAAGTGACGCGGATGCCGCGACCCGCGGCATCCATCCTCCGTCTTCGTCCGTGAGACCACAGCCGGCGGACGAGACCTTGGGGTTTCCCCGGGGTCTCGTCCGCCGATTGGTGTTTCACGGGGCGGGCCACCTGGCGGCGATTGGCACCGGTCGGCCGCGGATATCCTGAAGCGATGAGTCCCCTCCGCCCCCTCGATCAGTCGAGCAAGCTCCAGAACGTTCTCTACGAGATCCGCGGGCAGGCACTGGCAGAGGCAGACCGGCTGGAGGACGACGGCCACACGATCCTGAAGCTGAACACGGGCAACCCCGCGGTGTTCGGGTTCGAGGCGCCGTTCCAGATCGTGCGCGACATGATCGAGGCCGTGCCGCACGCGCACGGGTACAGCGACAGCAAGGGCATCATGTCGGCGCGGCGCGCCGTCGTGTCGCGGTACGAGCAGGTGGCCGGGTTCCCGCAGTTCGACCCCGACGACGTCTATCTCGGCAACGGGGTGTCCGAGCTCATCACCATGACCATGCAGGCGCTCCTCGACGAGGGCGACGAGGTGCTCATCCCCGCACCCGACTATCCGCTGTGGACGGCGATGACGAGCCTCGCGGGCGGCACGCCCGTGCACTACCGCTGCGACCCCGACGCCGAGTGGCAGCCCTCGCTGGAAGACATCCGCGAGAAGGTCACGCCGCGCACCAAGGCGATCGTCGTCATCAATCCCAACAACCCGACCGGCGCCGTCTACAGCCGCGAGGTCCTCCAGGGGATCGTCGAGATCGCGCGCGAGAACTCGCTGCTGCTGCTCTCGGACGAGATCTACGACCGCATCCTCTACGACGAGGAGCAGCACATCCCGCTCGCGACGCTCGCGCCCGACCTGCTGTGCCTCACATTCAACGGCCTGTCGAAGACGTACCGCGTCGCGGGCTATCGCTCGGGCTGGCTCGTCATCACCGGACCGAAGAAGCATGCGGCGGGTTTCCTGGAGGGCATCCAGCTGCTCGCGTCCACGCGTCTGTGCCCCAACGTGCCGGCGCAGTACGCCGTGCAGGCCGCGCTGTCCGGCGTCCAGTCGATCGACGCGCTCATCGCGCCCGAGGGACGCCTCCATGAGCAGAGGGATGCGGCGTGGGAGGGCCTCGAGCGCATCCCTGGCGTGACGTGCCTGAAGCCCAAGGGTGCGCTCTACGCGTTCCCACGGCTCGACCCGGACGTGTACGAGATCCGCGACGACGCCAAGCTCGTCTACGACTTCCTCGTCGCCGAGCACGTGCTGCTGGTGCAGGGCACAGGCTTCAACTGGCCGACCCCCGACCACCTGCGCATCGTCACGCTGCCCGAGGCGCGCGTCCTCTCGGAAGCCGTCGAGCGGCTCGGCAACTTCCTCGCGTCGTACAAGCAGTAACAGACGACGTCGGCGGGTCGCGGCGTACGTCAACCCCCTCGTGTGACGGGGGATCGCGTCGTACTTTCTCCCCCATGTCCATCGAACTGAACCAGCCGGCGCTGCGCCATGCGCGTGCGCTCATCCGGGACGGCAAGGTCGTGCGCGATGAACGCGACGATTGGTCGGAGGCCGCGCCGACGGCTGACGAGGAGAACTCCTACATCGAGCGAGAAGGATGGACCGAGTACTCCCACTGGCACATCGGCATCGACCATCGTGAGAACGAGGAGACGAAACAGGCGTACTCGTTCCCGGTGGGCGACTTCACGAAGGTCCACCGGTCCGGGGTGATCTCGGCCGAGAGCCGCGCCGGACAGCACGACCACTACGAGATCCGCGACGCGCTGAGATCTCTGCTCGAACTCATCGACACAGACGACAAGAGCTGACGACGGGACCGGCCGCATCGTCGGGGCCGGTTCCGTCGCCGGGTCGTGGGGGCCTCGCATGCCGCGGCGCCGTCAGACGTTCGCGTGCGACGGCGGCTGCGTCAGGGCGTCGGTCAGAGCAGCGCGAGCGAGGTGGCGCGCCAGCGGCCGTCCATACCCTCGATCCGCACGGCGAGGGCTCGCGTGCGGGCAGGCCCTCGGACGACGACGACCGCCTCGATGATGCCGTCGGCGGGGGAGGACTCGTGCACCGACATGATCGTGTGCACGGGGCGCTTCGCTGCCACACCGCGGGCGCTGCGCGCCCGCGTCGCGAGGTTCGTGCGCGTGACGAGCTTGCGGTAGGCGTCCTCGGTGAGCCAGCGGGCGAGCTGGTCGACCTCGCGGACACCCGCGAAGACCTCGAGCACGCCGACCGTGAGGTTGCGCAGGAATGGCTCCGGAGCGGGGAGCGCTATGGACGGCGTCCGCTGCGGCGCGAAGAACTCTGCGACCTGCGCGCTGCTGCGGGACGCATAGGGTACGCGGGCGGTGCCCGCGGGCGTCGTTGCCATGGGTGCCAATCTCGACAGGGGGATGTCTTCCCGGACAGTAGACCACACAGCGAACTCTCAGGAAAATCCGGCCTGGTCGGCTGTGGATAACTCGCCGGCCGATGGGCCGCGGTGCCCTACTCTCACTGAGTGCGCTGGGACCGCTTCTTCGACGACCTCGAGGATCAGCTCGCCTCCGAATGGGAGGCCGAGCGTGCCGCGCTCGACACCGAGGCCGAGCGCCTGCGGCTCTCGCGGGTGCAGCTGTCCGAGCGTCTGACGCTGCTCGCCGCCCGCGAGGGAGCGTCGCCGACCGTGGCGTCGTTCGACCTCGCCGATGGTACGACGGTGCGAGCGTCGGTGACCGGCGTGGGCGCGGACTGGGTCGCTCTGGCCCTCGCCGACGGACCGGGGGGTGCGGTGGTCGTGCCGTTCGCCTCGATGGGGGCCATCGGCCTCCCGCACGCCGACCTCCTGCGCACCGCGCGCCCTGCGCCGCCTCGATCGCCCCTGGCCGAACGGCTCACCTTCGGCTTCGTGCTGCGCGACCTCGTGCGCCGCCGGGCGGGGGTCGCCGTGCACCTGGTCTCGGGGCGGGTCCTCACCGGCACGATCGATCGCGCCGGTGCCGACCATCTCGACCTCGCGGTGCACGACCAGGGCGCGCCGCGGCGCGCCGACGCGGTATCGGCCTACCGGCTGGTGCCGTTCGGGGCCATCGCGTGGATCCGCGCCGACGAGGCGCCGGCGATCCCCTGACCGCTGGGTCGCCGCGCGAGGGATGCCGTGCTCAGTCCGGGTGGCGGACGATGCTTCCACCCCACAGCTCGGGGAAGCTGGCGGTCTGGGACTGACGCCAGAGCGCCATGCGCCGAGCCTCCTCGGCCTGGTCGTCGAGGTAGTCCCCGACGCTCGCGGCGTCGATCCGCCAGCGCGCGGGCGCGCCGACACGCAGGCCCCGGAGCCGTCCTTCGTGGACCAGAGCCATGACCTCGTCGACCGAGACGCCGAGCACCTCGCCCACCTGGGCGGGTGCGTAGAGCCGCACGTCGGACGTCGGGTCATCTGACATGCCCCCATTATGGACCTGCCTCCCCAGTGCGGGCTGGGCCCCCTCACCCCTGTGGATAACGCCCGACGGCCTCACGCCGAGTCGGCGACGATGGACGCATGACAGCCGCCCACGACCCCGTCCGCACCCCGCGCCGAGCCTTCTGGGGCGATGCACGGTTCTTCCTCGGCGTGCTCCTCGTGGCAGCATCCGTCGTCGGCGTGTGGCTCGTCGTGTCGGCCGCGCGCCAGACCGTCCCGGTGTACGCCGCCGCCCACACGATCGTCCCCGGCGAGGCGATCGGGAGCGGCGACCTGAAGGTCGTCGACGTCGCACTCGGGACGCTTGCCGGCACCTACCTCACCGCGGACGACCTCGACGAGCCCGTCGTCGCGACCCGCACGATCGAGGCGGGCGAGCTCGTGCCCGCAGCATCCGTCGGCGATCCCTCCTCCGCGCGCACCACGAGCGTCGTCGTCCGCAGCGCCGTGGACGTGCCGGCGTCGGTCGAGGCGGGCAGCGTCGTCGAGGTCTGGTCGGCCCCGCTGCTCGAGCAGGGGGCGTACGACGAGCCGCGCGTCCTGGTCGCCGACGCCACCGTGGTCTCGGTGACGCGGGACGACTCCATGATCGGCGGCGGTGCGGCCGCCCTCGAACTCGTGATCCCGCGGGCGGACGTGCCGGCGACCCTCGCCGCGATGGCCGACGAGTCCGCGCTCTCCATCGTCCCGACGACGGGTTCCGGCTCGTGAGGGTCGTCGTCGCCGTCGACGACGCCCGGCTCCTCGTCGAGGGGCTGCGGCGCGAGGGGATCGACGTGATCGCCGAGGTCGCGGCATCCGCTCCCGCCCTCGCCGCCGCGGACGGGATGCTGGGCGCCGACGCCGAGACGATGCTCCGGGCGCTCGCCGACGCCGACGCGCTGGTGGTCGCGGTGTCGCGGGCCACGATGTCGCCGACCGTCGTCGCCCTCTGCGACCGTGCCGGCACGCGCGTCGTGCCGCTCGTCGAGGACGCGGCGGGGGAGCGGATCGCGGCGTCGTGCGGCCTCGAGGCCCCGCTGGATCTCCACACCGAGCCCTGGCGGATCGCCGAGGCCCTCGCAGCGACGCCGCGGCCGTCGACGCCGACGACGCCCGCGCGCCCGCAGCCGCGCGTGATCGCGGTGTGGGGTCCTGCCGGCGCCCCCGGGCGGTCCACCGTCGCGACAGAGCTCGCCGTCGAGCTCGCGCGCGGCGGACGCCACGTCGCGCTGGTCGACGCCGACACGCACGCGCCGTCGCTCGCCCTGACGCTCGGGCTCGCCGACGAGGGTCCCGGATTCGCCGCCGCGTGCCGGCAGGCCGAGCTCGGCGGTCTCGACGTGCGCGAGCTCACCCGCATCGCGGTGCCGCTCGGCCGCACCGGTGTCAACGTTCTCACGGGCATCAACCGGCCCTCTCGCTGGCCCGAGCTGAGCGAGCGGCGTGTGGGCGCCGCCCTCGCCGCCTGCCGCGAGTGGGCCGACTATACGGTCGTCGACGTCTCGTCGTCGCTCGAGCGCGACGAAGAGATCATGAGCGACCTCGACGGGCCGCGACGCAATGCCGCCACCCTCGCCGCGCTGCGCGCCGCAGACCTCGTGGTCGCGGTGGTGGCGGCCGATCCGGTGGGCGTCGCGCGATTCCTGCGCGGGCACGCCGACCTCCGCGCCACCGTCGGCGCGACCCGGGTGGCCGTCGTCGCCAACCGGCTCCGCCCCGGAACCCTCGGCGTCGACGCCCGCGGGCAGGTGCGCCGCACCCTTGACCGCTTCGGCGGCATCGAGGACGTCTGGTTCCTCCCGCAGGACCCGAGATCCGCGGATGCCGCGATCCTCGCGTCTCAGCCCATCGCCGATGTGGCGCCCCGATCGCCCTTCACGCTCGCGCTCCGCCGATTCGTGGGCGAGGCGATCGTGCCCGCTCCTGCCCCGCAGCGCGCCGCGAAGCCGCGGCGCCGGGGCGTCCATCTCACCGGCGCCGGGCGACCCGTGCACACCGACGCCGACGACATGGCACGTGTCGGCGAACGAGTCGTGTGATCATCGCGCTCTAGGCTAGGTCCGTGTCGACCCTCAGCGATCTCGTTTACGCCCAGGGCCGCTCCAGTGAAGAGGACGTGGAGTGGCTGCACCGTCTCGCAGGAGACGGCCAGCTCCTCGCCGATCTGGCGTTCGCCGACATCGTGCTCTGGGTGCCCACCTCCGACGATTCCTTCGTCGCCGTCGCCCACACCCGACCCGGCGGTGCGGCGACGCTCTTCTACCGCGACATCGTCGGCGACCGCGTGCGGCCGCAGTGGCGCACGCAGGTGCGCGAGGCGTTCCAGACGGGCGGCATCGTCGACTCGGCCTCGCCCGACTGGTTCGAGGAGACGCCCACACGCGTGCGTGCGGTGCCGGTCGCGCGCAAGCACGGCAAGGACGCGACGATCATCGGGGTGCTCACCCGCCACACCAACCTCGGCGAGGCGCGCATCCCCTCTCGGCAGCAGATCACCTTCAACGACTGCGCCGACGACCTCTTCGGGATGATCGCGTCGGGGGACTTCCCCGACCTCACCGCACCCACCTCGCCGCGCCGTGGCGCGCCCCGTGCGTCGGATGGACTGGTGCGGCTGGACGTCGACGGGGTGACGACGTTCGCGAGCCCCAATGCACTGTCGGCGTTCAACCGCCTCGGGTTCGACGACGAGCTCGAGGGGGAGTCGCTGGTGGAGGTCGTCACCGGCATCCTCCCTGCGAAGCGCCAGTTCGACGAGTCGCTGCCGGTCGTCGTCACCGGCCGGGCGCCGTGGCGTGCCGACCTGGAGGCCCGCGGCGTGACCGTCTCGCTGCGGACCATTCCGCTGCGCGACCACGGCACGCGCATCGGCGCCATCGTGCTCTGCCGCGACGTCACCGAGATCCGTCATCAGGAGCAGGAACTCATCACCAAGGACGCGACGATCCGCGAGATCCACCACCGCGTCAAGAACAACCTCCAGACGGTCGCGTCGCTGCTGCGCATCCAGGCCCGTCGCTCGCACACCGACGAGGCCCGTGAAGCGCTCACGCAGGCCATGCGCCGGGTCTCGGCCATCGCGGTGGTGCACGACACGCTCTCGGAAGGCCTCGCGCAGAACGTCGACTTCGACGAGGTGTTCGCCCGCGTGCTCAAGCTCGTGGCCGAGGTCGCCGCGGCGCCGAACACGCGCGCCAAGACGCACTCCACGGGCCGCTTCGGCACCCTGCCCAGCGAATACGCGACGCCGCTCGCGCTCGCCCTCACCGAACTCGTCACGAACGCCGTCGAGCACGGGCTGGCGGGGCAGGAGGGCGACGTCGAGATCATCGCCGAGCGCAGCGACGACCGCCTCGAGGTGCGCGTGCGCGACACCGGCTCCGGCCTCCCCGAGGGTCAGGTCGGTCGCGGCCTCGGCACGCAGATCGTGCGCACCCTCATCCAGGGCGAGCTCGGCGGCACCATCGACTGGCACACCATCATGGGCAGCGGCACGGAGGTCACGATCGACATCCCGCTGCGCTACATCGAGCGCGCCAAGAACTGAGCCTCACGCGCTCATCCTGCGACATGCAGAACGGATGCCGCGGGATGCGGCATCCGTTCTCTGCAGGTTCTCGCTATGAGGCGCGGCGCGCGCGGGCGGCGCGGCGCTTGAGCGCGCGGCGCTCGTCCTCGGAGAGACCGCCCCACACGCCCGAGTCCTGACCGGTCTCGAGGGCGTACTGCAGGCAGATCTCGGTGACGGTGCAGCGTGCGCACACCGACTTGGCCTTCTCGATCTGATCGACGGCCGGACCGGTGTTCCCGACGGGGAAGAACAGTTCGGGGTCGACGGTCAGGCAGGCGGCCTTGTCGCGCCAGTCCATGGTGGTGCTCCTTGTGACAGAGGGGTGGGGAATAAGGGCCCGGTTCGGGTCCGGTACCCTGTGGGATGTGCGAGAAGAATCTCGCCCCACGTCGCTGTGGGAGCACACGGCTTCACCAATCGTCCCATAGCGGTTTACCTGAATCAAGGGTTCATCG
The DNA here is from genome assembly GCF_031844125.1 of Microbacterium sp. PRC9. NCBI lineage: Bacteria > Bacillati > Actinomycetota > Actinomycetes > Micrococcales > Microbacteriaceae > Microbacterium > Microbacterium sp. PRC9. The sequence goes on from NZ_JAUZUR010000007.1 coordinate 22,690, forward strand.
GCGGGTTTGTGTAGGACTTGCTGAGTGTTCCCCAGGGGGTGTGGAGGGTTCGCACAAACCGCTGTCGGTGGAAGAAGGAGTCGACGGAGAATGCGGACAAACCTGTCCGGAAGGATCGCCGCCGTGCTGGTCGGGCTCGAGGGACTCGGGCTCGCCGCGCTCACGGTGCGCGAGATCGTCGCGATCGCCTCGGGCGACACTGGCGCGATCGAGAGCGCGATCGCGCTGGCGGTGCTGACCCTCGTCGCCGCTGCCGCGGTCATCGCCTTCGCGTTCGCCATCTGGCGCGGCCAGTCGTGGGGGCGTTCGGGCGGCATCGTCACGCAGCTGCTGATCCTCGCGGTGGCCCTCGGAGCGGCGACGGGCGCGTTCGCCGATCCCGCAGCGGCGCTCGCGCTCGCCGCCCCGGCCGTGGTCGTCCTGGTGCTCCTGGTGCTCGCCGTACGCGACGCCGGCCGGGCGGCGCGCCGGCAGCGCGACGAGGAGGCCGACGGGCAGGCTTCGGGCAGCGCTTAGACGCCCAGGAGCGTCCGCACGCGCGCGACGTGGCCGGTGGCGCGCACGTTGTACAGCGCGTGCGTGAGACGGCCCTTCTCGTCGATGACGAAGGTGGAGCGGATGACGCCCATGAAGGTCTTGCCGTAGTTCATCTTCTCGCCCCATGCGCCGTACTTCTCGAGCACCTTGTGGCCGGGATCGCTCAGCAGGTCGTACGTCAGGCCGTCGCGCTCCCGGAACCGGCGGAGCTTCTCGGGCTCGTCGGGAGAGACGCCCAGCACCGTGTAGCCGGCCGCCTGCAGCGGGGCGAGGCTGTCGCGGAAGTCGCACGCCTCCTTGGTGCAGCCGGGCGTCATCGCCGCCGGATAGAAGAACAGGATCACGCGCCCGCCCCGCAGGTCCTTCAGCGTCACGGCCCGCTCGTCCTGGTCGACGAGGGTGAAGGCGGGGGCGAGGGAGCCGGGTTCGAGGCGTGTCGTGGTCACCGTCCCACTCTAGGCGCCGTGCTCCTGGCCCTTCTTGGCGAACGTCTCGAGCAGTCGCTGCAGTGAGTCGAGTCGGGCGGCGCCGCCGGGGCCCAGCCGGCCCTCCTCGACGGCCTCGACGATGGCGCAATCCGGCGCGTCGGGGAGGTGCGTGCACCCGCGAGGGCACTCCTCGGCGATCGCGTCGAGGTCGGAGAAGGCCCGCAGGATGTTCGCGGGATCGACGTGGCCGAGGCCGAACGAACGCACGCCGGGGGTGTCGATGACCCAGCCGTTGCCGCCTTCGCCGCGGTAGCGCAGCGACACGGTCGAACTCGAGGTGTGCCGCCCGCGCCCGGTCACGACGTTGACGTGCCCGGTGGCGCGCTTCGCATCGGGCACGAGCGCGTTGACGAGCGTCGACTTGCCGACACCCGAGTGTCCGACGAACACCGTGGAGTGGCCGACGAGCGCCGCGCCGATGCGCTCGAGGGGCATCTCCTCCCGCCCGCTCGTGAACACCTCGAGGTCGAGGCCTTCGAAGTGCGCGAGGAACTCCGCCGGGTCGGCGAGGTCGGTCTTGGTGACGACGAGGAGAGGACGGATGCCGGCATCCAGCGCCGCGACGAGGTAGCGGTCGACGAGCCGCGGGCGCGGCTCGGGGTCCGCCGCGGCGACCACGACGAGCATCTGGTCGGCGTTGGCGACGACGACGCGCTCGACCTGGTCGGTGTCATCGGCGCTGCGTCTGAGCAGCGAGGTGCGCTCCTCGATGCCGACGATGCGCCCGAGGGTGCCGTCGTCGCCCGACGCGTCGCCGACGACGCGAGCGCGGTCGCCCGTCACGATCGGCGTCTTGCGCAGTTCGCGCGCCCGGGCGGCGAGCGCCGTGCGCTCGGTCGGCAGGTCCTCGTCGACCAGCACGGTGTACCGGCCGCGGTCGACGCCCAGCACGCGCGCGATCTCGGCGTCGCTGTGGGCCGGGCGGCGTTTCGTCCGGGGGCGGTTGGCCTTCGGATTGGGCCGCACGCGCACGTCGGCCTCGTCGAACTCCGGCTCGTCGTCGTCGAGGTCGTCGAGCCAGCTCACGGTGTCGTCCCGCTCATCGAGTCATCCCGGATCGGTTCACGCTGGTCATCCCGATCGCTCCGCGAAGGTGTCCACGCGCCCTCTCACGAGGCGCGCATCGTCTCCTCGGAGACCCCGCCGTCGGCGTGCTCGCCGTCGAGCATCCGCTGCCAGATCTGCGGGAACTCGGGCATGGTCTTCGCGGTCGTGCCGATGTCGTCGACCTCGACCCCGGGCACGGCCAGGCCGATCAGGGCGCCCGTGGTCGCCATGCGGTGGTCGTGGTACGCGTGCCAGGTTCCGCCGTGGAGAGGGCGGGGGACGATGCGGATGCCGTCGGGCAGCTCCTCGGCCTCGCCGCCGAGGCCGCGCAGCTCGGCGACGAGCGCCGCGATGCGGTCGGTCTCGTGGCCGCGGATGTGACCGATGCCGTGCAGGGTCGAAGGGGAGTCCGCGAAGGCGGCGAGCGCGAAGATGGTGGGCGTCAGCTCGCCGGCGGCCGACAGATCGAGATCGACCCCCTGGATGCCGGCTCCGGCGGTCACGGTGAGCGCGCCGCCGCGGCGCACCACGCGGGCGCCCATGAGCGACAGGATCTCGGTGAGCATCGCGCCCGGCTGGGTGGAGTGCGCGGGCCAGCCGGTGACCGACACCGCACCGCCGGCCACCATGGCCGCAGCCAGGAACGGCGCTGCGTTCGAGAGGTCGGGCTCGATCGCGACGTCCTTGCCGCGGATCGGACCGGCCGGCACGATCCACTCGCCCACGCCTGGGCGCTCGACGTGCACGCCGCGGTGCCCGAGGGCTTCGACGGTCATGTCGATGTGCGGGATGCTCGGCAGCCGCTCGCCGGCGTGACGCAGCTGCAGCCCGACGTCGAAGCGCGGCGCCGCGAGCAGGAGACCGGAGACGAACTGGCTCGACGCGCTGGCGTCGATCGTCACCTCGCCGCCGCGGACGTGGCCGTGGCCGCGGATGATGAAGGGGAGCGCCCAGTGGCCGCCGTCGTCGATGTCGACGCCGACGTCGCGCAGCGCCGTGATCATGGCGCCCATCGGGCGGTGCAGCGCGCTCTCGTGCGCCGTGAGGGTGACGTCGCCGCGGGCGAAGCCCCCGAGGCCGGCCACGAACCGCATGACGGTGCCCGCCTGCCCGCAGTCCACGACGGTGTCGCCGCGCAGCGGCCACACCGGTGTCACCTCGATGTCGTCGCCGTACAGTCCGTTGCCTTCGACGAGCTCGATGCCGACGCCGAGCGAGCGCAGCGCGTCGATCATGCGGGCGGAGTCGTCGGAGTGCAGCGGCGCGATCAGGCGGCTCGGGGCGTCCGCGAGGGCGGCCAGGATCAGCTCCCGGTTCGTCAGCGATTTCGACCCGGGGACGGTCACCGTGGCGTGCAGTGCTCCGTCCGCGACGGGCGCGGGCCAGTGGCCGCGCTCGATCGGCGCGGAGGGCGGGGAATACGCGTCGGCTGTCATCGGGTTCTACCCTACTGAACCCGGTGGGCACGAGCCGGGAGCAACCTACTGAGCGGAGCCGGATGTTCGCCACCCTCGAGCGCCTCGATCGTGAGGCGCCCCTCCTCGCAGAGCGCGACGCGCCTCTTTCAGGCGGCCTGGAACAGGCCGCCGTAGACTGGCGCGTGATGAGCGACTCGACCGACCAGGCTGCCGAGGCGGACCGCGATCAGGATCCCCGCGCGCAGTTCGAAGAGCAGGCGCTGCCCTTCATGGACCAGCTGTACGCCGCGGCCATGCGCATGACCCGCAACCCCGCCGATGCGGCTGATCTCGTGCAGGAGACCTTCGTCAAGGCGTTCGCCTCGTGGAAGACCTTCACGCAGGGCACCAACCTCAAGGCGTGGCTGTACCGCATCCTGACGAACACCTATATCAACACCTACCGCAAGAAGCAGCGCGAGCCGTATCAGGGCACGATCGACGACCTCGAGGACTGGCAGCTCGGCGGTGCCGAGTCGACCACGGCGACGAGCACCCGCTCGGCCGAGGCCGAGGCGATCGACCACATGCCCGCGTCCGTCGTGAAGGACGCGCTGCAGTCCATCCCGGAGGACTTCCGGCTGGCGGTGTACCTCGCCGACGTCGAGGGCTTCGCCTACCAGGAGATCGCCGACATCATGAAGACCCCCATCGGCACGGTCATGAGCCGTCTGCATCGTGGCAGGCGGATGCTGCGTGAACTGCTGGCCGACTACGCAAAAGAGCGCGGCATCACCCCCGCCGCCACGAGGAGCACGAAATGACCGACTGCGGCTGTGAGAAGGCGCGGCGCGACCTGGAGGAGTACCTGCGCCACGAGGTCTGCAAGACCGAGCAGAGCGACATCGCCGAGCACCTGGCCAACTGCGAGGGCTGCCGCGACGAGGCGCTCGTCGCGACCACGCTGACCGAGGTGCTCGCCCGGGCGTGCAAGGAGAGCGCGCCCGAAGAGCTGCGGGATCAGGTGCTGGCCAAGCTGCGGGCGGTCCAGGCGGCGCACTGACGCCGCTGCCCGCCGGGTCACCCCGCGGGCGTGAAGATCGTGAGCGCGCCGGGCGCCACATCGACGGTCACAGGCAGCGCGCCGATCGGGTCGCCGTCGGCGTACGCCGTGACCCCCGGTGACGACAACCGCACCGAGCGCACACGTCGCATCGCGACCTCCGACACGCCGGCGTGCGTGCCTCTGTACACCCGGGGGAGGAGCCGCAGCAGGCGCAGTCTCCCGGCGGGACGCACGAGCACGACGTCGAGCAGGCCGTCGGCCGGGTCGGCATCGGGACAGATCGGGATGCCGCCGCCATACGTGCGCCCGTTGCCGACGGTCGCCATCACGAGGTCGCCGCCCACGTGTTCGCGCGTGCCGTCGGCGAGTTCGAGCTCGACCTCGTACGGGATGCCGGCGAGCGTCAGGAACTCGACCAGGATCGCGATGTTGTAGCGCGAGCCGCCGCGCGGCCAGCGCATCGCGTTGGCGCGGTCGTTGACCTTGGAGTCGAACCCGCTCGCGAGCACCGATCCGAAGTACCGCGTCGATCCGTCCTCGCGGGTGACGCGAGCCAGGTCGATCGCCCGGGTGACGCCCGCGGCGATGGCGTCGGCCGCCGCGGTGGCGTCGAGCTCGCGCAGCCCCAGCGTCGCCGCGAAGTCGTTGCCGGTGCCCGACGGCACGATGCCGAGCGGGATGCCGGTGCCGGCGACTTCCTGGATCGCGAGGTTCACAGTGCCGTCGCCGCCGGCGACGACGACCGCGTCCACGCCCACCCCGATCGCGGTCCGCAGCAGTGCGGACGACTCCGCCGCGCTGCCACCGCTCAGGATCGACGTCTGGACGCCGTGCGCGCGCAGGCGCTCGGCGGCGCTGGTCGCGGCACCGGTGTGGGCGCCTGCCCGCGCCGCGGGGTTGACGAGCAGCGCGACCTTCATGGGCGCTCCGTCGCAGAGGCGGCCGGTTCGACCAGCGCGCCGGGGTTCATGATCCCGCGCGGGTCGAGCACGTTCTTCACCGCGCGCAGCACCTGCACGCCGAGGGGTCCGATCTCGGCCTCGAGATACGGCCGATGATCGCGCCCCACGGCGTGATGGTGGGTGATCGTGCCGTGGGCGTCGCCGATCGCGCGGGACGCGGCATCCTTCGCCCTCATCCACTGGGTCTCCGGATCGTCGGTGAGCGCGGCGACCACCGTGAAGTAGAGCGACGCGCCCGCCGGGTACACGTGCGAGATGTGGCACAGCACGAGGGGCTTCGTGCCTGCGGCGGCGAGGCTCGCGGTGAGCGCGGCGGTGACCGCGGCCTTGAGGGCGGGCAGGTTCGCCCACGTCGTCGCGGTCTCGAGGGTCTCGGCGAGGACGCCGATGTCCATGAGGGTGTCGCGCAGCGCGGGCGAGGCGAAGCGGCCGCGCTCCCACGACCGCGCCGGGTCCTCACCTCGCGACGTCGCGCCGTGCGCGCGGAAGACCGCGTCGAGCGCATCGCGTGTCGCCTCGGCCTCGGCGGACGTCGCGCCCTCGAAGGTGGCGACGGCGAGGCATCCGCGCATCCGCGTGAGGTGCCCGCCCATCGCTGCGTTCACCCGCGTCTCGGTCTCGTCGCTCAGCCGCAGGACGGTGGGACGGATGCCGCGCTGCGTGGCTTCGCGGAACGCCGACGCCCCCGCGGCGAAATCGGGGAACGACCAGGCGCGGTACGCGGTCGCCGCGGGGACCGGGCGGATGCGCACGGTCACCTCGGTGAGGACGCCGAAGGCGCCCTCCGAGCCCAGGAACAGCTCGCGCAGGTCGGGGCCGGCGGCGCTCGCGGGGGAGCGCCCGAGGTCGAGGTCTCCCGCCGGAGTGGCGACGCGCAGCGCGTGGACGAGGTCGTCGAAGCGGCCGTAGCCGCGCGAGGCCTGGCCGCTCGACCGCGTCGCCGCGTACCCGCCGAGGGAGGCGTACAGGAAGCTCTGCGGGAAGTGCCCGAGCGTGTAGCCGCGGGTGCCGAGAAGCTCCTCGGCCTGAGGACCGGTCGTGCCGGCGCCGAACGTCGCGAGAAGCGCCACCTCGTCGAGCGCGAGGAGCGCCGCGGTGCGGCTGAGGTCGAGGGCGATCACGGCGCGCTGCGCGCCGCGCACGGGGTCGACGCCGCCTACGACCGACGTGCCCCCGCCGAAGGGCACGACGGCGATGCCGCGCTCGCCGCACACGCGGAGCACGGCGGCGACCTCGGAGTGATCCGCGGGCGAGACCACCGCGTCGGGAGCGGCCTGCAGGTCGTCGAGCCGGCGGCGCAGCAGGTCGGGCGTGCTCTTGCCCCCGAGGTGCATCATGCGCACCGCATCGTCACGCGTCGCCGCGTCGGCGCCGACCACGCCGGCCAGTGCCGCGAGGTCGCCGTCGGGCAGCAGCGAGGGCGTGAGGACGGGCGCGGTGCGGCGCGCAACGGGGTGTGCCTTGCCCGGCAGCAGCGTCGCGACGATCGCCTTCGCGGCCGTAGGCAGACGCGCGGGCTCCGACCCCCAGGCGTCCCACTCGCCGCGGGGGCGGGGCGTCGGGACGGCGAGCGGACGCACCGGGTCGCTCGAGGGATCGGTGGGCACCGTCGCAGCCATGGCGACAGTATGACACATTCTGTATGGTTGTCACATGGCCGATGGAGTGCCCGATACCGAGACCGCGATCCTCGACGCCGCGCTCGCCGAGGTGCTGGCGCACGGCATCCGCCGGACGACGGCCTCCGACATCGCACGGCGCGGCGGGATCGCCCGCCAGACGCTCTATCGCTACTGGCCCGACGCGCAGGCGGTGTTCGCCGCGCTCGTGACGCGCGAGCTCGTCGCGGCGCTTCCCGCCGACGCCGGGGACTCCGCCGACCTCGGCGAGCTCGTCGCACTGCTCGTCGAGACCGCAGACCGCGTGCGACGTCTTCCCCTCGTCGACCGGCTCCGCGACACCGATCCCGAGCTGTTCGCCCGGTACATCCTCGATCGGCTCGGCACGAGCCAGCGGGCGATCCACGCCGAGACCGCCCGGCGCATCGCCGCGGGCCAGCGTGCCGGCTTCGTACGCGCGGGCGAGCCGCCGCAGCTGGCGGCCATGGTGCTGCTCGTGGCGCAGTCGGCGGTGCAGTCGGCGCCGCTCGTCGCCGAGTGGCTGCCCGAGGGCGCGTGGCGCGCCGAACTCGCGCACGCGCTGCGCGGCTACCTCGCACCGGCCGTGGGGGAGCAGCGATGACGACGCGCATCGTGGGGCGCACGCCCGGATCGTCCGCGCTCTCGGCGGGCAGGCGCTCGCGCGAGCTCGACGCACTCGCCGACCGCGGCGAGATCGACGTGCTCGTCATCGGCGGCGGCATCACCGGAGGGGGGATCGCGCTGGATGCCGCGAGCCGGGGCCTGCGCACGGTTCTGGTCGAACGGCACGACCTCGCGCACGGCACCAGCCGCTTCAGCTCCAAGCTCGTGCACGGCGGCCTGCGGTACCTCGCGTCGGGCCAGATCGGGATCGCGCACGAGAGTGCGACAGAGCGTCACATCCTCCTCACCCGGACGGCGCCGCACCTCACGCGCGCGCTGGCGCAGGTCGTGCCACTGCACGACCCCGGGCACCTCGCGCGCGGTGCGTACATCGGCATGGGCTACGAGCTCGGCGACGGCCTGCGCCGCGCGGTCGGAACCCCCGGGTCGCTGCTGCGGCCGCCCGGCCCGATCGGCCGCGACGCCACCCTCGCGCTCGCGCCCGCCGTTCGCGCCGAGGGGCTCCGCGGCGGGGTGCGGGGCTGGGACGGACAGCTCATCGACGACGCCCGGCTCGTCGTCGCCGTCGCGCGGACGGCCGCCGGGTACGGGGCATCCGTCCTCACCCGTGTCGAGGCCGTCTCGGTCACCGGACGCGAGGCGACCCTGCGCGACCTCGTGACGGGCGAGACGCTCCATGTGCACGCGCGCGCCGTCGTGAGCGCGACGGGTGTGTGGGCGGGAGATCTCGACCGCGACGTCCGCCTGCGGCCGAGCCGCGGCACGCACCTCGTGGTGTCGACGGCCCGCCTCGGCGGTTCGGACGTGTCGCTCACCGTGCCGGTCCCCGGGTCGTCGAGCCGCTTCGTCTTCACTCTGCCGGCGCAGCACGGTCGCACCTACATCGGCCTCACGGACGTGCCCGCCGACGGGCCGATCCCCGACGTCGCGCACGCGACCGAGGCCGAGATCGACATGCTCCTCGGCACGGTCAACACCGTGCTGGAGGAGCCCCTCGTCCGCGCCGACGTGCTCTCCACCTTCGCCGGCCTGCGGCCGCTGCTCGCCGGCGGCGACGACCACGACACCAGCGACCTGTCGCGCCGTCACGCGATCATCGAGTCCTCCAGCGGCGTGCTCAGCATCGTCGGGGGCAAGCTCACGACGTACCGGCGGATGGCGGAGGACGCCGTCGATGCCGTGATCCGGCGCGACCCCGGGTTCGCCTCCCGCCCGTCGCGAACGCGTTCGATCCCGCTCGTCGGCGCGTGGCCGCGGCACCGCCTCGGCGAGATCGCCGCGGCGCCGCGTCTGGTGCGCCGGTTCGGTGCCGAGGCGCCCTACGCCGCCGCCCTCCCGAAGGGTCCGGCCGCCGCGTGCGGCGTGACGGCCCAGGAGCTGCAGTGGGGGGTCGCGGTCGAGGGCGCCCTGAGCGTCGCCGACCTCCTCGACCGGCGTACCCGCCTCGGTCTCGTCGAGACCGACCGTGAGCAGTCGACGGATGCCGCCACCGCCGCCTTCGCGCGCGCGGGTGTCGAGCCGATCGAGGCCTGAGCCGCAGCTCGCAACCGATCCTCGGTTGAGGAGCATTGCCGATGTGAGGGGCGACATGCCCTGATTCGGTCCGCATCTCGGAGCAGAACCTCGTGTGAGGAACGTCCGTACGCGGGTTGGCAGGAATCCGCTCCAGGACGGCGGCGCAGGCGGGTCGGGGTGTCGCACGTCCCCCTCACACTGGAACGGTGACTCACAGCGGAACCCACGGGGGACTCGGCGTCGTCCAGGGCACGGCGCTCTACATCGCGTCGGTGCTCGGAACCGGGCTCCTCGTGCTCCCCGGCCTCGCGGCCGACGTGGCCGGTCCGGCGTCCATCGTCTCGGTGCTGGCGGTCATCGTGCTCGCCGTGCCGCTGGCGGGCACCTTCGCCGCCCTGGCCGCGCGCTACCCCGATCCGGGCGGCGTCGCCAGCTACGTGCGCCGCGCGCTCGGTCGCACGGCCGCCCGCGCGACCGGCTACTGGTTCTACTTCGGCGTGGCCGCGGGGTTCCCGGTGCTGGCGGTCCTCGGCGCCGAGTACCTGAGCGCGATCCTGCACATCGACCGCGTCGCCGTGCCCATCCTGGTGTTCGCGATCCTCATCCCGCCGTTCGCCGTCAACATGCTGGGTGTGCGGGTCGCCGGCTGGGTGCAGTTCGTCCTCACCGGCCTCCTCGTCGGCATCGTCGTCTTCGTCGTCGCCACGGCCTTCCCCGCCGTCGAGGGGTCGAGCTTCACGCCGTTCCTGCCCCACGGCTGGTCGGGCGTCGGCACGGCGATCAGCCTCTTCGTCTGGGCGTTCGCGGGCTGGGAGGTCGGCACGCACATCTCGGGGGAGTTCCGCGACCCGCGCCGCAGCATCCCGATCGCCACCGCCATCGCGCTCGTCGTGACCGGGCTCGCGTACCTGCTGCTGCAGGTCGTGACCGTGGGCGTGCTCGGCGAGGACGCGGGCGCCGGTGCCGTGCCGCTGCTCTCGCTCGCCGAGGCGGTGGCGCCCGGATTCGGTCCGACGGCGATCGGCGCCGTCGCCGCGATCGTGGTGCTGGGCGTGATGAACGCCTACCTCGCCGCATTCGGCAAGCTGGGCGCGTCGCTCGCGTCGTCGGGCGATCTGCCCCGGGTGCTCGCGCCCGGTGCCGAGTCGGGTGGAGTGCCTCGGCGCGCCCTGATGCTGACGTTCGTGATCGCGATGGTCTACTGCACAATCGCGCTCGCGACCGGCGGCGACCTGCAGACGTTCATCCTCATCCACACCAGCAACATGGTGTCGATCTACGCCGCCGGCATGATCGCGGCGACGCTGATCCTGCCGCGCTTCACGGCGGGCTGGTTCATGGCGGTCGTCGCGGCCGTCCTGTCGGTGGGCCTGCTGCTCCTGGCCGGAGCGAATCTGCTCCCCGCCGCCGCGCTCGCGCTCGCCGCGATCCTCGTGACGGTCGGGAAGCGGCTGCGGCGCTCGTCGCGGCAGGCGGTCGCGCTCGGCGGCGAGACCGTGGCAGCAGAGGCCGCAGACCCCGGGTCCATCGTCGAGGTGAAGACGACGGCGGTCCCGGCAGAACGCAGTTCGGCCCTGGAATCCTCAGCGCAGGGCTGAGTCCTCCAGGGCCGGACCGGCGGAGCGCTCCGCTTACAGCGTGAGCGCCTGCTGCATGATCGCAGCCTGCTCGGCGGCGTGCACCTTCGGCGAACCGGTCGCGGTCGACGCCGCCGACGCGCGCGAGACGCGGCTGATGGTGCGACCGTTGAGGTTCTTCACGACCTCGAGGGCGATGAAGGGCCATGCGCCCTGGTTCTCGGGCTCGTCCTGCACCCACACCAGCTCGGCGTTCGGGTAGGCGTCGATGACGGCGTTGAGCTCGTCGATGGGGGCCGGGTAGTACTGCTCCAGGCGCACCAGGGCGATCTCGGGGTTCGGGTTCTTGTCGAGCTCGGCGCGCAGATCCCAGTGGATCTTGCCGGCGTGCAGCAGCACGCGCTTGACCGCCGACTTGTCGAGACCGCGGTTGTCGTCGATCACCGGTTCGAAGCGGCCGGTGAGGAAGTCCTCGACCGGGCTCGTCGCGCCGCGCAGGCGCAGCATCGCCTTCGGGGTGAAGACGATCAGCGGGCGGCGCGGACGCGCGTACGCCTGGCGGCGCAGCAGGTGGAAGTACGACGCCGGGGTCGACGGGCGCGCGACGGTCATGTTGTCCTGCGCGCACATCTGCAGGTACCGCTCGATGCGTGCCGACGAGTGGTCGGGTCCCTGACCCTCGTAGCCGTGGGGGAGCAGCAGCACGACGCTCGACTGCTGGCCCCACTTCTGGTCGGCCGCCGAGATGTACTCGTCGATGACCGACTGGGCGCCGTTGGCGAAGTCGCCGAACTGGGCCTCCCACAGCACGAGCGAGTCGGCGCGCTCGACCGAGTAGCCGTACTCGAACGCCATCGCCGCGTACTCGCTCAGCAGCGAGTCGTAGACATAGAAGCGCCCCTGGTCCTCGCTGAGGTTCGTGAGCGGGATCCACTCCTGGCCGTTCGCGCGATCGTGCAGCACGGCGTGGCGCTGCACGAAGGTGCCGCGACGCGAGTCCTGACCCGCGAGACGCACGTTGGTCTTCTCGAGCAGCAGCGAGCCGAAGGCCAGCAGCTCGCCGAAGCCCCAGTCGATCGAGCCGTTGCGGCTCATGTCGAGCCGCTTGTCGAGCAGCTGCTGCAGCTTGGCGTGGACCGTGAAGCCGTTCGGCTTGTTCACGAACGTGTCGCCGATCAGGTTCACCATCTCGCGGGAGACGCCCGTGGTCGCCGGCTCGCCGGCGGCCGGCACGTCGCCCGCTTCGGGCACGAGGATCGGCGAGGAGCCGGTCTCGGCCGCGTGGGTCTCGGCGAACGCGATCTCGAGGCGGCTCTGGAAGTCCTGCTTCGCCTTCTCGTACTCTTCTTCGGTGATGTCGCCGCGACCGACGAGAGCCTCGGTGTAGAGGCGGCGCACGGAGCGCTTCGCCTCGATGAGGTTCGTCATGAGGGGCTGGGTCATCGACGGGTCGTCGCCCTCGTTGTGACCGCGGCGGCGGTAGCAGACGACGTCGACCACGACATCGCGGTGGAACCGCTCGCGGTAGGCGAAGGCCAGCTGCGCCACGCGCGTGACGGCCTCCGGGTCGTCGCCGTTCACGTGGAAGATCGGCGCCTGGATCGTCTTGGCGACGTCGGTCGCGTACACCGAGGTGCGGGCGTCGGTCGGCGTCGTGGTGAAGCCGACCTGGTTGTTGACGACCACGTGGACGGTGCCGCCGGTGCGGTAACCGCGCAGCTGCGACATCTGCAGCGTCTCGACGACGACGCCCTGGCCGGAGAAGGCCGCGTCGCCGTGGACGAGGATCGGCAGCCACGTGAACGTGCCGATGGGCTTGCGGTCCTGCTTCGCGCGGACGATGCCCTCGAGCACGCCGTCGACCGTCTCGAGGTGCGACGGGTTCGCGGCGAGGTACACCGGCAGCTCGGACTCGTTGTCGGCGACGAACGTGCCCTCGGTGCCGAGGTGGTACTTGACGTCGCCCGACCCGCTCTTCGAGCCGATCGCGACGGAGCCCTCGAACTCGCGGAACACCTGGCCGTACGTCTTGCCGGCGATGTTCGTCAGCACGTTGAGGCGACCGCGGTGCGCCATGCCGATCGCAGCACCGTCGAGGCCTGCCTGGGCCGCGCCCTGCAGGATCTCGTCGAGGAGGGGGATCAGCGACTCGCCGCCCTCGAGGCTGAAGCGCTTCTGGCCGACGTACTTCGTCTGCAGGAACGTCTCGAACGCCTCGGCCTGGTTCAGCTTGTCGAGGATGCGCAGCTGCTCGTCGTGCCCGGGCTTCTGGTACTTGACCTCGACGTTCTCCTGGAACCACGCGCGCTGCGTCGGGTCCTGGATGTGCATGTACTCGATGCCGATGGTGCGGCAGTACGAGTCGCGCAGCACGCCGAGGATGTCGCGGAGCTTCATCTGGCGCTTGCCGCCGAAGCCGCCGGTGACGAACTCGCGGTCGAGGTCCCAGAACGTGAGGCCGTGCTGCTCGATCTCGAGGTCGGGGTGCGTGCGCTGCTGGTACTGGAGCGGGTCGATGTCGGCCATGAGGTGGCCGCGCACGCGGAACGAGTTGATGAGCTCCTGCACGCGCGCGGTCTTGTCGACGCGCTCGGCGAGGTCGACGTTGATGTCGGACGCCCAGTGGATCGGCGCATACGGGATGCGCAGCGCGGCGAAGATGTCCTCGTAGAAGCTGCGCTGCCCGATGAGCAGCTCGTGCACCTTCTTGAGGAACTCGCCCGACCCGGCACCCTGGATGACGCGGTGGTCGTAGGTGCTCGTCAGCGTGATCGTCTTGCCGATCGCGAGCTCGTTGAGCGTCTTGTCGCTCGCGCCCTGGAACTCGGCGGGGTACTCGAGGGCGCCGGCGCCGACGATGCAGCCCTGGCCCTTCATGAGCCGCGGCACGGAGTGCACCGTGCCGATGCCGCCGGGGTTGGTCAGCGAGATCGTGGTGCCCTGGAAGTCGGCCGCGGTGAGCTTGTTGCCGCGTGCACGCGTGACCAGGTCCTCGTAAGTGGTGAGGTACTCGTTGAACGTCAGCTGCTCGGCGCGCTTGATGCTCGGAACGAGGAGAGCGCGGGTGCCGTCGGGCTTCGGGAGGTCGATCGCGATGCCGAGGTTGATGTGCGCGGGCGCGACGAGCGACGGCTTGCCGTCGACCTCGGCGTAGAACACGTTCTGGCTCGGGAACTCCTTGAGCGCCTGGATGATCGCCCACCCGATGAGGTGCGTGAAGCTCACCTTGCCGCCGCGCGTGCGCGACATGTGGTTGTTGATGACGATGCGGTTGTCGATCATCAGCTTCGCCGGCACCGTGCGCACGCTCGTCGCCGTCGGCACGGTCAGCGACTCGTCCATGTTGGCGGCGAGGGCCTTCGGCATGCCGCGCAGCGTCGTGACGACATCGGCGTCGGCCTCGCCGTCGGCTGCCGACGGCTGTGCCTTCGGTGCCTGCGCCGGGATCGGCTGCGGCGCGGCCGGGCGCGCGGTGGTGCGCGCCACCGGCTGCGTGCCGATCACCGGGATCGGCGCCGTCACCGGACGCGGCTCGGATGCCGTCGGCGGGGTCGTCGCCGGGGGCGCGGCGGGCGCGGCCGCCGCGGGGGCGGTCGCCGCGGGCGCGGCCTGGGTCGGTGCTGCTCCGTCGACGGGGTGGTAGGCCTCGAGAACGGGCCACCACGCCTTGTCGACGGAGTTCCGGTCGATCTTGAACTGTTCGTACAGCTCCTCGACGAGCCACTCGTTGGCTCCGAACTCTCCCTCGTTCGAAACCCCGACGCCCGTCACCTGGCTCGACACGCTGAATCGCCTGCTTTCATCGGTGAAGTTCTGGGATGCGCGGGGGGCGCGAACCGCCCTCACACACGACGGTTAAGCCTAGCCCAGTCTGCGCGGGAGGTTCGGGCCCTCCGGGGCCGCGAACCTGAAAGAACCCGCATGATTATCCGCACAGGAACTGTCACTAACCTTGGCGGTCATGGAGTTCTACGGCGAAACACCCGACGTCGACCTGACCTACTCTGACGTCTTCCTCGTCCCGCGGCGCTCGGCGATCACGAGCCGCCTCGATGTCGACCTCGCTCCTGGCGACGGCACGACGGCCACCCTTCCTCTGGTCTCGGCGAATATGAACTCGGTCACGGGGGCGCGCCTCGCGGCCACGCTGGCGCGCCGCGGCGGCCTCGGAGTCCTCCCGCAGGACATGCCGCTGCAGGAGCTCGACGCCGCGATCCGCTGGGTCAAGGCGCAGCCGGTCGCGTGGGACACCCCGCTCGTGCTGCCGCCCGATGCGACCGTCGCCGACGCCGCGCGGCTGCTCCCCGCGACCGAGGGGCACGGCATCGTGGTCGCCGACGCCTCGTCCGGTCACGTCGACGCCGATGAGATCCTCGGCATCGTCCCGGCCGCCCGGCTCGGCACCGCCCTGCCCGACGCACGCCTGGGTGACCTCGCGCGTGGGCGCGCAGCATCCGTCGATGCCGATGACATCGAGAGCGCGCGCCACGCGTTCGACGTGATCGTCGCCGCGGAAGCCGAGACCGTGTGCGTGCTGCACCACGGGCACCTTGTCGGCACCCTCTCGCGCCGCAGCGCACTGCGCTCGACGCTGTACCGCCCGGCCGTCGACGCATCGGGTCGCCTCATCGTCGCCGCGGCCGTCGGCATCAACGGAGACGTCGCGTCGAAGGCGAAGGCCCTTGCCGGCGCGGGCGTCGACGTCCTCGTCGTCGACACCGCCCACGGGCACCAGGAGGGCATGCTCCGGGCGCTGCGGGCCGTCGCCGACCTCGACCTCGGCATTCCGATCGCAGCCGGCAACATCGTCAGCGCCGAGGGCGTGCACGACCTCGTCACCGCCGGTGCCACCATCCTCAAGGTCGGCGTGGGCCCCGGCGCCATGTGCACGACGCGCATGATGACCGCGGTCGGCCGTCCGCAGTTCTCCGCGGTCCTCGAGACGGCGGAGGCCGCCCGCATCATGGGGGCGCACGTGTGGGCGGACGGCGGTGTGCGCTACCCGCGCGACGTCGCGCTGGCTTTGGCGGCGGGTGCGGCATCCGTCATGATCGGCTCGTGGTTCGCGGGGACCATCGAGGCGCCCGGCGAGCTGCAGATCGACGACGCCGGCCGGGCCTACAAGGAATCGTGGGGCATGGCCTCGACGAAGGCCGTGCACGAGCGATTCGGGCGTCTCGATCCTTACGAGCTCGCCCGCAAGGAGCTCTTCGCCGAGGGCATCTCGTCGTCGAAGATCTACCTCGACCCGCTCCGCCCCGGCCTCGAGGACCTGCTCGACATGATCACGTCGGGCGTGCGGTCCTCCTTCACGTACGCGGGCGCGTCGACGGTCGCCGAGTTCCATGACCGCGCGCGCGTCGGCCTGCAGTCGGCGGCCGGTTACGAAGAGGGCAAGGCGCTGCCGGTCAGCTGGTGAGGATGCTCCGGATGCTGCGGCCCGCGGCATCCGTGATCCCGAAGGCTTCGTCAGCGCAGGCGGGCGAGTGCCTGCTCGTGCACGGCCGGGTCGGAATCCATTCCGGCTGGTGACTCGGGGGCGTACACGACGAGCTCGGTGAACCCGAGCGACGCGGCGTGCTCGGCGGCCGCGAGGTACGCGTCGACGCTCGTCGTGGGGCGCACGCGGCCGAACCCCAGCAGCAGCGAGCGACGCACCGCCGACGGATCCCGGCCGGCGCTCCGGCACGCCTCGTCGAATCCCCGCGCCTGCTGTGCGAGCAGCGCCCAGTACTCCTCGGCGTCGAGCTGGGTCGACCCGGGGCCGCCGTACGAGTTCCAGGTGTCGGCATACGCGGCGGCGAGCGCCAGCGCACGGGGCCCGTGTGCGGCGAGCAGCAGCTCCGGGCGGGCGACCCCCTCGGGTGCCGGCAGGGTCTCGAGACCGCGGAACGAGGTCGTGCGACCTTCCCACTCGGTCGTCCCGTCGAGCACCGCCCGGTAACCCCGCACCACGTCCGCGAAGCGCGCCGACATCTCGGCGGGGCTCTCGCGGGTGCCGTGATCGGCCAGTGCGCACGTCGGCGCACCCATGCCGAGGCCGAGGACGAGGCGGCCGCCCGAGATGTCCTGCACGGTCATCGCCACGCGGGCGAGCGTGACCGGCGTGCGGAACACGGCCGACGCCACGAGCGTGCCGAGGCGGATGCGCTCGGTCACGGCCGCCGCCGCGGTGAGCGTGGTGAAGGCCTCGCTCAGCCACAGGCCGGGCGCCGTCGCGTGCGTGAGGTGGTCGTAGGTGTACACGACGTCGTACCCGACCTGCTCGGCCCACCGGTACCACCGCTCCTGTTCGCGCCACGGTCCGACCGGCGGAACCACGAGGCTGATCCTGTCCAGTGCCATAGCGCCATGGTGGCACCCATCCCAGGATCGTGCGGAGATGCCTGCCGTAGACTTGTCGGCACGATGGACGACCCTCCTAGTTGCAGACAATCGCCCCACCGACCCTCCACCCCGATGAACGGGGGTGATGCGTGATGGATTACGTCATGTTGGGCGTGGGGCTTCTTCTCACAATCGGCACCGGCCTGTTCGTCGCCAGCGAGTTCGCGCTCGTGAACCTCGACCGGGCGGACCTCGAGGCCCGCCAGGCTGCCGGTGAAAACCGGCTCTCGCTCACGATCAGCGCGTTGCGCATCACCTCGACCCACCTGTCGAGCGCGCAGCTCGGCATCACCCTCACCACCCTGCTCACCGGTTACACGATGGAGCCGGCGATCTCGAACCTGCTCGCGCCGGTGTTCGACGCGTGGGGCATCCCGAGCGGGGTGTCACGACCCCTCGCCGCCATCATCGGCGTCTCGATCGCGACCGTCTTCTCGATGATCATCGGCGAGCTCGTGCCCAAGAACTTCGCACTCGCGGTCCCACGTCAGACCGCCAAGCTCGTCATGCCGTTCCAGGTGGCGTTCACGACGGTGTTCCGCCCCGCGATCGTCGTGCTCAACGGCAGCGCCAACGGCGTGCTGCGCTCCGTCGGCATCGAGCCGAAGGAGGAGCTCTCCGGCGCCCGCACCGCCGAGGAGCTCTCGAGCCTCGTCCGTCGCTCGGCGAGTGCCGGCGTGCTCGAGGAGGACACCGCGTCGCTCCTCGACCGCAGCCTCACCTTCGCGCGGCTCTCGGCGGCCGACGTCATGACGCCGCGCCCGAGCATCCACGCCCTCGCGGCCGACGACTCCGCGGAGGACGTCATCCAGCTCGCCCGGCGCACCGGCCACAGCCGGTTCCCCGTCTACGGCGAGGACATGGACGACATCACCGGCATCGTGCACCTGAAGGCCGCGGTCGGCGTTCCCCGTGAGCGTCGGGCCGACGTGCCCGCCGCCGCGCTCGCGACCGAGCCGCTGCGGTTCCCCGAGGCGGTCCACCTCGACGTGCTGGTCGCCGAACTGCGTGCCCGCGGTTACCAGATGGCCGTCGTCGTCGACGAGTACGGCGGCACGGCCGGCGTCGTCACCCTCGAGGACCTCGTCGAGGAGATCGTCGGCGAGGTGCTCGACGAGCACGACCGCCGTCGCGCGGGCATCGTCCGGGTGGAGGACACCGTGATCTTCCCCGGCGAGCTCCGCCCCGACGAGGTGCGCGACCGCACGGGCATCCGCATCCCCGAGGGCGACGTCTACGACACCGTCGGCGGGTACATCATGAGCGTGCTCGAGCGCATCCCGGTCGTCGGCGACAGCGTCGAGATCGAGGACGGCACCATCGAAGTGCAGCGCATGGAGGGCCGCCGCGTCGACCGCGTGAGGTTCACACCCACGCCGATGCCCCACGAAGGCGCGAACGAGGGGGGTGATCGCCGATGAACGACTGGGCAGGAATCGCCTGGCTGGTGGTGCTCCTCATCGCCAACGCCTTCTTCGTCGGCGCCGAGTTCGCCGTCATCTCGGCACGACGCTCGCAGATCGAGCCCCTCGCCGAGAAGGGATCGCGCGCGGCCAAGACGGCGCTGTACGCGATGGAGCACGCGACGCTCATGCTGGCGACGAGCCAGCTCGGCATCACGATCTGCTCGCTGCTGATCCTGAACGTGTCGGAGCCCGCCATCCACCACCTGCTGGCCGAGCCGCTGGGGCTCACCGGTTGGTCGGAGGCCGTCGTCGACGGCGTCGCCTTCGCGGTGGCGCTCATCGTGGTGTCCTACCTGCACGTCGTGTTCGGCGAGATGGTGCCGAAGAACCTCGCGTTCTCGGTGCCCGACCGCGCCGTGCTCATGCTCGCGACGCCGCTGGTGTGGGTGTCGAAGATCTTCCACCCGGTGATCGTGACCCTGAACTGGATCGCCAACCACATCGTGCGGCTGTTCCGCGTCGAGCCGAAGGACGAGGCCGCCTCGACCTTCACGCTCGAAGAGGTCGCCACGATCGTCAATCAGTCCCGCATCGAGGGCGTGCTCCACGACGCCTCGGGCACGGTGGCCGCGGCCGTCGAGTTCACCGACAAGAAGGCCGCGGACGTCGCGGTGCCGCTGTCGCAGCTCGTGACGCTCCCCGAGATCACGACTCCCGACGAGATCGAGCGCGCGGTCGCCAAGCACGGCTTCTCGCGCTACGTGATCGTCGACGAGGCGGGCGTGCCGCTCGGCTACGTGCACCTGAAGGACATCCTCCGAGCGGCCGAGGGGCCGGATGCCGCGACCGATGTCGCCCTCCCGATCGCGACGAAGCGCATCCACCACATGGTGCCCGTGCTCGAGTCGACCGATCTGGAGGACGCGCTCGCCGTCATGCGCCGGGCCGGACGCCACCTCGCGCAGGTGCGCAACGAGTCCGGTGAGATCACCGCGGTGCTGTTCCTCGAGGACATCATCGAGGAGCTCATCGGCGAGGTGCAGGACGCCACGCGCCGTCGCGGCTTCTGACGAACGAGATGAGCGGATGCTGCGGCCCCGGGCCGCGGCATCCGCTCATCGCCTTTCGTGTCAGAGGCGGGCGCGGAGGTACTGCGCCGGCCAGTAGTCGATGTCGGCCCCCAGCTCGGCGGCGGCACGCAGGCCGTAGTGCGGGTCGCGCAGCCACTCGCGGCCGGCCATCACCGCGTCGGCGAGGTCTTCGGCGAGCACGCGCTCCGCGTGGGCGGCGTCGTCGATCATGCCGACGGCGTTGACCGGAACCCCCGCCTCGCGCCGCACGCGCGCCGCGAGCTCGACCTGGTACCCCGGGCCCGTCGTGAGCTTCTGGTGGGCGACGAGTCCGCCGCTGGAGATGTCGAAGAAGTCCGCGCCGCGCTCCGCCGCCCAGCGGGCGACCGTCGCGGTCTCGTCGGGGTTCCAGCCGCCGTCGGCCCAGTCGGTGGCGGAGAACCGCACGATGACCGGAACGCCGGGGGCGGCCTCGGTCACCGCCTCCAGCACGCGCAGCAGCAGACGCGCCCGATTCTCGAGCGGACCGCCGTACTCGTCGTCGCGCAGGTTCGACAGCGGCGACAGGAACTGGTGCAGCAGGTACCCGTGCGCACCGTGCAGCTCGAGCACCTGGAATCCGGCGGCGACGGCGCGGCGCGCGGCCGCCGCGAAGTCCGCCACGATGCGGTCGATGCCCGCGAGATCGAGGGCGACGGGCTCGGCGTAGCCGTCGAACGCGATCGCCGACGGGGCGACGGTGGCCCAGCCGCCGTCAGCGGCGGTGACCGAGCCGCGGCGGCCGGAGAACGGCGACCAGGTGGAGGCCTTGCGGCCCGCGTGGGCGAGCTGCACGCCCGCGACGGCGCCGCGGCTGCGGATCGCGGCGACGATCGGTGCCCACGCGCCCTGCTGCGCGTCGTTCCACAGCCCGGTGTCCTCGGGTGAGATCCGGCCCTCGGGCGACACCGCCGTCGCCTCCGCCATGACGAGCCCGGCGCCACCCGACGCGAACTGCGCGAGGTGCGTGTGGTGCCACTCCTGCGGCACCCCGTCCACCGCGCTGTACTGGCACATCGGCGAGACCCAGAGGCGGTTGCGCACCGTGACGTCGCGCAGGGTGAGGGGGGTGAACAGGCGGCTCATCTGGTCTCCGGATCGGATCGGGTGGGCGGTACTGTGGCCGCATGGTGAGGACGTGGACGCGCGCCGATGCCGCTCGCGCCCTGCGGAGGCCAACCGCCGGCGACGACAAGTATTCCCGAGGCGTGCTCGGCATGCGGACGGGCTCCGAGGCCTACCCGGGGGCAGCGGTCCTCGGTGTCGAGGCCGCGTGGCGTACCGGC
This sequence comes from Microbacterium sp. PRC9, assembly GCF_031844125.1. Lineage (NCBI taxonomy): Bacteria > Bacillati > Actinomycetota > Actinomycetes > Micrococcales > Microbacteriaceae > Microbacterium > Microbacterium sp. PRC9. The sequence continues at coordinate 43,731 of NZ_JAUZUR010000007.1, forward strand.
CTCGGCATGGTGCGCTACCTCGGACCCGCCCGTCCCACCGACCTGGTGCTGGCACGCCGGCCCGAGACGGTGACCGCCGACGGGCGCGTGCAGGCGTGGGTGATCGGATCGGGAACGGATGCCTCGGCCCGCACGCCGTCCGACACCGCGGCGCTGCGGGCGATCCTCTCCGACACCGACCCGGTCGTCGTCGACGCCGGGGCGCTCGACCTCGCCGCGGAGGCCACGGCCCCCCGCATCCTCACGCCGCACGACCGCGAGCACGCACGCCTGCGCTCGGCGCTCGGACTCGGGCATGCGCCGGCCGACCGCGTCGCCGCCGCCCGCGAGACCGCCGAGGCCACCGGCGCCGTCGTCCTGCTCAAAGGCGCCGTCACCGTCGTCGTGGCGCCCGACGGATGGGCGGCGACGGTCGAGGCCGGCACGCCCTGGCTCGCCACCGCGGGCACGGGGGACGTGCTCGCCGGCGTCATCGGAGCCCTGGTCGCCGGAGCGATGGCGCACGAAGGACGCACGGTCCCCACGCCCTCTCCACACGGCGCTGGCGCGCCGCGCGGAGCCTCGGGGCGCGTGGGCCCAGCCGCGACCCTCGCCGCCCTCGCCGCCTCCGGCGCATGGCTGCACGGGCGGGCGGGGGCGATCGCCGCGCAGGGCGCGAGCATCGCGGGGGCATCGAGCTCCCCGCCGTTCGGCGACGGGCCGATCACGGCTCTGGATGTCGCGGACGCCCTGCCCCGCGCCGTCGCCGAGGCTCTCGCGCACTCCTGAACCAGCCCCACTGCGGGCACAGAATCGGAGGTCGCGCGCGACGCGCCGTGTCGCGGCATCCGTTTCAGGCGTGTCGGGCATCATCTCCGATTCTGTGCGCGTCCAGGACGTTCCGCGGGCGCTCCCTAGGATGAAGGGGTGTTGCGGCGGATGTGGGTGTGGATCGCGTTCGTCCTCGTCCACGCGGTCGTCATCTGGCTCGGCTTCGCCGGCGACCACGCCGCCTCGTGGGACGTCGATCAGCTGTACCGCTGGTGGGCCGGGCTCACGCTCGGCGGCGACGTCGTGCCGGGCATCACCGAGGACTGGATCTATCCGCCGCTGGCGCACCTGCCGATCCTTCTCGTCGGGGCGCTGCGCGGTGTCGTGGACTACACCCTGGGCTGGGGACTGCTCGTGACGGCGCTCGATGCCGCGGCCTTCGCAGTGCTCGTCGGCCGTGGGCGCTCGCGCGGCCGCATGATCGCGGCGTGGTTCTGGCTGGCGGCGATCCTCGCGCTCGGCGGCGTGGGCATGTTCCGGCTCGACGGCGTGACGGTGCCGATCGCGGTCGCCGGTTCGCTGTTTCTCGTCGGCCGACCGTGGCTGGGCTCCGTGCTCCTCGCCGTGGCCACGTGGATCAAGGTGTGGCCGGCGGCACTGCTCGCCGCGGCGGTGATCGCGGTGCGTCGCCGGCTCGCGGTCGTCGGCGGCGCTGCCGCCGTCTCGGCGGTCGTCGTGGGGGTCGTCCTCCTCGCCGGCGGCGGCCCGCACCTGCTCGGCTTCGTGGGCGACCAGACCTCGCGGGGCCTGCAGATCGAAGCGCCGGTGAGCAGCGCCTACCTGCTGCTCGCGCTGGCGGATGTGCCCGGTGCGCGGATCTTCTACGACCCCGACCTGATCACTTTCCAGATCACCGGCCCGTCGGTCGACACCGTCATCATGCTGATGACCCCCGTCCTCATGTTCGGGATGCTCGCCATCGCGGTGATCGGCGCCGTCAAGGCGTGGCGCGGGGCGTCGTTCGTCGCGCTCTTCCCGCCGCTGGCCCTCGCGCTGGTGCTCGGCTTCATCGTCCTCAACAAAGTGGGGTCGCCGCAGTACATGACGTGGCTGATCGCGCCGGTCGTCGTGGGTCTCGCGATCGATCGGCGGCGGTGGCTGCGCCCCGCAGTCCTGACCGTGGTGATCCTCGCCCTCACCCAGTGGCTCTTCCCGTTCGCCTACGACTGGCTGCTCGTGCTGTGGCCCGCGGCAGTCTGGCTCGTCGTCCTGCGCAACGTGATGCTCGTCGCGCTGTTCGCGTGGGTCGTCGTGAGGCTGGTGCGGCTCCCGGTGCGGCAGCCGGTGGCGCTGCGCGTGTCAGAGTAGACCCCGTCCCCCTCGAGACCCGGAGGTCCCCATGCTCGTCGCCTTCTCTGTCGCCCCCAGCGGAACCGGCCGCGCCGACGGCTCGGTGCACGACGCCGTGGCTGCCGCCGTGCGAGTCGTGCGCGACAGCGGTCTGCCGCACCGCACGACCTCGATGTTCACCGAGATCGAGGGGGAGTGGGACGAGGTCTTCGACGTCGTCAAGCGCGCGACCGACGCCGTCGCGCCGTACGGCTCCCGCGTCTCGCTTGTGCTCAAGGCCGACATCCGGCCGGGCTACGCGGGCGAGCTCGACGGCAAGATCGAGCGCCTCGAGGCCGCGATCGACCGCCAGGAGGGCGACCCCGGCGCCGAGTGAGACTCCTCCTGCCGAGCACTCATGACACTCCGCGACGAGCGCGCCCGAATCGATTCGACAGGATCATCCGGCCGCCGGTAGCATGACGCCGTGACCTCCTCGAATCTGACGAGGGGGGCGGCGACGTGGGCGCTCCTTTCCCTCGCCGTCGGCAGCTTCGGCATCGGCATGACCGAGTTCGTCGTCATGGGCCTGCTGCCGAACATCGGCTCCGACCTGCTCCCGTCGCTCTGGCAGCTCCGCCAAGAGGACGCCATCTACCAGGCCGGCTGGCTCATCTCGCTCTACGCCCTCGGTGTCGTGGTCGGTGCCCCGACCATCGCCGGTGCGGTGGCGAAGTATCCGCGCCACCGCGTGATGATCGGGCTCGCGCTCGCCCTCACGGTCTTCAACGCGCTCACCTTCCTGGCGCCGACGTTCGAGTGGGTCGCGGCATCCCGGTTCCTCGCGGGGCTCCCGCACGGCGCGTACTTCGGCATCGGGGCGCTCGTCGCCGCCGACGTCCTCGGGCCGGGCAAGCGGGCGAAAGGCGTCGCGTTCGTGCTCACCGGCCTCACGGTCGCGAACGTCGTCGGCGTGCCACTGGGCACCTACCTCGGCCAGCAGCTGGGATGGCGGGCGGCGTTCATGGTCGTCGCGGCCATCTTCGCGGCGGCCACCGTGCTCATCGCGTTCTTCGTGCCCGGGCATCCGGGGGATCCCTCCCGCACGCTGCGTGCGGAGCTCAAGGTGTTCCGCATCGGTCAGGTCTGGCTGGCGCTCGGCGTCGGCGCGATCGGCTTCGGCGGGTTCTTCGCGGTGTACAGCTACGTCGCGCCGCTGGTGACCGAGGTCGCGGGATCGCCGGAGTGGGTCGTGCCGATCGTGCTCGTGCTCATCGGACTCGGCATGACCGTCGGCAACCTCGTCGGCGGCCACCTCGCCGACGTCGACCTGAAGCGGACGCTCATCGGGGGCCTCGTGGGGCTCGCGGCGGTGCTCGCGCTGCTCGCGCTGACCGCCCACTGGATCTGGGCGCTCGCGTTCTTCGTGTTCGCCGTAGGGTTCGTGGCGTCGGCGCTCAGTCCCACGATCCAGACGCGGCTGATGGATGTCGCCGAGGACAACCAGTCGATCGCCGCGGCCCTGAACCACTCGGCCCTCAACATCGGCAACAGCCTGGGCGCCTTCCTCGGCGGCGTCGTCATCGCGGCCGGATGGGGGTTCGGCGCACCCGCGTGGGTGGGCGTGGGCCTTGCTCTCGCCGGGCTGGTGCTGGCGTCGGCGAGCCTGATCCTCGAGCGCCGCAGGGTGCCCGTCGCTGTCTGAGCTCCGCGCCGCGGGCTTCGGCCATGGATAGAGTGTGCGGATGCCGGAACCGACGCCGTCCTCCGACCGCGCTCTGCAGGCGCTGAGCGACTCGATCGGCGGCGCTCGCACGCGCCGCCCCGAGGACGCCACCGACCCGGCCATCCCCGTCGCCGCGACCGTCGTGCTGTTGCGCGACGCCGGCGACGGGCTCGAGGTGCTGATGATCGAGCGGCCGGACCGTGGATCTTTCGCCGGTGCGTGGGTGTTCCCCGGCGGCAAGCTCGAAGACGCCGACCGGGGCGCCGAGGGCGACCCGGAGGAGGCCGTCGCCCGTCGCGCCGGCGTGCGCGAGACGCACGAGGAGACCGGGCTCGCACTCGACGTGGACGCGCTCGTGACGCTGTCGTGCTGGGACCCGCCGCCAGGCCTCGCGCTGCGCATCCGCACGTGGTTCTTCGTCGCGCAGGCCGCGGCGGGCGCCATCACGCTGTCGGCCGACGAGGCTGTCGCCGCCGAGTGGCTGCGCCCCGCCGACGCGCTCGCGCGACACGGGCGCGGCGGGTTGACGCTGTATCCGCCGACGTGGGTGACGCTGCACGGCCTGGCCGAGCACGCCGACGTTGACTCCGTGGTCGGGGCAGTACGCCTCCGGGGCGTCGAGCGCTTCGAGACGGTCGCGCGCCGTGGTGGCGAGGGACCCCTCCTCATGTGGCAGGGAGACGACGAATGGGAGGCGGACGCCGAGGGCGCAGCATCCGGATCCCGTCATCGCCTCGAGATCGGTGCCCTGCCGTGGCGCTACGAGCGCACGGACTGAGACCCCGAGGGGTCAGGCTTCGAGCAGCCGTCGCAGGTGCGCCCCGACGGCGTTCGTCTCGATGAGGAACCCGTCGTGGCCGAAGTCGCTCGACAGCACCACGGCGCGATCGCCGTCGAGCGTGTTGCGGATGCCGCGCGCGATGCGGTGCTGACCGTCGATGGGGAAGAGACGGTCGCTGTCGATGCCGAGCACCAGGGCCTTGGCGGTGACCAGGGACAGGGCGTCCTCGACGCCGCCGCGATCGCGGCCGACGTCGTGCGAGTTCATCGCCTCGACGAGCGTGATGTACGAGTTGGCGTCGAAGCGGCGCGTGAACTTGTTGCCGTGGAAGTCGAGGTAGGACTCGACGGCGAAGCGCCCGCCATGCCCGAGCGGGCTCACCCCGGATTGCCACGTGCGCTGGAAGCGCTGGTTGAGCTCGGTGGGGGACCGGTAGTTGAGCAGCGCCATCCGCCGGGCGAGCGCGAGCCCGCGGTTCGGACCGTCGCCGTCACCCGCGTCGTAGTACTCGCCGCCCTGGAACCGCGGATCGATGCGGATCGCCTCGAGCTGCACCGAGTTGAGCGCGACCTGGTCGGCGGTGTTGACGGGCGGCGACGACAGGATGCCGACCCGCTCCACGCGGTCGGGGAGCATGACCGACCACTCGAGCGCATGCATGCCGCCCATCGATCCGCCGACGACGGCGGCCCACACGTCGATGCCCAGGGCGTCGGCCAGGCGCACCTGCGCGGCGACTTGGTCGCGGATGGTCAGGTAGGGGAAGCGCGACGCCCACTCATAGCCGTCGGGTCCGATGGATGCGGGGCCGGTCGATCCCTGGCATCCGCCGAGCATGTTCGGGGCGACGACGAACCAGCGATCGGTGTCGATGGGCGCGCCGGGGCCGACGATGTCGTCCCACCAGCCCGAGGTCGGATGCCCCGCGCCGGCCGGCCCGCGCACGTGGCTGTCGCCGGTGAGGGCGTGCAGCACGAGCACGGCGTTGTCGCGCGCGGCGTTGAGCTCGCCCCATGTCTCGTAGGCGAGGCGGTACGCGGGAAGCTCGCGGCCTCCCTCGGTGCGGAACGCCCCGAACGCGGCGAAGTGGCGCTCGCCCACGGGATCGCCGTCGCGCCACGCGCCGGTCGCCGGAGGGCGGCCCAGCAGCAGGCGCGCGTCGGCCTCCGTCACAGGTGCGCTCGGCACCGTGTCTTCGGAGGTCTGCCAGTCCATCCGTCCATTCTCGCCTGAGCATGCGCCTGCATGCTGTCTGTTACGGGTACGGGAATGACGGATGCCGTGTGCCGGCGCAGTGCGCAGGCACACGGCATCCGTGTCCCGAGGAGGGGGATCAGGCGCGAGCGGCCTCCGACACGCGGCGTGCCGCGGCGAGTGCCTGCTCGAGGTCGGCCTTGAGGTCGTCGATGTTCTCGAGACCCACCGAGAGGCGCACGAGGCCCGGCGTGACACCGGTCGTGAGCTGCTGCTCGGGCGTGAGCTGCGAGTGCGTCGTCGACGCGGGGTGGATGACGAGCGAGCGCACGTCGCCGATGTTGGCGAGGTGGCTGAAGAGCGTCAGCGAGTTGACGAACTCGCGGCCCGCCTCGACGCCGCCCTTGAGCTCGAACGACAGCACCGCGCCGACGCCCTTCGGGGCGTACGCGTTGGCGGCCGCGTACCACGGCGATGTCGGCAGGCCCGAGTAGTTGACCGAGGCGACGTCGGAGTGGTTCTCGAGCCACTCCGCGATCTCCTGCGCGTTCTGCACGTGGCGCTCGACGCGCAGCGACAGCGTCTCGATGCCCTGGATCAGCAGCCACGCGCTGTTCGGCGAGATGGCCGAGCCGAGGTCGCGGAGCAGCTGCACGCGCGCCTTGATGATGTAGGCGAGGCCGTCGCCGACCGCGGCAGTGTAGGACGCGCCGTGGTACGACGGGTCCGGAACCGTGAGGCCCGGGAACTTGTCGACGTTCTTCGACCACTCGAACGTGCCGCCGTCGACGATCACGCCGCCGATGGTCGTGCCGTGGCCGCCGAGGAACTTCGTGGCCGAGTGGACGATGATGTCGGCGCCGTGCTCGAACGGCTTGATGAGGTACGGGGTCGCGATCGTGTTGTCGACGATGAGCGGCACGCCGTTCTCGTGGGCGACGTCGGCGACACCGCGGATGTCGAGCACGTTGATCTTCGGGTTGCCGATGGTCTCGGCGAAGAACAGCTTCGTGTTCGGGCGGACCGCGCGGCGCCACTCCTCGAGGTCGTCCTGGTTCTCGACGAACGTGACCTCGATGCCGAGCTTGGCGAGCGTGTACTTGAAGAGGTTGTAGGTGCCGCCGTAGATGGAGCTCGACGACACGATGTGGTCGCCCGCCTCGGCGATGTTGAGCACCGCGAACGTCGCCGCGGCCTGGCCGCTCGCGAGCAGCAGGGCGCCGGTGCCCCCCTCGAGCGCGGCAAGGCGCTCCTCGACGACGGCCTGCGTCGGGTTCTGGATGCGCGTGTAGATGTTGCCGAACTCGGCGAGCGCGAAGAGGTTGGCCGCGTGGTCCGCGTTGTCGAAGACGTACGACGTGGTCTGGTAGATCGGCGTCGCGCGAGCCTTGGTCACCGGGTCGGGCTGGGCCCCCGAGTGGATCTGCTTGGTCTCGAAACGCCAGTTCTCGGGTGCGGACATGGCCTGCTCCTGCGGGATCGGATGCCGGGAGCGTGCCCCCCAGCCGGGTTCGAGAGTACGGAGAACCCCGGGTTGTCAACAACGTGGGGGAAATGTGACGTAACGCGGTCGGGTCCCAGCAATCCCTGTCGGGGAGTGCCTCCGGGCGCGACGTGGGTAGCGTTGTGGTCATGGCGAACAGACGTGCAGTGGTGACCGGGGCGAGCTCGGGGATCGGCGAAGCGGCGGTGCGGGCGCTGCGGGCGAGCGGATGGGATGTGGTCGGCGTCGCCCGGCGCGCCGATCGGCTCGCCGCCCTGGAGGCCGAGACGGGTGCCGTCGCGTTCGCGGCAGATCTCACGGCCGACGCCGACGTCGAGGCGCTCGCCGCCTTCCTGGCGGACTCCGGCCCGGTGCACGCCCTCGTCCACGTCGCCGGCGGCGCACGCGGCACCGACCGCGTCGAGGACGGCCGCGTCGAAGACTGGCAGTGGATGTTCGACGTCAACGTGCTGTCGGCACAGCGGCTGGTCGCAGCGCTGCTGCCGCAGCTGCGCCGGGCTGCGGCATCCGACGGTCACGCCGACACCCTCTTCGTCACCTCCACCGCCGCGCAGACCGCGTACGCCGGCGGCGCCGGCTACAACGCCGCCAAGGCCGGCGAGGCGATGATCGCGCACGCGCTGCGGCTCGAGCTGAACGGCGAGCCGATCCGCGTGATCGAGGTCGCTCCGGGCATGGTGCACACGCCGGAGTTCACCCTCAACCGCCTCGGCGGCGACAGTGCGGCGGCCGAGCGCGTGTACGACGGCGTCGAGAAGCCGCTCACCGCCTACGACGTGGCCGACGTCATCGCGTACGCGCTCAATGCACCCGGCCACGTCAACCTCGACCTCATCACCATGCGCCCGGTCGCGCAGTCGGCGCAGTTCCTCCTCGCGCGCGGCCCGCTGCGCCCGCGCGGCGCGGAGGAGCTGTGACCCTCGCCGACGGCACCGTCGTCACCTATCCGGCCGGCGCCACCTCGTCCCGCGGCACGGTCGTCCACGTCACCGACGCCGGCGACGGGCGAACCGCCGTCGTCCTCGACGAGACCGCGTTCCACCCGGTCGACACCGCGTGGCCCGATCAGCCCGCCGACCGCGGCACGCTGGGCGTGGGCGGCGCCGAGCTCGTCGTGGTCGACGCCGTCGTCGGCGCGACGCAGGGTGACGGGCTGCTGCTCGGCCCCGACGTCCCCGTGCGCACGGGCACCGAGGGCTGGACCTTCGTCGTCGCCCACCTCGTCGAGAACGGCGCCGCGGTTGCGGTGGGCGACACGGTGGACGTGACGGTGGATGCCGCCTACCGCGCCGCGCTCTCGGCAGGGCACACCGCCTGCCACCTGGCCTCTCTCGCCCTCGACGCGGCACTCGCCGACGCGTGGCGCAAGGGCGCGCCCACCGATGCGCTCGGCGCCCCGGCCTTCGACGCCCTCGCGATCCAGGAGTCGCGGATCCTGCCGGACGGCTCTCGCGACGTCTACCGCATCGGCAAGTCTCTGCGGCGCAAGGGGTTCGACCCCGACGCGCTCGGCGACCTCGACGCCCTCGCGGCGCGGGTGGACGCAGAGCTCGCGGACTGGATCGCCGCGGGCGGCGCGGTGCGCATCGAGCGCGACGGCGACGCGCTCGCCGACCGGCGCACGTGGGTGTGCGGGCTGCCGGGCGCCGAAGCGAGGATCCCCTGCGGCGGTACGCACGTCGCCTCTCTGCACGAGCTGACGGCGGCGACCGTGGCGTTCACGTCCGCGCCGGTCGAGGGCGGCCTCGAGCTCGTCATGACCACGACGGTGGAGCGCGCCTGAGATGGCGATGACCCTGCCCGAGCTCGCCGACGCCGGACTCATCGACCCGGAGTGGTCGGCGGCGCTGGCACCCGTCGCTGCGGACATCGCCGCACTCGGCGAACGTCTCCGCGCCGAGGTCGCCGCCGGACGCCAGTATCTGCCGGCCGGCGACCTCGTGCTGCGGGCGTTCCAGCGCCCGCTTCCCGACGTGAAGGTGCTCATCGTCGGGCAGGACCCGTACCCCACGCCGGGGCATCCGATCGGGCTCTCGTTCGCGGTCGACGCGCACGTGCGACCGCTGCCGCGCAGCCTCGGGAACATCTACCAGGAGCTGGAGAGCGACCTCGGGATCCCGCGCGCGCCGCACGGCGACCTGTCGGCGTGGAGCGACCAGGGGGTCATGCTGCTGAACCGCGTGCTCACGGTCGCGCCGGGCGCGCCGGCATCCCATCGCGGCTGGGGCTGGGAGAAGGTGACCGAGCACGCCATCCGCACGCTCGTCGCGCGCGACAGGCCGCTCGTGGCGATCCTGTGGGGACGGGATGCCGCGAACCTCCGACCGCTCCTCGGCACGACGCCGATCATCGAATCGCCGCACCCGTCGCCGCTGTCGGCGAGCCGTGGGTTCTTCGGCTCGCGGCCGTTCTCGCGGTCGAACGAGCTGCTCGCCCAGCAGGGCGCCGACCCCGTCGACTGGCGAGTGCCCGCGTAGGGGCCGCCGGCCGATCGCAGACATCGAGGAGGAGTTCATGCTCGAAGAGGAATACGACAAGGACCGCCGCAAGCTGCCGCGCCATCTGCAGCGGCAGCCCGAGCCCGAGCGTCCGTTCTCGTTCACGATCCGTCCTGTCGAGGACCGGGACATCCCCGACATCCGCGAGATCTACAACTACTACGTCACCAACTCGGTCGTGACCTTCGACGAAGACGTGTGGTCGGTGGCCCAGTGGCGCAAGAAGCGCGACGGCCTCGCCAAGCAGGGGCTGCCCTTCCTCGTGGCGGAGTCACCGTCGGGTCAGGTCCTCGGCTATGCGCTCGTGCAGCCCATGTCGAGCAAGTCCGCGTACCGGTTCTCGGTCGAGAACTCGATCTACCTCGGCCAGGCCGCGACCGGCAAGGGGCTCGGTCGCGCGTTGCTCGAAGCCCTCATCGAGGCGTGCGAGGCAGCCGGGATCCGGCAGATGGTCGCGGTGATCAGCGACAAGGGCGCCGAAGGGTCGGTCGCCCTGCACGAGAGGATGGGCTTCGTCGAGGTCGGCCGCATGGGCCGCGTCGGCTTCAAGTTCGGCAGGTGGCTCGGGACGATCTACATGCAGAAGGCGCTCAAGCCGGCGAAGAAGAAGGGCCTCTTCACGCGCTGAGCGTCAGCGGCTCGGCCGATCGGGGTCGGCACTCTGCCGGCTCCAGTCGCGTACGGCGTCGACGAGTTCGCGCCAGGCGCCCACGACCTCGTCGTCGGGCAGCTCCGCCTCGAGGGGGCCGGTCCCCGACCACGTCGCGCGGATGAACCACACGAAACCATCGGGCATCGGTTCGCGGTTGCCCGCTTCGCTCCACGGGCAGCGGTCGATGAGGGTGATCCACTCGGACGCCTCCGCCTCGGGCGGCTGCGCCGACCACCGTCGCGTCATGCCGGCGATGCCACCGGTGCGCGCGACGTCGACCTCGACCGCGGGCGGCGCCGCGGAAGGTGCGGTCGGGTCAGGACTCGGCTTCTCGGTCATTCGGGATCACGCCGACGCCCGTCCACCCGGCGCGGACGGCGGCGACCTCCTCCGACTCCTCACCGTACTCCGCGGCGGCCGCGGCGAGGGTGGCGCGTGCGAAGGTGGTGAAATCGGCCGTGGACGGGAGCGTCCCCGACGTCAGGGCGCGGTACCAGATGAGCCCGGCGCGCTCCCACGCATGGCCGCCGAGCGCCTTCGCCGTGAGGTAGAACGCGTGATTGGGGATGCCCGAGTTGATGTGCACTCCGCCGTTGTCGTCGCGGGTCTCGACGTAGTCGCGCATGTGCGCGGGCTGCGGGTCCTTGCCGAGCACGTCGTCGTCGTACGCCGTGCCGGGGGCCTTGAGCGACCGCAGCGCGACGCCCTGCACGGCGTCGGTGAAGATCCCCTCGCCGATGAGCCACGTCGCCTCGGCGACCGTCTCCCCATCGCGGTGCTGCTCGGCCAGGGCGCCGAAGACGTCGGCGATCGACTCGTTGAGCGCGCCGGATTGGCCGCGGTACAGGAGGCCCCCCTCGTCTTCGATCACGCCGTGCGCGAGCTCGTGCGCGATCACGCTGAGCGACCGGGTGAACCCGCGGAACACCTCGTCGTCGCCGTCGCCGAAGACCATGCGCTCACCGTTCCAGAACGCGTTGTCGTAGTCGCGGCCGTAGTGCACGGTCGCCAGGAGCGAGCTGCCCGAGCCGTCGATGCTGTCGCGGGCGTAGGAGTCCCACCAGAAGTCGTACGTCGCGCCGAGCCCGTCGTACGCCTCGTCGACGGAGGCGTCGCCCGTCGCCGGGTCGTCCTCGCCGCGCACCCGGGTACCCGGCAGCACTTCTCGGTGCTTCGCGTCGGAGATCTCGCGGTCGGGTGCGGGCGTCGCCTCGGCGACGAGCGTTCCCGGCTCCTGGATCGACAGGCGCAGGCGAGAGCGCACCGGACGGTATTCGCGCGGCGCCGCCAGGGTGCGGTGCGCCGCGTCGGCCGCACGAGCCCAGTTCTCCTCCTGCACGGCGGCGATGCGGGCGAGCAGGTACGGGGGGACGATTCCGGGGCTCATGCTCCGAACCTACTGGCCGTCACCGACAGGGTGCGCTGCAGCCCGTAGGACACGAACATCCGGATGTCGACGTCCGAGAGTCCGATGCGGTGCAGGTCGCGGGTGGACGCGACGTGACCCGAGCGCGCCATCGCCATCTGCCAGGACATCACGAAGCCATGATCGCCGCCCACGCGCGCGGTTGTTCCGCCGGAGATGCTCCTGGGGATAAGGACGACCCGCCACACCCCCGGGGAGGAAGCGACCGCCGCGCCAACGGGCGGTCTCGGCGATGATCGCGGCATCCGTCTCTCGAGGACCCTCGCGGGTCCTGACCGAGCGTCCTTATCCCCAGGACTGTTTCTCCAAGGACCGGTCGCTCGTCGCGCGACACACCTCCGGGGGAGCGGCCGGGACGAGGCGAGGCCTCCGCGACTACCTGCCGTTCTCGATGACAGGGATGGATGCCAGCAGCCGCCGTGTGTACGCGACCTGGGGCTGCAGCAGCACCTTCTCGGTCGGGCCCTCCTCGACGATGCGGCCGTCCTTCATGACGACGACCTCGTCGCACAGGTTCTGCACGACGCCGATGTCGTGCGACACCATCAGGAGCGTCAGGCCGTCGCGCACCCGCAGCTCGCCGAGCAGTTCGAGGATCTGCGCCCGGACCGTGACGTCGAGCGCCGACAGCGGCTCGTCGCCCACGAGCAGCCGGGGACGGTGCACGATCGCGCGGGCGAGGGCGATGCGCTGCCGCTGGCCGCCCGAGAACTCGTGCGGGAAGCGGTCGGCCATGTCCGCCTCGAGGCCGACGTCCTCGAGCACCTCGCGCACGCGCGCGCGGCGGTCGCCGTCGATCCCCAGCGCCCACAGCGGCTCGCCGACGATGCGTCCGACGCTCATACGCGGGTCGAGCGACGCATACGGGTCCTGGAACACGATCCCCGTCTGCTTGCGCAGCCAGTGCAGCGACCGTGCCGAGGCGCTCGCGTCGACCGGTCGCCCGTCGAACTCGAGGGTGCCGGCGGAAGGGGTGTCGAGCGCCAGCAGCAGGCGGACGAGCGTCGACTTGCCGGAGCCCGATTCGCCGATGAGGCCGACCGCAGAGCCTTCGCGCACGTCGATGTCCGCGTCCTCGAGTCCCGTCGTGAACGCGGGCTTCTCGAACAGGTGCGTCTTCGGCGTGGGGTAGCGCCGGGTGAGCCCGCGGCCGCGGATCAGCACGCTCACTCCGCGCCCCCCGGCCGCCACAGCGTCGCCGTCGCGTCGCGCAGCAGCTCTTGAGTGACGACGGATGCCGGAGCCGACAGCAGCTGAGACACCGGAGCCTCCTCGACGACACGTCCCCGCTCGAGCACGACACCGTGCGTCGCGATCTGCGACAGCACGGCGAGGTCGTGGGTGATGAAGACGAGGGACATGCCGTCGTCGCGCACGAGCGACAGCAGCAGCTCGAGGATCTCGGCCTGGATCGTCACGTCCAGAGCCGTCGTCGGCTCGTCGGCGATCAGTAGGCGCGGACGGCAGGCGAGCGCCATCGCGATCGCGACGCGCTGGCGCTGGCCGCCCGACAGCTGATGGGGATAGCGAGCCACGATACGGTCCGGATCGGGGAGGGCGACACGGGATGCCTCGGCGACCGCGCGGGCGGCAGCATCCCGTTTCGAGAGCCCCTCGTGGATGCGGATCGACTCGGCGATCTGGCGCCCGACGGTGCGGATCGGGTTGAGCGCGGTGCGCGGCTCCTGGAAGATGATGCCGATCTCGTCGCCGCGGAGCTCGGCGAGCTCGCGGTCGGGCAGGCCCAGGACCTCTCGTCCGTTCCACCGCACGCTGCCCGACGCCGTCGCACCGTCGGGCAGGAGGCCCAGGATCGCGAGGGCGGTGAGCGACTTGCCCGACCCTGACTCGCCGATGAGTCCCACGCGGGCGCCATCGGGCACGGCGAACGACACACCGTCCACGACACGGCGGTCGCCGATGTCGATCGTCAGGCCCTGCACCTCGAGGCTCACGAGACCACCTCCGGGATGTGCAGCCGTGCGCGCCGGGTCGCGAACGGACTGCGCGAGAGTGTCGGGTCGGTCGCCTCCCGCAGGGCGTCGCCGAGGAGGTTGAGCCCCAGCACGGTGATCGTGATGGCGAGACCCGGCCACACGACCGACAGCGGGTGCACCCCGATGAACTGCTGCAGCTGCGCGAGGAGCAGACCCCAGGACGGCTCGGTCACCGGCGCGCCGAATCCGAGGTACGACAGGCCGGCCTCCGCGAGCACCGCGACCGCCATGCCCCACGAGAGCTGCACGATGAACACCGGCGCGACGTTGGGAAGGAGGTGCCGCCAGAGGTTCTGGGCCGGCGTGAGGCCGGAGGCGCGTCCCGCCAGCACGAAGTCGCTCTGCAGAACACGGCGCAGCTCGGGCCGTGTGACGCGGGCGATGTTGACGCCGAAGCCGATGCCGACCGCCCAGATCACGACCCAGAGCGACCCGCCCCACACCGCCGAGATCATCATCGCGATGATGAGCACCGGGAACGCGATCAGGATGTCGACGAACACCGCCACGGATTCGCGAACCCAGCGCGCGGTGAGGGCGCCGAGGGCCGCGAGCGAGATGCCGATCACGGTCGCGACGATGCCGGCGCCGATCGCGACGAACACCGTGGTGCGGGCGCCGGCCATCAGGAGGCTCAGGATGTCGCGCCCCGATCCGTCGGTGCCGAGCAGGTGCGGCCAGCCCGGAGGGGCCCAGCGGTCGGCGATGTCGACCTTCTGCGGGTCGAACGGCGTCCAGAAGCGCGCGACGATCGCGGTGATCCCCACGACGGCGACCACGATGAGCCCGAAGCGTCCTGTCGACAGAGACCACAGCCCGCCGAGCCACGCCCAGCGTGAACGACGTCGCGGGCTCACGATGCCTCCCGCTGCCGGGGGTCGATCACGCGATGCACGAGGTCGACGACGAAGCCGACGATGAGCACGAACCCGGTGAGCGCGAGGAGCTCGCCCTGCACCTTCGGCAGGTCGCGCGCGGCGACGTCGGCCACGAGCATGCGGCCGATGCCGGGGAGGGAGAAGAGCTGCTCGATGACCACGGCGCCGACGATGATGCCGGCGACCTGCAGGCCCAGCACCGTGATGACCGACAGTCCCACGACGGGCAGGCCGTGGCGGAGGAGCGCCTGGTCGCGCGTGAGCCCCTTCGCGGCCGCGGTGCGCACGAAGTCCTGCCCGACCGCCTGCAGTGTCGCGCTGCGCACGAAACGCAGCAGCATGGCGCCCTCGACGATGCCGATCGTGAGGGCAGGGAGGATGAGGGCGCGCAGTGCCGCCCACGGGTCGCTCCACCCCGACCGCGGGAAGCCCTGCGCGGGCAGCCACCCGAGCCACACCGCGAAGACGACGACGAGCATCATGCCCGCCCACACCACGGGCACCGCGGCGAGGGTCTGCGCGCCGACGCTGAGTCCCGTGCCCGAGGCGCGCCCGCGCCGCATGGCCGAGAGCACGCCGAGCGGCACGCTGATCACCACGGCGATGAGGAGGGACAGGATGCCGAGGGGCACGGTCACCTCCGCCTTCTGGGCGAGCTCGTCCACGACGCTCGTGCCCGTGAGGAGGGAGGTGCCGAGGTCGCCCCGGAAGAGTCCGCCGACCCAGGTCAGGTACTGCTCGGGGAGCGGGCGGTCCAGGCCCAGCCGCTCCCGGATGGCGTCCTGCTGCTCGGGTGTGGACCCGACACCGGCGATGAGGTGCGCGATGTCACCGGGGAGCACCCGGAGGGTGAGGAAGATCAGCACGCTGGCGACGAGAAGCCCGAGCAGGAGCAGGGCGAATCGGGTCAGCGTGTACCGGATCACCCGTTGCTCTTGGCGATCTCGGCGACGTTCAGGCGCTCGTTCACGTTGATCGACGGCATACCGGCGATGTTAGTGCCGACGGCGACGACGGAGGCCCCGTTGTAGAGCCAGTCGGCGGCGGCGTCCTCCGACACGATGCGGGCGGCCTGCTTCCGCAGGTCTGCCGCCTCGGACTCGTCGGTGGCGGCCAGCGACTGGGCGTACAGGTCCTGCACCTCGGGGTTGTCGTAGGTGAAGTAGTAGTCCGGGTTCGCCCAGTTCTCGAAGTCGCGGGCCTCGGTGTGGAGCACGAAGCTCAGGTCGTAGTCGTGGTTCGTGTAGACGTCGGTGAGCCACGTGGTGAAGTCGACCGAGTCCACATCGAGGGTGATGCCGACCTCGTCGAGGTCCGACACGAGGATCTGCGGGATCGTCGTCGAGTAGAAGCTCGGGATGGTCAGCGTCAGCTCGAGGTCGTCCTCGTAGCCGGCCTCCTTGAGGAGCTTCTTCGCGGCCTCCGGGTCGTACGGCGCGACGTCCGACAGGTCCTCGTAGCCGGGGTCGAGTTCGGGGATCGGACCGTACTGGGTCTGCCCTGACGCGAGGGCCTCGATGATGGCGTCGTGGTCGATCGCCTGACGGATCGCCTGGCGCACGCGCTTGTCTGCGAGCGGGCCGGTGGTCTGGTTGAACGCGAGCGTGCCCTTGTCGGTGGACTTCCCGAGCACGAGCGCGAAGTCGCCGTTCTGCTCGACCTGCTCCTTCAGGTTCGCGTCGAAGCCCGTCAGCACGTCGACCTCGCCCGCGAGCGCCGCGTTGAGGGCGGCCTGGTTGTCGGGGATGTACTCGAACACGACCTCGGCGGCGCCGGACGCGTCGCCCCAGTAGGCGTCGTTGCGCTCGAAGGTGATGCTGTCGCCCTGGCGCCACTCGGTGAGCACGAACGGACCGGTGCCGTTCGCCTTGGTCTTGTAGTCGACGGTGTCGCCCTCCTTGAGGACGATGCCGGCGCGGCCGGTGAGGTTCCACAGCAGGCTCGAGTCGGGCTCGCTGAGGGTGAGCGTGATGTCCTGCCCCTCGGCGGTGATCGAGGTGACGTTCGCCAGGCGCGCCGCGTCGCGCCACGCCGGCGTGTCGCGGCGAGTCGTGAGCGACCACACGACGTCCTGCGGAGTCAGCGCCTGGCCGTCGTGGAACGTCACCCCCTCGCGCAGCGTGAAGGTGTAGGTGAGGCCGTCGGGCGAGACGGTCCAGTCGCTCGCGAGCGCGGGAACGATGTCCTGCTCGGGCGTGCGGGCGACGAGGCCCTGGTAGATGTTGTCGACGAGGATCTGGTCGAGCGCCGACCCTGCGGTCTCGCGGATGTCGAGGTTGCCGGGCTCGAGCACCAGCCGGACCGCGACCGACGCGTCGGGGTCGGGCTCCCCGGGCGAGGTCGGCGCGGCATCGCCCCCGCCACCGCTGCAGGCGGTGAGGACGAGCAGACCGGCGGCCAGCAGCGAGGCTGCGGCGAGAGAGGTGCGACGGAGCATGAAGGTCCTTTCGGGGAGGGGCCCGTGTGTGGTGTGCGGGGCCCCGGGGCTGCCCAGGGGGGTCAGGACTGCCGGATGGGTATCAGCCTAGGGATATCGCCGAGGTGCGCGGCGACTCGGTACCCGGAACGCAACAGAAGTGTTAACGCTTCCCGACCAGCGCCGCAGCGGTCACGCGACGCCGGCGATCGCACGCAGGCGCGCGCCCAGTTCCAGCGGGATCTCTTCCTGCACGTTGTGCCCCGAGGGGACGACGGCGACGGATGCTGCGGGCACGCGTCGCGCGAACTCCGCGGCGTCGTCGTCCGTGACGTAGCCGCGCTCCCCGCGCAGGAGCGTCGTCGGGGCCGCCACGGCGGCGAGATCCGCCCAGCCGGACTCGCCGAGCACCGAGGCGACGGCGTCCTGCCCTTCGACGGGCTCGGGGACCGCCGGCCCGGAGGCCGCCGCGTTCGCGAGCCGGGCGAAGTGGTGCTTCCACTCGACTCTGCCGTCGGGGCGGACACGGGAGTTGAAGTACACGCCGCGCTCGGCCTTGCGGCGGGTGCCGCCGCCGAGCCCGAAGGAGAGCGCGCGGTCGACGAGCTCGTCGCGCGACCCCCAGTCGGCGGGGCCGGCGAAGAAGTCGCGGATCTGCTGCGCCCCCGCGTTCGGGTCCAGGCCCGGCGTGATGTCGATGACCACCAGCTCGCGCACGAGATCGGGTCGGGACGACGCCACGGCGGCCGCGGTCAGCCCGCCGAGCGACTGCCCCACGAGCAGCTGCGGGGCGTCGGTCCAGGTGTCGATGCCCGCCGCGACGTCCGGCGCGAGCACCCGCGCGACGTAGGCCGTGTCGTCGCGCCACGACGAATCGCCGTGGCCGGGCAGATCGATCGCGAGAGCGGGGAGCCCGAGCGCGAGGATCGTGGTGTCCCACGTGTGCGCGTTGAGGCCCGCGCCGTGGAGGAACGTCACCACGGGGGCGGCACCGGGGGAGTCCGCGGGCGTGTACCGCAGCGCGCTCAATGTGCGTCCGTCGGCCAGCGTCAGCGACAGCCGCTCGCCATGGGGGACGAGAGCCGGGATGCCGGCCTCCGCGGCCTGCTCGGGAAGGAACGAGAACTCGTCGATGGGGTCGCTCACCCGCTCATCATGCCCCACCCCGGCGACGCCCGGCCTCGCGCGAGCCGGCCCTGGGTAGTCTGGCGTCATGACGGCAGAACACCGCGTGCATCTCTCGCGAGCGGCGCGACCCGCCTATCAGGCGCTCTCGGCCTTCTCGAAGACCGTGGGCGGCATCGCCGCCGAGAACGGCATCGACGACCGGCTCAAAGAACTCGTGCAGATCCACGCCTCGCAGCGCAACGGCTGCGCCTATTGCGTGCGGGTGCACGTCGAGCGGGCGCTCGCCGCCGGCGTCACGGCGGACGACATCGCGCAACTGCCGGTGTGGCGCGAGTCGGGCGTCTTCTCCGACCGTGAGCGGGCGGGCCTCGAGCTCGCCGAGGCGTATGTCTACATCCACGAGGACGGCATCCCCGACGACGTGTACAACCGCATCGGCGGCGTGCTCAGCGAGAAGGAGTACGTCGCCCTCAGCTGGATCCTCGTCTCGATCAACGCGTTCAACCGGATCGCCATCGCGGGCCGGTACAGCACGCCGCCCCGCGACGACCTCGTCGGCGAAGACAAGGACGCCGCCGCGGGCGCCGCCTGGTGACCATCCCCACACCCCCTATCGATCCGGCACCGGTCGACCCCGTCGTACCGGGCGCGGTCAATCTCCGCGACGTCGGCGGCCTGCGCGCGGGTGACGCGGCCACGCGGTTCGGCGTGCTGTTCCGCTCGGGCAACCTCGCCCGGCTCGATCCCGCCGGCACCCAGGCGCTCGCGGATCTTCGCCTCCGGCGCATCATCGACCTCCGCGCCGACGACGAGGTCGCGCGCGAACCCAGCCGCATCGCCGGTCTCGACGTCGTGACGCAGCGCGTGCCCCTGTTCCTCGGATCGGTGGAGTCCTTCTTCCGCGACGACATCAGCCTCGACGAGATGTACCGCCGACTCGTCGACGACTCCTCCGAAGGTGTCACCGCGGTGGTCCGCGGCATCCTCGTCGACCAGCCGGTGCTCGTGCACTGCACCGTCGGCAAGGACCGCACGGGCGTGACGATCGCACTCACCCTCGCCGCTGCCGGTGTCGACCCCGACGCTGTCGTCGCCGACTACGCCCGCACCGAGGGGCTGCTTCCGCCGCAGCGCAATCGCAAGATCGTCGAGATGCTGCGCGCGATGCACCCCGACGCCGTCCACCTCGAGGACCTCGCGACCAGGTCCCCGGCGCCCGTCATGCGGGCACTGCTCGACGATGTCACGCGGCGGTACGGGTCCGCCGAGGAGTACCTGCGCGCCCATGGCCTGGCCGACGACGAGATCGCCGAGCTGCGCCGCGTGCTGCTGCACCGCAGCGCGTAGAGGCGAGGCATCCGCTCTTCACGATCGGTAATGAGGTAAGGCAACCCTTCATCAGCGGTTATAGTGGAGGGGTCATGGTCCAGAACATCCAGCCTCAGAGTGCCGCGCACAACGCGTCGGCGTGCCGTGCGTCGCGTCACACGCGCGTGCAGCACCTGATCACGGCCGACGAATCGTCGCTGGCCGAGCTCGAGGCCGTGCTCGCGACCCTGCCGATCTGCTCGACGGGCCGGGTGTTCATCGAGATCCCGGATGCCTCGTGGCTGGCCGAGATCACCGCTCCGAGCCGCATGATCGTGACGTGGCTCGACCGCTCGCAGCGGTCGGGCGCGCCCGGCACCGGCCGCGGCTGCGCGTCGGGCGAGGCGCTGACGCGTGCGGTCACCGCGTGGGCCGACGAGATGCTCTGTGCCGAAGACGACGAGACCCGCATCCACCTGCTGGGCGGCTACCTCGGCACCGCCGACATCGTCGACCACCTGGTCGAGCTGGGCATCCGCGCGGACGCGATCCACACCCCCGCGCAGTACGGCCTCGCCACCGCGCGCTGAGTCGCCGTGCGGCGTCGGCGCCGCGATGCACGCTCCCTAGGTACTGCCCTGGTATTCACCTCATTGACGGGGCCCGAGCCTCGGAGTTCGATGAGCGCGGGCGAGCTCGCTGCCGCCCTGTCGACTGGAGGGGGCGCATCATGCGCAGGAAGATCATGTTGGGAATCGCGGTGGGGGCTGTGCTGGTGCTCGGTTCCGCGGGCGGAGCATTTGCGGGGGAGTACAACGCCAACGGCGAGGCGACCGGCGCGCGCAGCAACGCGAACTCGCCGTGCGCGTTCTCCGGCCTGGAGGACCACGAGACCGACGGCTCGGGCGTGGAGCCGGGGGCCACGCAGAACTGGGGCCAGTTCGACCAGGAGGTCCGCAAGGCCGCCAGCCTGCACGGCGGCGGCGCCTCCGAGGTCAACATCCCGGGCCTCGGGGAGTGGGGCTGCAACGGTCACACCCAAGGGCAGAAGTGACCTGAGGACGCGGTCGGAGTATCCGGCCGCGTCCTTCGTGCTGTCGTCGCCTCGTGCGATCAGGCCGCGCCGCGCGGCACGTAGTTGCCGTCGGCGAGGCCGGCCTCGATCTCGAACCGGTTGCGAAGCGGGTTGCGGCCGGCCAGCAGGTAGAGCACGGGCATGAGCAGCCCGTAGCGCTGCCACTGCCGCTTGTGCACCGCCTCGTGCCGCAGCAGCGCGTCGGTGACGCGCCCGTCGCCGGTGAGGAAGCACGCGCCGACGCACGAGCCGCCGCGCGGGAACGTCCAGCGGGGCATCCCGCGGAACACCCACAGGCCCTCGCGCTTCTCGACCCGCCCGGTGCTCCAGAGCGTGCCCCAGACCCATCCCACTGCGCAGCCGTACCAGTAGCCGATGCGGCTGATCGGCGAGTCCAGGAGGATCGACGGGATGGCGTCGTCGATGCGGCGCCCCCTGATGACGGCGCGCTCCGCGGCGGCGCGCCACCCGGCGGGCGGCGTGGGGATGGGACTCACGCCAGCGCCCCGATCACGCGCAGGATCGCGCCCAGGTCGTCGGTCGCCGCCGCGAGCGAGGCGGGCGAGTAGCCGGCGAGGGATGCGCCGACCAACGGCACCCGCTCGCGCAGGCGCGCGACCGCGACGGTCAGCTCCGTCACGGTGACCCCGAACGGCTCGGGGTGCGCGTTGCCCGCGATCTCGGCGGGGTCGAGCGCGTCGATGTCGATGTGGATGTAGACGGCGTCGGCCCGCGTTGCGAGCACGGCGTCGGCGAGGGCGTCGGCGTCGCGCAGCGCGTCCACCGTGAGCGCCGTGATGCCGAGCTCCGCGACGACCTCGAGCTCGGGGTCGTCGAATGACCGCGCCCCGCCGACGATCACGCGCTCGGCGGCGATCGTGCCGGCGGGAAGCGCCAGGCCGGGATCCCCGTCGCCGATCACGGCGCGCAGCGCCATGCCCGCGAAGGCGCCCGACGGCGACGAGTCCGGCGAGTTGAGGTCGGGGTGCGCGTCGATCCAGACCACGGCGAGCCCGGGGGAGCGGCGGGCGGCGTGAGCGATCGGCGCCAGCGCGACGCCGCAGTCGCCGCCGATCGTGAGCACCGGCTCATCCGGCGCCGCGGCATCGTGCGCGTCGAGCGCCTGCGCGACCATCCCGCGCACGCGCTGCAATGCGCTCAGGCGATGGATGCCGGTGCCCAGCGATTCGCCCGCCTCCATGGGCACGTCGAGCACGGTGGTCGAGGCCCGGGGGAGGTCTCCCGCGATCGCCTGGGCGCCGTCGATCAGCTGCATCGCGCGGGAGGACGGGCTTCCCTGCCACTGCGGGACCACGAGGTAACGCGTCATCTCCTCATCTTCGCGCAGACCGGGGGTCGAGGCATCCGTCCTGCCGTCCGTTCGCTGGAGGCAGACGCGAGGGGCGCCGGATCCGCGCGGATCCGACGCCCCGAGGCAGCGAGCGGTGGGCTCAGTTCTCGATCGCGGCCTGCACCGGAGCGCCGGACTTGAGCGCGGCGAGGCGCGCCTCGACCTCGGTCAGCTCGCCGACGTCCTCGAGGGCGTTGAACTGCGCGTCGAGGGTCGACGCGGCCAGCTCCTGTTTGCCGGCGGCGAGGGCCTCCTGGCGGCGCACCTTGTCTTCGAAGCGGCCGAGCTCGCTGGTCGGGTCGAGCACGTCGATCGACTTGACGGCGTCGTGCACCTTGTTCTGGGCCTCGGCGGTCTTGGCGCGGGCGAGAAGCTCGGAGCGCTTGGCCTTCAGCTGCTCCAGCTTCTGCTTCATGCCATTGAGGCCCTCCTTCAGCTTGTCGACGACCTCGTTCTGCGTCGCGATGGTGGGCGCGATCGCCTTGGCCTCGTTCTCCTCGCTGATCTGACGCTGCAGCGCGATCTTGGCGAGGTTGTCGAACTTGTCGGCGTCGGTGGTGTTGCCGGTCTTGCGCAGCTCGTCGGCCTTGCGGCTGGCGGCGAGGGCCTTGTTGCCCCACTCGGCGGCGGCCTGCACGTCCTCCTGGTGGTCGCGCTCGAGCAGGCGCAGGTTGCCGATGGTCTCGGCGATGGCCGACTCGGCGTCGGCGATCGAGTTCGTGTAGTCGCGCACGAGCTGGTCGAGCATCTTCTGCGGGTCCTCAGCGGAGTCGAGGAGTGCGTTGATGTTCGCTTTCATGAGGGTCGAGATGCGACCGAAGATGGACTGCTTCGCCATCGGTTTTCCTTCCTATCGGACGTCAGTTCTGGGTCGGTGAGTCTGGTCTGGAGACGGATGCCGCAGCTCGCTGCCCGCGGGCGGCCGGGCGATTTCGGGTCAGAAGCGGCCACCTCCTCGACGCGCGCGCGTGCCGCCGCCTCCGAAGCTACCGGGTCGCATTCCGCCCGACGAGCGGCTCGGACCGCCGCCCAGCATGCCGCCGAGGCCGCCGCCCATGCCTCCCGAGGAGCGGCCACCGCTCAGCACGGAGTTCAGCACGATGCCGCCGAGGACGGCGCCGAGCATGCCGCCGCCGGACTGGCCGCCCTGCTGGCTCGGGCCGAACATGCCGCCTGAGCCGGCGTCGAACGCGCCGACGTCGCTCTGCGCGAGCTGGATCGCCTGCCCGGCGAGCTGGTCGGCACGCTGCGCCTGCTGCATCGCCTGCTGCGGGTCGCTCGCCTGCAGCGCCTGGGCGCGCGCGAGTGAGGCTCCGGCCTCGGCGAGGCGGGTGCGTGCCTGGGCGCCGACCGCGCCGCGCCGGGCGGTGATGTAGTCCTCGGCCGCCGACACCTGCGCCTGCGCCTGCATCATCACCTGGCCGACCATCTGCCGTGCGCGCTCAGCCTGGGCCTCGGCATCCCGGACGCCCTGCACGAGCGTGTCGATCTGCGTGTTGGCCGCTTCGAGGCTCTGGAGTGCCGCGAGCGGACGCTTGGCGGTGCCGCTGAGCTGTGCGCGCGCGGCATCGAGCTGCTGGCGCGTCGACGCGATGACGCCGGCGATCCGCCCGTCGGTGTCGGGGAGGGCCGATGCCGCGGCGATGTCGGATTCGAGCTCGGCGACGAGGGCGGTGGCGTTGCGCTCGCCCTCGGCGAGGTCGGACTGGAGCTTGTCGATGGCGTTCTCGAGCAGAATCGCCTGGCCGACTGCCTCTTCGGCGGCCCTGATCCCGACCGCGGCCTCGCCGCCGTCGCCCGCGCCGATGGCGGCCTCCGCGGCGGTGAGCTGTTCGTCGGCGAACGCGAGGCGCTGCCGTGCCTGCTCGGGATTGTCGACGACGGTCGCGAGCGCCTCAGGCGCGTACGCCGTCTGCAGGCTCTGCAGCCGGGAGGTCGCTTGGTCGAGGGATGCCTCGGCCTTCGCCTTCGCGTCGTGCACCCGCGCGAGCGCCTCGGGGGCGTTCTGCTCGAGTTTGCGCAGCTCGTCGAACGCGGCCGCCTTCTCGTCGAGGAGGGTGTTGGAGGCCTCGCAGAGCGCGATGATCCGCTCGTTCCAGGCGCGCGTGTCCTGCTCGGAATCGGGGATGTGATCGTCGAGCTTCTGCTTGAGCCCGAACGCCTCGTCGAGGCTCTGCTGCGCGGTCGCGAGTGCCGCCTCGAACTCGGTGGTCGCGGCGTCGCCGAACTGCGCCTTCGCGAAGCCGAGCTCCTGCGTGCTCGTCTTGATGGCGTCGTCGGTCTCGACGAGCAGCGACGACGCGCGCCGCTCGAGTTCCTCGACGCTGGGCTGGGGCGGACCTGCCGGCCCGGCGGTCACCGCGCCCTTCTTGCGCCGGCGGAGGAACATCACCAGCAGCACGATGCCGATGCCGACGACGACGATGACGAGCAGCCAGGTGAGCCACCCGCTGCCGCCGGAGCCGATGGCAGCGGCGCCGGACCCGCCGACGGCGTCCGTCAGACCGTCGGCCGCCGCGTCGACCGCGCCGAGCCAGTCGTCCTGGGCGAGGGCGGGCTGGATCTGCTGCTGCTCGATGGTCGCGAGCTGCTCGTCGCTGACGGGGCCGCCCGGGTCGCCCGACAGGTAGTACGCGCGGCCCTGGGTCGCGACGGCGAGCAGGTACTGGCTGACGCCGAGGTTGTTGTCGTCGGCGGTCTGGTTCGCCCAGTCGGCGGCGCTCGCCGGGTCGGTGAACTCGTCGACGTAGACGACCCAGAGATCGAGGCCGGTGTCGGACTTGAGCTGTTCGAGTCGCGACTGCGCCTCGGAACGCTGCGCGGACGAAAGCACACCCGACTCGTCGAGCACGTACTCCGCGCTCGAGCCGAGCGTGACCGGCGGAGTCGCGAGCGCCGCCCCACCGCTGATCGCCGTGACCACGACCACCGCAGCGGACGCCAGCGCTGCAGCCCAACGCAGTCGCATCGATCCCCCCTCTGGGACTCGGGTTCCCCCTCCCGCGAGTCTATTCAGCCGCGGGGATACGACGATAGCCCACGGCCCCGACGCCGCTTGAGTGTTCGCCGAGAACGTACGCAGGCGCCGCCGCTGCGGGTCGCTCCCGCCCTGGGTGCGGGGCGGCGGGTAGCCTTGCCGATCCGGAGGAGGACCATGGACGATCGCTACGGCGCCGATGTGCTGGCCACGGGCTGGAAGGGCCACGGGGTGCGGGAGCTGCCGCGGGTGGCGGCATCCCGTGATCTCGTCGTCGAGGTGGCGGACGACGGCTTCTGCGGCGCCGTCGTGGGTGCGTCGGGCGGCATGGTGGAGCTCGAGGACCGCCTCGGACGCCGCCGGCTGTTCCCGCTGGGCGCGGGGTTCCTCATCGACGGCAAGCTCGTCGTGCTCGGTCCGCCCGCACCGGCCGCGGCGCCCGCCGGCCCGAAGCGCACCGCGTCGGGCTCGTTCGCGACCGCCGACTCGCGCGCCCGCGTCGCGCGTGCCAGCCGCATCCTTGTCGAGGGGCGCCACGATGCCGAGCTCGTCGAGAAGGTGTGGGGTGACGACCTCCGGGAGGAGGGCGTCGTCGTCGAGTACCTCCAGGGCATCGATCTGCTCGACGCCGCGCTCGACGAGGAGCCGCCGTCGGCCGAGCGCCGCTACGGCGTGCTCGTCGACCACCTCGTGCCCGGGTCGAAGGAGTCGCGCATCGCCGACGCCATCGGGCGCGGCCGCCACGGGAAGCACGTGCTCATCGTCGGCCACCCCTGGATCGACGTGTGGCAGTGCGTCACGCCCCGCGCGGTCGGCATCGAGCGCTGGCCCGAGGTCCCCCGGGGCATCGAGTTCAAGGTGGGCGTGTGCCGGGCACTCGGCTGGCCCGCGCGCGACCAGGCCGACATCGCCCGGGCCTGGCAGCGCATCCTCGCGTCGGTGAAGACCTACCGCGACCTCGAGCCCGCCTTCCTCGGCCGCGTCGAGGAGCTCATAGACTTCGTCACGGTCCCGCAGTAACCCGTCGGGGTCGGCCGCCCTGGGTAGCCTGGAGGGGTGACGAACCCTGCCACGCCTGCGCCCGAGCCCCGCACCTTCCGTGAGAAGCCGGTGTCGTTCGTCCGGCGCAGCGGCCGGATGTCGGACGCGCAGGAGCGCGCCTGGAGCGAGCTCGCCCCGCGGTACGTCATCGAGGTCCCCCGCGACCGTGCGGCCACGAGCATCCTGCCGGACTCTGAGATCGATCCGGGCACGGTGTGGGGGCGCGACGCGCCGCTCGTCGTCGAGATCGGATCGGGCCAGGGGCACGCCATCGTGCACGCAGCGACGTCGCGCCCCGATACGGACTTCCTCGCCATCGAGGTGTTCCGCGCCGGGCTCGCCCGCACCATGCTCGACGCCGACCGCGCCGGGGCGCGGAACCTCCGCCTCGTCGAGGCGAACGCGCCCGAGGTGCTGCAGCACCTGCTGCCCGAGGCATCCGTCGACGAGCTCTGGATCTTCTTCCCCGACCCGTGGCACAAGAAGAAGCACACCAAGCGGCGCCTCGTCGCCGAGGGCTTCGGCGCGATCGCGGCGCGGGCGTTGAAGGACGGCGGGATGCTGCGCCTCGCGACCGACTGGGAGGACTACGCGCTGCAGATGCGCGAAGTCATGTCGGTCGCGCCCGAGTTCGAGGCGACGTTCGAGGGGGAGTGGGCCCCTCGCTTCGACGGTCGCGTGCTGACCGCATTCGAGCGCAAGGGCGCGCGCGTGGGCCGCGACATCCGAGATCTGTCGTATCGCCGCGTCGCGAGGTCATGAGCGGACCCACCGGACCCCTCACCGGCCCGGTCCCGCTGCCGGGATCGGCGCCCGACCACGCGCGAGAGCCCCAGGCCGCGTCCGGCGCGGTCGCCCCCGCGCCGCCGCGCGACCCGTGGCGCTTCGTCCGACCGCTCGGGCACCGCGACTTCCGGATGCTGTTCGGCGCCGTGGTGCTGTCGATCCTCGGCGCGGGCATGTGGGCCGTCGTCATGGTCTACACGGTCATCGGCGCGGGCGGCGGGCCGGTCGAGCTCTCGGCCGTCGCCGCGGCGAACGCCATCGGTCTGCTGGCGTGCGCGATCCCCGGGGGCATCGCGGCCGACCGCGTGCCGCGCCGACTTCTGCTGCGCATCGTGGAGCTCGTGAACCTGCTCGCGATCACATCGGTCGCGCTCGCGGGCTCGTTCGGCGTCGTGACGATCCCGCATCTCGCGGTCGTGGCCTTCGTGATGGGCGCGGGGGCGGGCTTCTTCTTCCCGGCGTACAGTGCGATCCTGCCCCGCATCCTGCCGCCCGCGCAGCTGCTCGCCGCGAACGGTCTCGAGGGCGCCATCCGGCCCGCGCTGCAGCAGGCCGCGGGCCCGGCGGCGGCCGGTGCCATCGTCGCGGCGGTGCTCGCACCCGCGCACGCGGCGTGGGGCGTCGTCGCCGCGCACGCGCTGGCGTTCGTGCTGCTGCTGTTCGTGCGTCCTGAGCCGCCCGCCGCCCCAGGCGAGCAGCACGAGGCGCCCGAGGGCGTGCGCGGCGTGCTCCACGACCTGCGCGAGGCGGTGGGCTTCACGATCCGCACGCCCTGGCTGCTGTGGACGCTTCTGTTCGCGACGGGGTGGGTGCTCGTGTTCGTCGGTCCCGAAGAGGTGCTGCTGCCCTTCGTCACCCGCGACCGGGTCGGGGAGGATCCGCGGCTGTTCGGCTTCCTCCTCGCGATCTACGGCATCGGCGGCGTGCTCGGCTCGATCGTGGTGTCGTCGATGAGGCTGCCGCGCCGGTACCTCACGGTGATGATGGGCGTGTGGGGCGTCAGCACGCTGCCGTTCGCGATCGTCGGCATCACCCACCAGTACTGGCTCATGGCGCTGTGCCTGTTCCTCGTGGGCTTCGGGTTCAGCTACGGCAACGTCATCTGGGGCACGCTGCTGCAGCGCCGCGTGCCGCGCCACATGCTCGGGCGCGTCTCGAGCCTGGACTTCTTCGTGTCGCTTGCGCTCATGCCGCTGTCGATGGCGCTCGCCGGCCCCCTCGCCGAGGTGGTGCCGATCGAGGCGATCTTCATCGCCGCCGGCGTGATCCCGCTGATCCTCGGCGCGCTCGCGTACGTCGCCGCGCGCATGGCGAAGGATGAGATCGAGCACCCCCTCGACCACTGACCTGTCCCGACCCCGACCGACCGGAGCCGCCGCGCATGCCCGCACATCCCGACGCCCCGCCCGCGCCGGCCGTCCGCACGTGGTCCTGGGGGTTGGCGCCCGCCCTCCTCGTCTGCCTCGCTGCGCCGGCGTTCTTCGTCGTGCGGGTGCCGTGGCTCGGGTGGGTGCTGCTCGCCGCGGGCCTTGCGGCCGCGCTGCTGACAGAACGAACCGATACTGCCGCCAGACTGCCTGCGTCGGACTCCGGTCTCCGTCAGCCGTCCCTCCTGCGCGATCTCTCGCTCATCGCCGTGGGACTGCTCATCGTGAGCGCGATCCCCCTCAAGGCGGAGCTCGACAACCTCGCGATCCTGCGGTTCGCGGTGGCCCTCGGTGGCGCGGTCGCCGTGCCCTACGTGATCTCGCGATGGGTCTATCGCGACCGCGCCATCCGGTTCCCGTGGCGTGGCGGTGGCCGGTGGACGCGGTTCCAGTGGACGTGGCTCATCGCCGTGCTGCTGCTCGGCTGGCTGATCCTGCCGTTCTACTTCATCACCTCGGGCGTCTACCTCAACTGGCCGGTCGTCGACACCCCGGAGCTCATCGCGCGCCTCTTCGTCGGCGTCGGCGCGGTGGGCATCTGGGACGAGCTGTTCTTCATCTGCACGTGCTTCGCTCTGCTGCGGCGGCACTTCCCGTTCTGGCAGGCGAACATCCTGCAGTCGGTCGTGTTCGTCTCGTTCCTGTGGGAGCTGGGGTACCAGGCGTGGGGTCCGGTGCTCACCATCCCGTTCGCGCTGCTGCAGGGCTTCATCTTCATGAAGACGCGCTCGCTCGCGTACGTGGTCACCGTGCACCTGCTGTTCGACGCGGTCGTCTTCCTCGTGCTCGTCCACGCGCACAACCCGGGGATGCTCGACTGGCTCTTCTTCGTCTGACCCGGACGGGCCGCAACCCTGCCCAGGCCCTGCCCAGCGGGAGCGGCTAGGGTGGTCAGCGGATCCCCGACCGGGGATCCCCGGACGACGGATCAGTACCCGGTACGCGACAAGACTGGCCAGGAGCACAGTCATGGCGTGGGTCATCCTCATCGTTTCCGGCATCCTCGAGGCCGTGTGGGCCACCGCCCTCGGCAAGACCGAGGGTTTCACGAAGCTCTGGCCGTCGGTGATCTTCGGCGTCGCCCTCGTCGCCAGCATGGGCGGACTCGCCTGGGCGATGCGCGACATCTCCACCGGCACGGCGTACGCGGTGTGGGTCGGCATCGGCGCGTCGCTGACCGTCGCCTACGCGATGATCACCGGCGACGAGGCGTTCTCGTTCGTCAAGATGCTGCTCATCCTCGGCCTGGTCGGCTGCGTCGTCGGCCTGAAGCTCGTCGGCCACGAGTGAGGTTCGGGAGACGGATGCTGCGACCCGGCGACCACGCCGGGTCGCAGCATCCCTCCTGATCGGGCCCTGATGATGAGAGCTCGATGAGAGTGCCCGCCGTGGGACTGGCCGTGCCGACGCGGAGTGTGTGAGCATCCCCGCAGGAAGCCGGTGACAGAGGGGTCGCCGGCGGAGAGGCACGACCATGCCCATGAGAACCAGGCGCGCCTGGGCTGTCGCTACCGCGACCGCCCTCGTCGCCACCGTCGCTCTCGCTGCTCCCGCGTACGCGGCACCGAACAACAACTCGGTGAACAAGATCACGAAAGCCGTGACGCTTGATGCCGTCTTGAACCATCTCGAGGCGTTCCAGGCGATCGCCGACCAGTACGGCGACCGGGCCGCCGGCCGTCCGGGGTACAAGGCCTCCGTCGACTACGTCGTGAGCCGGCTCACCGCCGCCGGGTACACACCCGAGGTGCAGCCGTTCGAGTTCGACTACTTCGAGGAGAACAGCGAGCTCATCCGTGTGTCGCCGAACCCCACCTCGTTCGTCGACGAGTCGGACTTCCTCCGCAACAGCTTCGACACCGGCAGTCCCAAGGGCACCGCGACCGGGCCGCTCGTGCCGGTCGGTGTCGTCTACCCGTCCGAGGCGCTCCCGCCGAACAGCAACACCAGCGGATGCGAATCGACGGACTTCGCCGGCTTCCCGGCGGGCGGCATCGCCCTGGTCCAGCGCGGGTCGTGCGGGTTCGCGGTCAAGGTCCTCAACGCGCAGGCGGCGGGTGCCGCCGGCGTGATCGTCATGAACGAGGGGCAAGCGGGCCGCACCGGTCTCGTCGGCATGATCGGCGACGCCACCGGGCTCACCATCCCCGCGGTGTTCGCGACCTCGGCCACGGGTGCGAACCTGCTGTCGGTGCCGAACTCGATCGTCACCGTGACCGTCGACTACGAGGCCGATACGCGCACCGCGTGGAACGTGCTCGCCGAGACCAAGGCCGGCAACGACGCCAACACCGTCATGGCGGGCGCTCACCTGGACAGCGTCCAGGACGGCGCGGGCATCAACGACAACGGCTCGGGCAGCGCTGCGCTGCTGGAGACGGCCATCCAGATGCAGAAGACCAAGCCCAACAACACGGTGCGGTTCGCCTGGTGGGGTGCCGAGGAGAGCGGACTGCTCGGTTCGGAGCACTATGTCGGGGCTCTGTCGGATGAGCAGGCGGGCGACATCGCGCTCTACCTCAACTTCGACATGATCGGCTCGCCGAACTACTTCATGGGCGTCTACGACGGCGACAACTCCAGTGGGACGGCCGCACCCGGCTTCATCCCGGAGGGATCCGCCCAGATCGAGGACGTCTTCGAGCAGTACTACACGAGCGTCGGAGAACCGTTCCAGGACACCGAGTTCTCGGGCCGCAGCGACTACGGACCCTTCATCGCCGTGGGCATCCCCGCGGGCGGTCTGTTCACCGGTGCCGAGGGGGTCAAGACCGCGCAGCAGGCGGCGATCTTCGGCGGCACGGCCGGCGTCGCGTTCGACCCGTGCTACCACGCTCCCTGCGATGACATCGACAACCTCAATGCGCACGCGCTCGACGTGAACTCCGACGCTGTTGCCGCGGCGGTCATGACGTTCGCGTTCGACACGTCGACGGTCAACGGCGTCCGCACACCGGGCAAGTCGCACGGTGCGGGCAAGAGCATGGACGCGTTCACGGACGACGCCACGCAGTGATCGAGCGGATGCTGCGCCTCGGCGACGTGCGCCGGGGCGCAGCATCCCTCACCCTCAACCTCACGTCGAGATGACTTCTTCGTGAACTCTTGACGACGGGGTTTCGGAGGAGGACATTCGATCTTGCGAAGAGAAAACAGAGACGTAAGGCCCGAAAGGACCCGGAACACAGAAACCCCTTCGCATTGACGATCCCCCCGGCGCTCCGGCACCGAGGGGATCATCGTTTTGCGCCGGGCGTCGTCGGGGCCTCTCGTTCGAAGCCGGGGCCCCGGCGAGGCTCGCGCGACGCGCGCACCCCCCTTCGTATCCTGACGACGTGGATTTCAGTCAGTTCCTGAGCACGCCGATCACGTGGTGGCAGGTGCTGTGGGCGATCCTCGCCCTGCTCGCCGGGTGGATCGCCTCGCGCATCGCCAAGAGGGCCGTCACCGACCTCATGGGCCACGTGCCCACGGCTACCCCGGCGGCGACCAGGTTCGCCGCGCGATTCGCCCAGTACACGCTGCTGTTGGTCGGCTTCGGGATCGCACTCGCGTTCCTCGGGGCCAATGTGCAGCCGGTGCTGGCCGTCGTGATCGTGCTGGTCGTCGTCGCCGCCCTGGTGCTGCGCGGCGTCGCCGACAACTTCGCGGCGAGCGTGCTCATCGCGACGCGCAAGCCCATCGTGCTCGGCGAGGAGATCACCGTCGAAGGACCCGACGGCAACCCCATCTCCGGCACGGTCATCGAGCTCAACTCCCGCGCCGTGGTCTTCATCACGCCCGACGGTCGCACCGCGCACGTGCCGAACTCGAAGCTCCTCGCCGAGACCCTGGTCAACAACTCGCGCCACGGCGGTAGGCGCAGCGACATTCAGGTGCGTGTCGAGCGCGCCGGTGCCGGGGTCGACGAGGTCGTCGAGGCACTCGCAGAGTCCGCGGCCGCCGCCGAGGGCGTGCTCG
Organism: Microbacterium sp. PRC9; assembly: GCF_031844125.1. Taxonomy (NCBI): domain Bacteria; kingdom Bacillati; phylum Actinomycetota; class Actinomycetes; order Micrococcales; family Microbacteriaceae; genus Microbacterium; species Microbacterium sp. PRC9. The sequence goes on from NZ_JAUZUR010000007.1 coordinate 75,935, forward strand.
CCGATCCCGCGGTCGGCGTGCTCGTCACCGCCGTTTCGGAGACCCGGATCACCGGGCGCGTGCAGTTCTGGCACGATCCCGCGCGGGGCCTTTCCGTCACGTCGGGGGTGGTCGCCGCGCTCACCGCGGGACTGGCGCGGCGCGGATGGTCGGCAACGGTGACGAGCGAGGCGGTCGTGCCGCCCCTCGTTCCCGGCGATCCCGTCTGACACCGCTCGACCATGCCAAGGTGGACACGACTGTCCCCCCTTATCCAGGAGCAGGAATGCAGCGACCCCTCGCCGGCCTGACCAGGCGGAACCTCGTCACCGAGCTCACCGCAGGGGTCACCCTTCTCGCGATCGCCATCCCGCTCAACATCGGGTATGCCCAGATCGCGGGGCTCCCGCCGACGGCAGGGTTGTACGCGCTGGTCGTGCCGACGCTGATCTATGCGCTGGTCGTGTCGTCTCGTCAGCTTGTGGTGTCGCCGGATGCTGCCGCCGCCGCCCTCGTCGCCTCGTCGATCGGCGGGCTCGCCACAGCCGGCAGCACGGATTACGCCACACTCGCACTCGCGCAGGCCATCATCTGCGGCGTCATGTTCGTGCTGATGGCATTCTTCAAGCTCGGCTTCCTCGCCAACTTCCTCTCCAAGCCGATCCTGATCGGGTTCGTCGGAGGCCTCGCCCTCGACATCCTGGTCAGCCAGATCGCGAAGATGCTCGGGGTCAAGATCGACTCGGGCGGCGAGTTCGTCGACAAGGTGGTCGGACTCGTGTCGAACCTCGAGACGATCAACGCGTGGTCGGTGGCGATCTCGGCGGCGTCCGTCGCCGTCCTCCTGCTCGGCAAGAGGTATCTGAAGGCCGTGCCGTGGGCGCTCGTCGTCCTGATCCTGTCCACGCTGCTGGTGGTGCTGACAGGCCTCGACCAGCGGGGCGTCGACGTTCTGGGCGCGGTCCCCTCGGGGCCGCCCACGCTCACGTGGCCCGTCATCGACTGGCAGATGTGGATGGCGCTGATCCCGTCGGCGATCGCGCTGACGCTCGTCACGACCGCCGAGGGCCTCCTCGTCTCGCGCTCGTACGGCGAGAAGCACGGCTACCCGTTCCACGCCAACCGCGACCTCCTGGCCTTCGGCCTCGGCAACATCGCCGCGGGCGCGCAGGGCAGCTTCTCGATGGGCTCCTCGACGTCCCGCACTGCCGCGATGGATCAGGCGGGCTCCCGCACCCAGCTTCCGTCGCTCGTGCTCGCCGTGGGCACTCTGCTGCTTCTGCTGTTCGGCACCACGCTGCTCGCCGACATCCCATCGCCCGCCATCGGCGCGGTGGTCGGCGTCGCGATCCTGCCCCTCCTCGGCATCCGCGAGTTCCGGGTGCTCTGGCGCCAGGACCGCTTCGAGTTCGCGATCGGCGCGGTGTGCTTCCTCGTGACACTGTTCGTCGGCGCGATCCCCGGGATCGTCGTGGCGTTCGTGCTCGCGCTCATCAACCTCGCCAAGCGCGCGGCGAACCCCGCGATCGACGTCCTCGCCGCCGACGACGACGCGAAGCAGTCGCTCCTGGAAGACGCGGCGGCCGGCGCGACGACCGCGCCCGGCGTCGTGGTGGTGCGGATGGCAGCGCCGCTGTTCTTCGCGAACGGCGCCGTGTTCTCCGCCGCCGTCAAGCGCGCGGTGACCGGCGCCGACGAGCCCGTGAAGCACGTGGTCATCGACATGGAGGCGGTGACGGACATCGACGTGACTGGTGCCGAGGCGTTCGCGTCGCTCGAGGAGTGGCTCGACGAACAGGGCGTGAGCCTGGCGTTCAGCCGCGTGCGGGTGCCTACGAAGGCGCGACTCGACGAGCTCGGACTGCTGTCCGGGCAGACCGTCTACTCGACCAATCGAGAGGCTGTGGCCGCGCTGGAAGCGCGGGCGCCGCAGGACTGAGGGACTCACGGCCGCCGGGGCCGGAACGAAGGGAACAGGACACATGGAACAGCGGGAACCGCAAGCGTCGATCCGTCAGGCTCACGCCGCCGCCCTGGCTGCGCTGCCGTTCGACGACGTCGATGACTTCGTCGCCGCGGACCGCGGATACATCGGCACGCTCGATGATCCGAAGATCCGCAACGACAAGGGCGAGGTCGTGTGGGATGCCTCGAGCTACGACTTCGTGGAGGGCGACGCGCCCGCGTCGGTGCACCCGAGTCTGTGGCGGCAGTCGCAGCTGGTCGCCAAGCATGGACTGTACGAGGTCGTGCCCGGGCTGTACCAGGTGCGCGGACTGGACCTGTCGGTCATGTCGATCATCGAGGGTGACACCGGCGTGATCGTCGTCGACCCGTTGATCTCGGTCGAGACGGCCGCGGCCGCGATGGCGCTCTACCGCGCGCACCGTGGCGAGCGCCCGATCCACGCGGTGATCCACTCGCACAGCCACATCGATCACTTCGGCGGCGTGTTGGGAATCGTCAGCGAGGACGACGTCGACTCCGGAAAGGTGCAGATCATCGTGCCCGAGGGGTTCCTCGAGCACTCGGTCGCGGAGAACGTGTATGCCGGCACCGCGATGGCCCGACGCGCCGGGTACATGTACGGCGCCGCCCTCGCCAAGGGACCGCAGGGGCAGGTCGGTGCGGGGCTGGGGCAGACCACGTCGACCGGAAGCCCGACCATCCTCCCGCCGACGCTGGAGATCACCACCACCGGCGAGACGCACACGGTCGACGGCGTCGAGTTCGAGTTCCAGATGGCGCCGGGCACCGAGGCGCCGTCCGAGATGCACTTCTACCTGCCGCGCTACCGTGCGCTGTGCATGGCCGAGAACGCGACCCATACGCTCCACAACCTCCTGACGCTGCGGGGCGCGCTCGTGCGCGACCCGCACGTGTGGTCGCAGTACCTCACCGAGGCTCTCGAACGCTTCGGCGAGGAGGTCGAAGTGGTGTTCGCGTCCCACCACTGGCCGACGTGGGGCAATGAGGAGATCCGCGAGTTCCTCGCGATCCAGCGCGACCTCTACGGCTACCTGCACGACCAGACGCTGCGGCTGCTGAACCAGGGATACAACGGCGCCGAGATCGCCGAGATGCTCGAGCTGCCCCCGGCGCTCGAAGCGTCGTGGAGCACGCACGGCTACTACGGCTCGGTGAGTCACAACGTGAAGGCGATCTACCAGCGCTATATGGGCTGGTTCGACGGCAACCCCGCGCGCCTGTGGCCGCATCCGCCTCAGGCTCAGGCGGAGCGTTACGTCGCCGCGATCGGCGGCGTCGACCGGGTGGTCGAGCTCGCGCAGCAGGCGTTCGACGCGGGCGACTACCGCTGGGCGGCGACACTGCTCGACCACGCGGTGTTCGCCGACGCCGACCACGAAGCGGCGCGCACCCTTTACGCCGACACCCTGGAGCAGCTGGCATACGGTGCCGAGAACGGCACCTGGCGCAACTTCTTCCTGTCGGGCGCCACCGAGCTGCGCGAGGGCAGCTTCGGCACGCCCACCCAGACGGCCGCGCCGCTGATCATCGCCCAGCTCACGCCTGAGCAGCTGCTCGACGCCGTGGCGATCCGCGTGAACGGCCCGAAGGCCTGGCGCCTCGACCTCGCCCTGGACGTGACCCTCACCGACCTCGGTCGCACCTTCCACGTGACGCTGCGCAACGGGGTGCTGGTGTACGTCGAGCGGGAGGCCGATCCCGAGACCCCGCTGCAGCTCACGCTCTCGAAGCCGCGCCTCATCCGGCTGGCGGGGGGCGATACGGACTCCGAGGGCATCGAGGTCCGCGGTGACGCCGGGGTGCTGCGGCAGATCCTCGGTGTGCTCGACCAGGGCGACCCGGATTTCGAGATCGTCCTTCCGTAATCGCGTGCCACCGGTCGCCGGCGCCGCGCCCCGCGGCGCCGGCGACCGGCTGTGAGGGGCGCTGGGGCGCCTGCACGGCCGGTGCGCGCGGGCCGCAGCGTCCGCTCCCGCTGATCAGCCGACGAAGGGCGGACCACCGCTGGACCAGATCGCGTCCGGGCTGGGCGCGGGCAGCTCGTCCGGGAGGGGGATGATCGCCAGCGGAACCCCCCACCCTCCGCACACCCTGCAAGAGTGTCCGGATCTGCGACGTCACTCGCTCGACGCCCACGACTCGTGATGCGGTGCTCCAACCGGCTGCGACTCCCGCTCGAGCCACGCTGCCGCGGGCGGTCGATCCGCGTGGCTCTGCCAAGTTCTCGGGCTTTCTCCGCCACCTTTGCTCGCGGCACCCCCGATCGTCGTCGCGCCCGCTCCGGGTCAGTGAGACTCGTGGGTACGGCTGAGTGCAAAGGAACCTCGATGATCACTGTTCATCTTCGCTACGAGATCGATCCCGACAAGCTCGACGACTTCACCGAGTACGGCCGCGCCTGGATCCGACTCGTCGGCAAGCTCGGCGGCACCCACCATGGCTACTTCCTGCCCAGTGAGGGCGACAGCGACGAAGCGTTCGCGTTGTTCACCTTCCCGTCGCTTGCCGAGTATGAGGTCTACCGCAATGCCTCGAAGACGGATCCGGAGTGCCAGGCGGCGTTCGCGCTCGCGCGCGCCACGGGTTGCATCCGTCGCTACGAGCGTCGCTTCCTCTCTCCGGTCTTCTCCTGACAGCCGGCAGCCTGCGAACCTGCAGCCGTGGGGTCGACCTCGTCTCGCGGGAAGAGCAGAAGGATCGGGAGTCCTGATGACCCACCTTCGGGTGCGGGTGGAAGGGATTTCCCTTCCCGCTTCGTTCCGCTGATCCGCCCGACCCGGCTCCTCGCGAAGCGTGTTCGGAGGACACGAGCCGCACGGGTCAGAGGTGGGCGAACGCCGTGATGGTGCTCTCGAGTGGGACCTCCCACATCGAGACGTTCCACGCTGCGGTGCCGCAGCGGGCACGCGGTCGGTGAAGGTGAAGTCCACGCCCACGATCTGGCCCTGCGGGTTGCGCGCGATCAGGTCGATGCGCACCATGTCCTGGTCCTCGGAGAAGTTCGAGGTCACCGTGCCGTCGACGGTCATCCAGTCGTACTCCTGACCAGTCGTGATCGCGCAAGACGTCGACTGGCGACGGAGGGATCCGGCTGCGTCGTGCGAGGCGCCTGGACGCCCTACCAGTCTCTGGGGCCGGGCGTTGGGTTGAAGTCCGGGCGTTGCCGCCGTCCATCGCGATAGTCGTCGAGCCCGCCGGGAGCCCGCCGCGAGGTTCCCGACGCGCCGGCGTCGGGGTAGCCGGCTCCGGTGGCCCACAGCTGTGGCAGCGGGTCGCGCTTGGACGACTTGAGGTAGCGCCGTTGCCGGCGTCGCCAGCTTGCGCGCTTCACGGCAGCTATCGCCCAGCGGCCGACGATCATCAGGAGCACTCCCCAGAGCACCCCGACAATGACCCCAGCCCAGAACGTCATCCCCACAGACGCATCCACGAGCCACACAGTAGCGCCCCTCCTCGGTGCACGCCCTGCACCTGCGCCGCACATCCGCGCTGTCACAGCTCAGCCGGCGGGGCGCAGCTCCCGGATCATCTCCTTGAGCTCGACGATCTCGCTGCGCAGTTCCTCGACTTGCGTCTCCGTGGCGGAGACGGTCTTGCTGGTCTGGTCCGCGACGCGTTCGACGATCCAGGACGCGAGGGTGGCGGTGACGACACCGATGAGCGCGATGCCGCCGATCATCAGCCCGACTGCGACGATCCGGCCAGCGGCGGTGACGGGATAGTAGTCGCCGTAGCCGACGGTGGTGATGGTCACGAACGCCCACCACACCGCGTCGGGAAACGTGTCGATGTCGCCGACGCCGCGTTCTGCGTCGAACACGGAGAGCGCCGCGATGAACACGGTGAGGACGGTGGCGCCGACGGTGTACAGCACAACGCGGCCACGAAGCATGTTGCCGGTGCTGCGCCCGATCAGTGCCAAAACGGTCAGAAACCGCATGAGGCGCAGCGGCCGCAGCATCGGCAGCACGACGATCGCCAGGTCGAGCAGATGCCGGTAGAACCACCGCCATCGGCGCTTCGTGATCGCCAGCCGAACCACGTAGTCCACAACGAACACGGCCCACGTCGCGACCAAGACGATCTCGCAAGACAGGTTCAACAAACCGCCCGGTCGGGCAATGATCTGTATCGCGTAGGCGGCAAGGAAGAGGACGGCGGCGAGGGTGAGGGGCCATTCAACAGCCTTCTCCCATTTGGCGATACGTTCCCCATACATGGCGCGATTATCGCAACCGCATCGCCGCAACGGGGACGCCGGTGATGACGTGCAGAGCGTCTGCCGAGATCTGCCCCTCCGCGACGAGCCGTTTGAGCTCATCTACGACGCTGTTCGAGTGCGATGTCATGGGTTCACACGAAGGCGCCCTTCGCGGCCGCCGACGGCACACGGATCCGCCGCGCTCGGTTCTTGCGTCTTCGAGGGTGCGGTGTCCAAGCTTGAGCCTCATGCCCGACGGACGGCCCTTCTCGTGCCATTGCCCGCAGGAGGACCGTCGGGGTCGGCACGTCGACCAAGCATTGAGATGCGCGGTGCTAGTTGATGATCTCGGCGTCGCTCTCGCGCAGCGCAGCCAGTCGAACGCGCCATGACTCGAGGGCCTCGGGTGTCAGCCGGGTCCATTCCGTGATTTCCTCGACGACGATCATGGGTGCTCTTGTCCGGTAGGAACGCGTGGGGTTGCCCGGGAACTTCTTGTCCGTGACGTTCGGGTCGTTCTCGAAGTCTCCGGTCGGTTCGACGAGGTAGACGTGCGGCTCCGCTTCGGCGGGTCCCAGCATCGCCGCGATCTCGGCGGCCAGGCCCGCGCCGTCTCGGAGGGCGGTGAAGTACACGTGGTTCATGATGACCTCGCGCCTGTAGTTCGACCGATGCCCGGCGACGAGCCGGTCTCCGGCGGCGAGGTTCGCACGCGTGCCGTGAAAGAACGGGCCGTCGTCGAGTGAAGCATTGCCGCTCATCGCGCAATTGTCGCACCCACCTCACGCAGGCTTGAGGATCGCGGCTGCACGGATGCATCCCCTCAGTGCGCACCGCCCGTTTGTGGATCGATCGTGGCGTAGCAGATTGCGGCCTGATGGCGATCGCATCAGGTCACGGGTGCAGCCAGCGTGTCGAAGGCGGGTTGCAGTCGTCGCGCGCGATCGGGGTCGGACTTCGTGACCTCTTCGAGAAGCAATCGGGTCAGTGCGATGCGGGCGCTGAGCGGGCAGTGCGCGTTTACGGATCCAGTGCGGGCCGGGATCGGCAGTTGTGCGAGATTGCTGGCATGCTTTCGCCTCAGTCGCTCAGCGAAGATGACCGGAGACAAGTCGCTGCGTGGGCAGCAGACTGCGCGGAGCGCGTCCTGGCGCTGTTCGAGTCCGAGGCGCCAGGCGACGACCGGCCGCGCGACGCGATCGCGCGCACTCGAGGGTTCGCCGCAGGGCGACTGACGGCCGCCGACCAGATCCGTCGACGGTTCATCGCAGGGCGCGCAGCCAAGTCCGCCGCCTCGCCGGCCGGCGCCGCCGCCGCTCGGGCCGCCGCGCAGGCGGCCGGTGTCGCGCACATGGGCGCGCACGCGCTTGGCGCAGCCGCCTATGCGGCCCGCGCGGTCAGGCTCTCCGCGGGCGACCCGAACGCTGTGAACGAGGAACTCGAGTGGCAGATCGCCAGCATGAGTTCCGACGTCGCGGCTGCACTCCGGTCGCTCCCGCCGATCGGCAGCGACTCTGCCGGCCCGCTCGGCCCGGGGATGCTGTCATCCGGTGAGCTCGGCGAACACATCCGACAGCTCCAGACGCGACTTCACAACACGACCGCCTGAGCGCTACTCGCGCTCGGGCACGGCATCCGCACTGCTCGCAGGAGGATCGACGCCGCTCGGGGGGTTATGGCCAGATAGTGTTCGCTCATGTCGTTTGCAATACTCACGACCCAGGCCGCATGGAGTGGATTCTGGGAATGGTCGCAGACGCAACTCGGGGCAACTATCGTCGGTGGACTCGTCGTAGCGGCGGTACTGGGCGCGGTCGGGTGGCTCGCACGTAGACGGCGATTGCGAAAGGCGGCCGCCACGAATCGGGTTGACGAGAGTTCGGACGACTTGTCGACCACGCACCCGGCGAATCCGACCTTCCAGTGGCGCTTGGCCAAAGAAGGCGATGAAACCGTGCGGCTGATCAACGAGGGAGCCTTAGCTGAGGTGACGACCATCGTCGGCCGACCTGGACTCACCCGCGTGAGTACGGACTTCAGCCTCCCCGTCCGGGTGCCGCATAAGTCGTCGATCGAACTCCGTGTTCGCAAGGACGACGGGCACGAACGTCACTGGCTCAACGTCAATTGGCTCCGCGAAGGTCGAGGCAACTTGCAGAGTCACAGCTTCGACGTCTGATCGCCGACCCGCCCGGAGCAGCTGTCAGCACGCATCGGAACGCCTCATGCACGCCCTCAGGCCTGCACGCATCGTTCCGGCTTCGTGCAGTGCCCGCAACGGGATCGACGCACGTCATGGTGTTCGCAGGGGGCGATGCCCGTTGAGGGATGCGCTCACACCGATGTCGGTTGCGATCCTCGACAACGGCCCCGGCAACGACCTGACAGCTACCACCGATCCGGACACCATCTGTCCGGGAGAATCGCTACCTTCTCATCATGACAACGGCAGAGACTCCGGCATTCCTCTATGCGCAGATCCCGTACCGCGATGCGCCCGCCGCCCTCCGATGGCTCGAGCGCGCGTTCGGGCTGACGACCACCGCGGAATGGCCCGACGGTGAGGGAGGCATCCAGCACGCCGAGATGCGGCGCGGCGATGCTGTCTTCACCGTCTTCACCGATCGAGCGGGCTACGACCGCGCGCAACCACGCGGCGAGTCGGTCGGGCTCGGGCTGGTGTTCGCCCTGGGCTCTTCGGCCGAGGTCGACGACATCTTCCGGTCTGCCGTCGCCGCCGGCGCGGAGGTCGTCTTCGCACCCACCGACACGGAGTGGGGGAACTACCGTTGCCGCGTCCGGGACCTCGAAGGCTACGAGTGGACCTTCGGGACGTACAAGCCCGGCGAGCCGCAGGAGTGGGCGGGCGACGACCAGGTGGACTAGCTGTTCTTCCCCGACACGTTGTGAACGGCTGAGGTGAGCGGAGACCGGTCGCGGTCGGTCCCGTATCCCGAGTTCCTGGCATCGCCGTTTGACGCAATAGCCGCTGCTCTCGATCGCGCCGAGCGCGCCACAGATGTTGTCAAGGTGTTGTCACGAGAAAGGGATCGAGAGTCCTGAAGACTCTCGATCCCTTGTCCCGACTGGTGCCCCCGACAGGAATCGAACCTGCGACCTTTGGTACCGGAAACCAACGCTCTATCCCCTGAGCTACGGAGGCGTGCCGATCGAGACTACCATCCAGGCGCCCGTCGCCCCGCCAACTCAGGGCGCCGGGGGAGTGTCGTCCAGCGGTGCGTCGGCGACGATCGCTGGCTGCTGCTCCATGCGTTCGATCGCCGTCGCGACGCGGTCGGCGAGGTAGGCGTGGCCGTTCGTCGAGGGATGGTCGCGCCCGATGGGGCCGGTGTCGATGACATCGCGGTAGTTGGCGTCGGTGATCCAGTCGTCGCGGATGGGGGAGATGTACCACCAGCCGCGTGCGCCGGCCAGCTCGCTCAGGTCGGCGTCGATCCTGCGCGTGGCGTCCTGTACCGGCAGCACCTGCGGCGACGGGCCGAGGATCACGATCTCGGCGTCGGGGTACCGGGCCTCGAGGGCGTCCCACGCGGCGGTGACGGCATCCCGGTATCCGGCCGGATAGAGCTTGCGGTCGTTGATCGACCCCTCGACGATGATCAGGTCGGGGTCGAGAGCCGGATCCAGCCCGCCGATGCGCTCGCCGTAGGCGGGGCCGTCGAGGCCGGGCTTGAGGTAGCCGCTGCCGCGCACGCCGTCCACGACGGTCTCGACGCCGAGCTCGTCGGCGAGGAGGTAGGCGAAGCCGAGCGTCGGCACGTTCGCGGCCGAGCCGTAGACCCACGAGTCCCCGAAGACGAGCACACGCGCATCGTCTTCGAGTACGAGGGGAGCGGGAGGGACGGATGCTGCGACCGCCGCCTCACCCTCGGCCACCGCCGCCGGAGCCACCGGTTCGGATGCACCCCAGGGGCGCAGCACCGCGACCGCGCACACCGCCGCGACGGCCAGTGCGGCGCCCGCCAAGGGGAGCCATAGCCGCCGGGCTCGGGTGTTGCCGGGCGCGTGCATGTGAAGAGGGTAAGTCATGCACGGACGAGGTCGTCCCCTGGGCCGTGAACTGGGGAAAAGTGGGGCCCGATCCTGAGGGTGGGAATCGCTTCCAGAACACTCGCAGCAAGAGGTTGTCAACCCCGCGCGATCGAGCCCTCGCGGCATGCGAGGATACTTCGGTGCAACGCGTCGTGACCGCTGAGATGGACCTCGAATTGGGGGCATCCGTCGACCTCATCTTCCAGATCGCAGCCGCTCAGGCGGTGCCGATCTCGAATGAGCATCTGACGTTCATCCAGGGCGATCGCGTGTACACCCCGACCGAGATCGTCGATCAGTCGGGAAGCAGGCTGCACCGCCTCACGGGCGAGCCCGGCCACCTCGAGATCCGCTACGAGGCGACCGTCGACGGACAGGCCGCGAGCAGCCGCACGAGCGATCTCGAAGCCATCACCTACCTGCGCCCGAGCCGTTACGCCCAGTCCGACGAGGTGTTCCAGCAGGCCCGTCGCCAGTTCAAGGGGCTCTCGGGCCACGACCTCATCGCGGCGGTGTCGGAGTTCGTCTCGACGAGCACCACGTACACGCCGGGTCTCAGTCAGGGCACCGACAGTGCGGTCACGACCCTCATGACCGGCCAGGGCGTCTGCCGAGACTACGCGCACGTCGTCATCGCCCTGCTGCGCGCGATGGACATGCCGGCCCGCTATGCCGCGTGCTTCGCGCCGGGGCTGCGCCCGATGGACTTCCACGCCGTCGCCGAGGCGTACCTCGACGGCGCCTGGTACGTCATCGACGCGACGCGTCTCGCGAACCGCAATTCTCTGGTGCGCATCGCGACCGGGCGCGATGCCGCGGACTGCGCATTCCTCAGCTACCACGGCGGCTACGTCGGCCTGAAGCGCCTGCGCGTCGACGCGTGGGTGGTCCCCGAGGCCGCGACCCTCGACGGACTCGACACTCTGCCCGAAGTGCTGCCCGAGGCATCCGATCCCGCCGCCGACGACTTCGGCGCGCTGGTGCAGATCTCCTGACCCCGCGCAGGGGCGGGGTGGGCCGCGCCCGTAGACTTGACGGGCTATGAATCCCGAAGCCCTCTCCGCCGCCCTGCTCGCCGTCGTCGCCCCGCTCGCGGAGGCGCGACGACCCGGCGCGGCCGAGGGGCTCACGGTCGCCGATCTGCCGCTCGAGCGGCCGAAGAACCGCGACCACGGCGACTGGGCCTCGAACGCGGCGCTCAAGCTCGCGAAGGCCGTCGGCGCGAACCCCCGCGAGTTCGCCGCCGACATCGCGGCCGGTCTCGCGCAGGTCGAGGGCGTCGCCGATGTCGAGGTCGCCGGTCCCGGCTTCATCAACATCCGACTGGATGCTGCCGCCGCCGGTGCGCTCGCGAAGACCATCGTCGACGCGGGCGCGGCGTTCGGAACGAACGAGTCGCAGCGCGGCAACACGATCAACCTCGAATTCGTCAGTGCCAACCCGACGGGTCCGATGCACATCGGCCACACCCGCTGGGCGGCGCTCGGCGACTCGATGGCGCGGCTGCTGCTCGCGAGCGGTGCGACGCTCGTCCGCGAGTTCTACGTCAACGACGCGGGCGCGCAGATGGACCGGTTCGGCCGCTCGGTGCTCGCCGCCGCCAAGGGCGAGCCGACCCCCGAGGACGGCTACCCGGGTTCGTACATCGCCGACCTCGCGCAGCGTGTGCTCTCGGCGGTGCCCGAACTGCTGACGCTGGCGGAGGACGAGCAGCTGCGGATCGCGCGCGACCGCGCCTACGAGCTGCAGCTCGGCGACCTGCAGTCGTCGCTCGAGAAGTTCAACGTGCACTTCGACGTCTTCTTCAGCGAGCGCACGCTGCACGCGAAGGGGGCCGACGGCGAGCCGAGCCTCGTGGACGAGGCTGTCGACCGCTTGCGCGAACAGGGCCACGTGTTCGACGACGAGGGTGCCGTGTGGGTGCGCACCACGGACTTCGGCGACGACAAGGATCGCGTCATCCGTCGCTCGAACGGCGAGTACACCTACTTCGCGGCCGACGCGGCGTACTACCTCAACAAGGGCGACCGCGGCTTCGCGCACAAGATCTACCTGCTCGGTGCCGACCACCACGGCTACGTGCACCGCCTCAAGGCGCTCGCCGGTGCGGCCGGCGACGACCCCGAGAAGGACATCGAGGTGCTCATCGGGCAGCTCGTGTCGGTCAACGGCGCACGGCTCTCGAAGCGCGCGGGAAACATCATCGAGCTCGACGACCTGCGGGACTGGATCGGCACCGACGCGCTGCGCTATTCGCTGGCGCGCTATCCCGCGGACTCGCCGCTCACGCTCGACCCCGAGATCCTGCGCAAGCGCACCAATGACAACCCGGTCTTCTACGTCCAGTACGCGCACGCGCGCACGCACAACGTGGCGCGCAACGCCCACGGCTCAGGTGTCGACCGTTCCGAGTTCGCCCCCGAGCTGCTGACCCACGAGACCGAGTCGGCCCTCCTCGGCGCGCTTCAGGAGTTCCCGCGCATCGTGGCGTTCGCCGCCGAGGTGCGCGAGCCGCACCGCGTCGCGCGGTACCTCGAGGAGCTCGCGGGGCTCTACCACCGCTGGTACGACAACTGCCGCGTGATCCCGCTGGGTGACGAGCCCGTCGAGCCGGTGCACCGCACCCGGCTGTGGCTCAACGACGCCACCGGCCAGGTGCTGCGAAACGGGCTCGATCTCCTGGGTGTCACCGCACCGGAACGGATGTAGCAATGGCCAGAGGCGACACGCAGGCGACCGAGCCGATCCCCGACGGGACGCTGTCGACGGCACCGGCGCAGCCGCGCCGCGTGTGGCCGTGGATCGTGGCGTTCGCGATCGTCGCTGTGCTCGCCGTGGCCGCGTGGTTCGCCGCCGAGGCGATCGCCCGGCAGATCGTGACCGGCGTCGTCCGCGACCAGGTGCGCACCCAGCTGTCGCTGCCTGCCGACCACCCGGTCGACGTCGACGTCGCCGGCGCCGTCATCCCCCAGCTCATCTCGGGCTCCATCGACGACCTCACGATCGCCTCCGACGACGTCACGCTCGGCGGTGTCACCGGCGATGTGACGGTGACGGCGCACGATGTCGCCGTGCGCGGCACCGGAGAGATGAGCGGCGCCACGGCGACCGTCTCGCTCGACGAGTCGCAGCTGCGCACGCTGCTGGCGACGGTCGAGGGTCTCCCGTCCGACTCCGTGGGCCTCGCCGCGCCGAACGTGACGATGTCGATCGACCTGCAGCTGTTCGGCGCGTCCATCCCCGTCGGCGTCGCCCTGGCGCCGTCCGCGGTTGACGGCGCCATCGTCCTGACGCCCGCGGCGTTCCGTCTCGGCGAGTCGGAGGTGACCGCCGACGCCCTGCGCAGCCAGTTCGGAGGTCTCGCCGACATCGTCCTGCGCGAGTGGAACGTGTGCATCGCGCAGTACCTGCCATCCGGAGTGACCCTCACCTCCGTCGAGGTGACCGGCGACGTGCTCGTCGCCGACTTCGACGTCGATGGGGCCATCGCCACCGATCCGGCGCTGCAGGCGAACGGCACCTGCGCCTGAGCCGCCGCAGGGCGTCACACGGCGCAGGGCCCTGGAGCCGTGTGCCCTAGACTGCTACCACCGCCAGGCGCGTGACCCCCTCCGGCCTGGCAGAGCCGCACCCGGACTCCCGGACGGCCAGCGTCGAAGCTCCCACTGATTGGTCCACCGTGTCCGCCGACCCGCACCACCGTTCCGTCGCTCCCGCGTGGCTCGAGCGCCCCGCCGACGCGAACGGGCTCGCCCCGGCCGTCTGGCCGGCGGCAGCGGCGCGTGATGCCGACGGCGTGCTGGAGCTCGGCGGCATCCCTGCCACCGCCCTGCGTGAGCGGTTCGGCACGCCTCTGTATGTCGTGGACGAGGACGAGGTGCGCCAGGCCGCACGCCGCACACTCGACGCCTTCCGCGCGGCTGCGGCGCTGCACGGCGTTCAGGCCCGCGTCTACTACGCCGGCAAGGCGTTCCTCAGCACCGAGGTCGTGCGCTGGGTCACCGAAGAGGGGCTCGCCGTCGACGTGTGCAGCGGCGGAGAACTCGCCGTCGCGCTCGCGGCGGGCGCCGACCCTGCGCGACTGGGCTTCCACGGCAACAACAAGTCGGTGGCCGAGCTCGAGCGGGCCGTCGAGGTCGGCATCGGCTCGATCGTCATCGACAGCCTCATCGAGATCGAGCGTCTCGCGGCGATCGTCGAGCGCCGCGGAGCGACGCAGGCCGTGCTGCTGCGGGTCAACAGCGGCGTGCACGCCGAGACGCACGACTTCCTCGCGACGGCTCACGAAGACCAGAAGTTCGGCTTCACGCTGACGGATGCCCCGGCCGCCGTCGCCCGCATCCGCGAGCTCGGCGGGCTCGAGTTCGTGGGCCTGCACTGCCACATCGGCTCGCAGATCTTCGGCACCGCCGGGTTCGAGGAGTCCGCCGCCCGCCTGGTCGAACTGCACGCCGAGCTCCGCGAAGGCGGCGAGCTGCCGGTCCTGAACCTCGGCGGCGGGTTCGGCATCGCCTACACGTCGGTCGACGACCCCACCCCCATCGAGCAGCTCGCGCTGGGCATCGCCGAGTCGGTCGCGCGGCAGTGCGAGGTGCGGGGCATCCCCATGCCGAACCTGGCGTTCGAGCCGGGCCGTGCCATCGTGGGCCGCGCGGGCGTGACCTTGTACGAAGTGGGCACGACCAAGCCCGTCGCGCTCGAGGGCGGCGAGACCCGCCTGTACGTGAGCGTCGACGGCGGCATGAGCGACAACGCCCGCCCGGCCCTGTACGGCGCGCAGTTCTCGGCCCGCATCGCGTCGCGCACCAGCGACGTCGAGCCGGCGCTCGCGCGCGTCGTGGGCAAGCACTGCGAGTCGGGCGACATCGTCGTCGACGCGGAGTACCTGCCGGGGGACGTCTCGCCCGGCGACCTGCTCGCCGTGCCCGCGACGGGCGCATACTGCTTCTCGCTCGCGAGCAACTACAACTACGTCTCCCGCCCGCCCGTCGTGGCGCTGCGCGGGGGAGAGGCGCGCGTCATCGTGCGCGGCGAGACGATCGACGATCTGCTCGCCCGGGACGCAGGCCTCAGCACCGTGCGCGACGGGCGCGAGCTCGCCGGCGCACCGACGGAAGGAAGACAACGTATGCCTGTACTGAGCGAGCGAAGCGAGTCGAAGTGACCGACTACCGCCGCCTCCGCGTCGCACTGCTGGGAGCCGGAGCCGTCGGCTCGCAGGTCGCCGCGCTGCTGCGTCAGCACGCCGACGAGCTCGCCGACCGCGCGGGTGCACGACTGGAGCTGGTGGGCATCGCCGTGCGCGACGTCGACGCCAAGCGCGAGACCGACCTTCCGCGCGAGCTCTTCACGACCGATGCGGACTCGCTCATCGTCGGCTCCGACATCGTCATCGAGCTCATGGGCGGCATCGAGCCGGCGCGAGAGTACCTGCTCCACGCGATCAATTCGGGCGCCGACATCGTGACGGCCAACAAGGCGCTCCTGGCGACGCACGGCCCCGAGATCTTCGACGCCGCCGATCAGGTGGGTGCCGAGGTCTATTACGAGGCGGCCGCCGCGGGCGCGATCCCCATCATCCGTCCGCTGCGCGATTCGCTCGCCGGCGACCGCGTCCAGCGCATCATGGGCATCGTCAACGGAACCACGAACTACATCCTCGACCGGATGGACACCGAGGGCGCCGAGTTCTCCGACGTGCTCGCCGACGCGCAGCGCCTCGGTTACGCGGAGGCCGACCCGACCGCCGACGTCGAGGGCTACGACGCCGCGCAGAAGGCCGCGATCCTGGCGAGCCTGGCGTTCCACACGACCGTGCCGCTCGATGCGGTGCACCGCGAGGGCATCACCTCGATCGACAAGTCGATGATGGATGCCGCACGCCACGCCGGGTACGTCATCAAGCTGCTCGCCGTGTGCGAGCGCCTGACCGAGGCATCCGGTGAATCCATCTCGGTGCGCGTCTACCCGGCGCTCATCGACCGCGCGCACCCGCTCGCGAGCGTGCACGGCGCCAACAACGCGGTGTTCGTTCAGGCCGAGGCCGCCGGAAACCTCATGTTCTACGGCGCGGGCGCCGGTGGCGTGCAGACCGCGTCGGCGGTGCTCGGCGACGTCGTCTCGGCGGCGCGCCGCCACATCGCCGGCGGCGTCGGCGTCGGCGAGTCGACGCTCGCGAACCTGCCGATCGTTCCCGTCGGACGCGTCACCACGCGGTACCAGATCACGCTCGAAGTCGACGACCAGCCGGGCGTTCTGGCTACGGTCGCGGGCATCCTGAGCGAGGGTCGCGTGTCGATCGCGACCGTCGAGCAGACCGTCGTCGAGTCGGCCGAGGGCGAGAGCGGCGTGGCGCGACTGGTGATCGGCACGCACAAGGCTCTGGAGCAGGACCTGAGCGAGACGGTGGACCGCCTCGCCGCGAGCGGCGTCGTCGAGCGCGTCGTCTCGGTGCTGCGCGTCGAAGGCAATTGAAGACTTTTCTGAAGGAGAACTGACATGGCACACGTTTGGCGCGGAGTCCTCCGCGAGTACGCAGATCGTCTGGGCGTCACGGATGCCTCGACCGTCGTCACCCTCGGGGAGGGTGGCACGCCGCTCCTGCCCGCTCCCGCGCTGTCGCGCCGCACCGGCACCGACGTGTGGGTGAAGTTCGAGGGCATGAACCCCACGGGCTCGTTCAAGGACCGCGGCATGACCGTCGCCGTCTCGCGTGCGATCGAGCACGGGGCGAAGGCCGTCATCTGCGCCTCGACCGGAAACACGTCCGCCTCGGCGGCCGCATACGCCGCCCACGCCGGCATCACCGCCGCGGTGCTCGTGCCCGAGGGCAAGATCGCGATGGGCAAGCTCAGCCAGGCCGTGGCGCACAACGGCCGTCTCATCCAGATCCGCGGCAACTTCGACGACTGCCTCGAGATCGCGCGCGAACTCGCCGACAACTACCCGGTGCACCTGGTCAACTCGGTCAACCCCGACCGCATCGACGGTCAGAAGACCGCCGCGTACGAGGTCGTCGAGCAGCTGGGCGACGCCCCCGACTTCCACTTCATCCCGGTCGGCAACGCGGGCAACTACACCGCCTACACGCGCGGCTACCGCGAAGAGGCCGAGGCCGGCGTCTCGACCCGCGTGCCGCGCATGTTCGGCTTTCAGGCCGCCGGCTCGGCGCCGCTCGTCACCGGTGAGGTCGTGAAGAACCCGGAGACGGTCGCCAGCGCCATCCGCATCGGCAACCCCGCGTCGTGGGAGCTCGCCCTCGAGGCGCGCGCCGCGACCGACGGGTACTTCGGCGCGATCGACGACGACCGCATCCTCGCGGCCCAGAAGCTCCTCGCGGGCGAGGTGGGCATCTTCGTCGAGCCCGCGTCGGCGATCAGCGTCGCCGGTCTCCTCGACCGTGTGGAGGCGGGCATCGTGCCGCAGGGCGCGCGCGTCGTGCTCACGGTGACCGGCCACGGCCTCAAGGACCCGCACTGGGCACTGCGCAACGCCGACGGCTCCGAGGTCGAGCCCACCGTGGTCGACGCCACGACGTCGGAGGTGGCATCCGTCCTCGAGCTCGCTCCCGCGGCGGCGACCGCGTGAACGCAGCCGTCGCTCCGGCCCCCGGCCGCCGCGTGGTGGTGCGGGTTCCGGCGACGAGTGCCAACCTCGGGCCCGGGTTCGACACCCTCGGCCTCGCGCTGAGCGTGTACGACGAGCTCGACGTCACGGCGCTGCCCGAGGGCGAGCTCGAGATCGAGGTCGAGGGAGCCGGTGCGGACGACGTGCCACGCGACGCCTCGCACCTCGTGGTGCGGGCGATCGCGTACGCGTACGAATCGGTCGGGCGACGGATGCCGGGACTCCGCCTGGTCGCCAAGAACGTGATCCCGCACGGACGCGGCCTCGGCTCGTCCGGCGCGGCGGTCGTGTCCGGCCTGCTGGCCGCGAAGGGCCTGCTCGAGGGCGACGTCGAGCTCGGCCCCGATGCCCTGCTCCGTCTCGCGACCGAGCTCGAGGGCCACCCCGACAACGTCGCGCCGGCGCTGTTCGGCGGCCTCACCATCGCGTGGGTGGACGAGGACGGCCCGCAGCACAAGAAGCTGCTCGTGCACCGCGGTGTGTCGCCGCTCGTCTTCGTGCCGACCTTCACGATGTCGACCGAGCTCGCGCGCAGCCTTCAGCCGATGCATGTGCCGCGAGAGGACGCTGTCTTCAACGTCTCGCGCTCTGCGCTCCTGATCGCGGCGCTCACGCAGAGCCCCGAGCTGCTGCAGGCGGCGACGGAGGACAAGCTGCACCAGAACTACCGCGCGAGCGCCATGCCCGAGACCGACGGTCTTGTGCGGGCGCTGCGCGCGGCAGGCTTCGCGGCGGTCGTGTCGGGGGCGGGACCGAGCGTGCTCGTGCTCGCCGACGGCCCGGGACGACGCCTCGAGGCGGCGGCGCTCGCGGGTACCGCGACCGACACCCCGTGGGAGGCGCTCATGCTCGCCGTCGACTTCAAGGGTGGTACAGTGAGGGAGTACGCGGAGGGTTCCACGTAAGACGTGAATCTGGCCTCCGTCGCAAATCTGCGAAACCACCGCACGGCATCCTGACCTGCTGACGTCCGCTGAGCACCCTCGCGGTCCCTCACCCCGTCGGCGGGCGTTTCGACAGGCGTGACAACTGATCGAGACAGGCAGACGCCACCCGGCAGCGCCGTGCGATCGTGCACAATCGTTCCGTTTTTCACAAGGGAGAACTCGTGGAGTCCATCTCCGAGATCCACGCCGACGTTCCGGCCGACGAGCGCGCGGAAGCGCCCGAGGCCTTCGAGGACGCCGGCAGCATCGAAGCCCAGGCCGAGGCCGTGGCTGAGGAAGCCGTCATCGAGGCCGTCGCGGCCGAGGTCGTCGCCGAAGCGGCCGTCGAGGTCGCCGAGGCGGCCGACGCCGTCGCCGACGAGGCCGTCGTCGAGGCGCTCGCCGCCGAAGAGGTCGCCGAGGAGGCGGTCGCCGAGGCGATCGTCGCCGAGGAGTCCGGTGACACCGCCGCCGCAGAGGCCGCCGAGGAAGCGGCAGAGGAGGCCGTCGCCGAGGCGATCGTCGCCGACGCCGTCGCCGAGGAGGCCGTCGCCGAGGCTGCGGTCGCGGACGCGGTCGCCGAAGAAGCGGTCGCCGAGGCCGTCGTCGCCGAGGTCGTGGCCGAAGAGGTCGTCGCCGAGGTCGTGGCCGCCGAAGCGGCTGCCGAGGCGCCCGCTGCGCCCGCCAAGGCCCCGCGCAAGCGCGCTCCTCGCCGTGCCAAGAGCACCGACGTCGCGCCGGCCGAGCCCGCCGCGGAAGCACCGGCCGAGGAGCCGGCATCCGCCCCCGCCGAGGCTGCGCCGGCTGAGGCCGCGCCGGTTGAGGCCGGCGAGCAGGCCGCAGACGAGGCATCCGCCCCCGCCGAGGCATCCGCCGCCGATGCAGAAGCGCCCGCCGAGGGCGGCGAGCAGGCCGCTGAGGGCGAGGGCGCCGAGACGCCGTCGCGCGGCCGGAGCCGCAGCCGCAGCCGCAGCCGCAACCGCAACGCTCAGAACCAGAACGCCCAGGGCGGCCAGGGCGGCCAGGCCGCACAGGGCCAGAACGCGCAGGGCGGTCAGAACCAGAACGCCCAGCCCGTCGCGGAGCCGGCGAAGGCCGACGCGCAGGACGACGAGCAGTCGGCCCAGGGCAACGGCCGAGGCCGCCAGCGCAACAAGCGCCGTGGCACGCAGGCCGCCGCCGGTGGCGATGAGTTCGAGACCGAGATCGGCGAGGACGACGTCCTCATCCCGATCGCGGGCATCCTCGACGTGCTCGACAACTACGCGTTCGTGCGCACCTCCGGCTACCTGCCCGGCCCGAGCGACGTCTACGTCTCGCTCGGTCAGGTGAAGAAGTACAACCTGCGCAAGGGCGACGCGGTCGTCGGCTCGATCAAGCAGCCGCGCGAGGGTGAGCAGTCCAGCCGTCAGAAGTACAACGCGCTGGTCAAGGTCGACGCGATCAACGGCCTGTCGGTGGACGACGCTGCCGCGCGTGTCGAGTTCGGCAAGCTGACGCCGCTCTACCCGCAGGAGCGTCTTCGCCTCGAGACCGC
This sequence comes from Microbacterium sp. PRC9, assembly GCF_031844125.1. Lineage (NCBI taxonomy): Bacteria > Bacillati > Actinomycetota > Actinomycetes > Micrococcales > Microbacteriaceae > Microbacterium > Microbacterium sp. PRC9. The sequence continues at coordinate 96,246 of NZ_JAUZUR010000007.1, forward strand.
GCCCGAGAAGCTGACGCAGCGCATCATCGACCTCGTCGCGCCGATCGGCAAGGGCCAGCGCGGCCTCATCGTCGCGCCCCCGAAGGCGGGCAAGACGATCGTGCTGCAGCAGATCGCCAACGCGATCTCGATCAACAACCCCGAGGTGCACCTCATGGTCGTGCTCGTCGACGAGCGCCCCGAAGAGGTCACCGACATGCAGCGCACGGTGAAGGGCGAGGTCATCGCCTCGACCTTCGACCGCCCTGCCGAGGACCACACCACGGTCGCCGAGCTCGCCATCGAGCGCGCCAAGCGCCTCGTGGAGCTCGGCCGCGACGTCGTCGTGCTGCTCGACTCGATCACGCGCCTCGGCCGCGCCTACAACATCTCGGCGCCGACCTCGGGCCGCGTGCTCACCGGTGGTGTCGATGCGTCGGCGCTGTACCCGCCCAAGCGCTTCTTCGGCGCCGCGCGCAACATCGAGAACGGCGGATCGCTCACGATCCTCGCGACGGCCCTCGTCGAGACCGGCTCCAAGATGGACGACGTGATCTTCGAGGAGTTCAAGGGCACCGGCAACAGCGAACTGCGCCTGAACCGCCAGCTCGCCGACAAGCGCATCTTCCCGGCGGTCGACGTCAACGCATCGTCCACGCGCCGCGAAGAGATGCTGCTCTCGCCCGACGAGGTCAAGATCACCTGGAAGCTCCGCCGCGCGCTGGCCGGCCTCGAGCCCCAGCAGGCCCTCGAGGTCGTGCTCGGCAAGCTCAAGGAGACACAGTCGAACGTCGAGTTCCTGGTGCAGATGCAGAAGTCGATCCCGGCGCCCGCCAACGGGCACGGCGGCGGCCGCAGCCACGATCACGACAACAGCATCCGCTGAGCCGTGTTCGAGTCCGTCAAGGGACTGATCGACGAGCACCGCGCGGTCCAGGAGGAGCTCTCTGACCCCGCGGTGCACGCCGATGCGGCGCGCGCCAAGCGGGTGAACCGGCGCTACGCCGAGCTGTCGCGCATCGTGAAGGCCCACGAGGACTGGGTGGCGGCATCCGATGATCTGGATGCCGCCCGCGAGCTCGCCCGTGAGGACGACGCGTTCGCGGAGGAGGTGCCGGCCCTCGAGGCCGGGCTGGCCGAGGCGCAGGAGCGCCTGCGACGCCTGCTGATCCCGCGCGACCCCGACGACGCGCGCGACGTGATCATGGAGATCAAGCAGGGCGAGGGCGGTGCCGAATCGGCGCTGTTCGCGGCCGACCTCCTGCGCATGTACCTGCAGTACGCGGCGTCGAAGGGCTGGAAGACCGAGCTCCTCGAGCGCAACGAGTCCGACCTCGGCGGCTACAAGGACGTCCAGATCGCGATCAAGGGCTCCTCCTCCGACCCGGCGCAGGGCGTGTGGGCGCACCTCAAGTACGAGGGCGGCGTGCACCGCGTGCAGCGCGTGCCGGCGACCGAGTCCCAGGGGCGCATCCACACGTCGACCACCGGTGTGCTGGTGTTCCCCGAGGTCGACGAGCCCGAAGAGATCCACATCGACCCGAACGACCTGAAGATCGACGTCTTCCGCTCGTCGGGTCCGGGCGGCCAGTCGGTGAACACGACCGACTCCGCAGTGCGCATCACCCACCTCCCTACGGGGATCGTGGTGTCGATGCAGAACGAGAAGTCGCAGCTGCAGAACCGTGAGGCGGGCATGCGCGTGCTCCGGGCACGCCTCCTCGCCAAGCAGCAGGAGGAGCTCGAGGCTGCGGCATCCGACGCCCGCAAGTCGCAGATCCGCGGCATGGACCGGTCCGAGCGCATCCGCACGTACAACTTCCCCGAGAACCGCATCGCCGATCACCGCACCGGCTACAAGGCCTACAACCTCGACCAGGTGATGGACGGCGCGCTCGAGCCCCTCATCGAGTCGGCCATCACGGCCGACGAGGAGGCCCGTCTCGCGGCCCTCGGCTCCGACGACTGACCCTCCGCGCTGTGGCCGGGCGTGCGCGCCCAGACCTGGGGCGCAGCCCCCGGTCTCGGCGCGGATCCCCGGTCTCCGGATCCGTGGCGGTCGGCGGACTCCGGATGCTGCGCCGGTAGGCTTCGAGCGTGCTCACGCTGCTCATCCGCGCCCTCATCTTCCTGGTGTCGGCGGCGCTCGGCCTCATCGTCGCGGACCTCGTCCTGCCGGGCTTCTCCCTGCACTGGAACGACTGGTGGGGGATCCTCCTCGCCGTCGTGATCTTTGCCGTGCTGCAGAGCGTGCTCGCGCCCTGGCTGTTCAAGATCACGCGGCGGCACGCCAACGCGCTGATCGGGGGCATCGGACTGCTCTCGACGTTCGTGGCCCTGCTCATCGCGGTGCTCATCCCCGCGGCGGGCATCGGCATCGACGGCCCGGTCGCCTGGATCATCGGAACGCTCATCGTATGGCTGGTCACCGCGCTCGCGACGTGGCTGCTGCCGCCGCTGTTCATCAAGAACAAGGTGCAGGACCGCCGCGGCTGACGCCCGAAGACAGGGATTCCTCCCGATCCCGCCGGGCCGCCTCAGCCACGAGGCTGGTGGAATGATAGGCGGTATGCAGATCGGCCGGGTGCCCCTCGTCGGCCGCCAGGCGGACCTCGACGCGTTGCGCGACGAGGTCGACGCCGTGGGTGCGGAGGGCCGTGCCGTCGTCGTGTCGGGTGACGCCGGGATGGGCAAGACCCGCCTGCTCCGGGACTTCACCGACAGCCTCACCGACGTGGTCGTCGTCCGGGGCGCCTGCGTCGACTCCGGCTCGGGCCCCGCACCGCTGACCGCGATCACCGACCTCCTGCGCGACCTCGTCGACGCGCTGGGCGTGGAGGCGGTGCGCGAGGCCGCCGGTCCCGGCGCGGACGCGCTCGGCGTGCTCGTCCCGGCGCTCGCCGACAGCGCCGGCGACGCCGAGCGTCTGGCCGACGTCGTCGTCGAGCTGTTCTCGCAGCTGGCGCGCACGCACCGGCTGGTCGTCATCATCGAGGACCTCCACTGGGCCGACAGCACGACCTGCGACATCGCGGCGCGGCTGGTCCGCCGCGCGGCCGCGCTGCCGCTCTTCGTGCTGCTGTCGTACCGCACCGACGACGTCGGGCGGGCCCATCCGCTGCGTCCGGTGCTCGCCGAGCTCGACCGCGCGCGCCTGCTGACGCACCGGCCCCTCGCTCGCCTCAGCCCTGCCGAGGTCGGCGCACTCGCCAATGCGGTGCACGGCGACACGCTCGCGGCCGGCGTGCTGAACGACATCGCCGCCCGCAGCGACGGCATCCCGTTCTACGTCGAGGAGCTCGCGAGCTTCACCGGCGCGAGGCTCCCGGTATCGCTGCGGGACGTGCTCCTCCTGAGATACGAGCGATTGGATGCTGAGGCCCGCCGCTTCGCACGCGTGCTGGCGACCGGCGGGGTCGAGGTGGAGCACGCCGTCCTCCGCGACGTCTTCGACGGGGACGAGGCCGCCCTCGAGGATGCCGTGCGCAGCGCCGTCGACGCGCAGGTCGTCGTGGTCCGCGACGAGGCGTACGCGTTCCGCCACGCGCTCATGCAGGAGGCGGTCTACGCGGAGCTCCTGCCGACCGAGCGGACGCGTCTGCACACCGCTTACGCCGTGGCACTCGAGAACTCGGCGCCCACGGCCCGGGTCCTCGCGGACATCGCCCACCACTGGCGCGCGGCGCGCGTGCCCGACCGCGCGCTGGCCGCGGGGGTGGCGGCGCAGCGCGCCGCGAGCGTCGCATCGGCGTGGTCGACGGCGGCCGAGGCGGGGGAGCGGGTGCTCGAGCTCTGGGAGTCGGTCCCCGACCCCGAGGGGATCTGCGGGATGCCGCGCGCCGAGGTGCTGCGACGCACCTCTGCCGCCCTCGTGTCGGCGAACCGGAACGACCGAGCCCTCGCGTTCGCTCAGGAAGCAGTCGCCCTCTGGCCCGAGGACGACGTCGTCGGGCGCGCCACGATGCTCGGCGACCTGGCGACGATCGAGTTCCAGGCGGGGGTGTCGGACGGGGTCGAGAGCATCGAGCAGGCGCTGTCGATCCTGGGCGACGACCCGCAGCACGACGTGCAGCGCGCGGGCCTCCTGCTCAGCTCCGCGCGCGTGCACATGCTCAACGGGCGCCAGGCACTCGGCGCGGAGGTCGCCGCGCAGACGCGGGCGACCGCCGAGGCTGCGGCTGCCGCGGGAGACCCCGCCGCGCGCGAGATCCTCGCGCAGGCGCTGCTCATCGCCGCGACGTGTCGCGCCAGCGTCGGCGACCCGGACGGCGTGAGCCTCTTCGAGGAGGCGCGTGCGCACGCGGACGGGTTCGTCCGCGCGATGATGCGGTTCTACATCAACTACTCGAACACCCTCATGCTGATCGGCCGCTACGAGGACGCCGTCGCCCTGGCGCGGGAGGGGCAGGAGTACGGCCGCACCCACGTGGCCGACCTCGGCCCGCTCGTGATGATCGAGGCCAACATGATCGAGGCGCACATCTACGCGGGCCGGCTGCGGGAGGCCGAGGAGCTCGGCGGTCTGCTCCCGATGGTCGAACCGGGCCTCTACTCCGCCTTCCTGCGCGAGCGGCTGGTGTGCCTGGCGATCTGGCGCGGGCGTATCGACGGCGCCGAGGCAGCCCTGGACGCGGCCCGTCTGGAGCTCGACATGTTCGGCGCGTACGAGTTCCAGACCCGCTTCGGCATGGCGTACGACCTCGGCGAACTGGCGCTCGCGCGCGGAGACGCGCACGAAGCGCTCTCGCACGCGCGCCTGGCCTGGGAGACGCCCGCCGGCGGCGTGCTCGCGCTGCCGCTGACCGCGATCGCGGCCAGGGCGGTCGCGATGCTCCGCGAAGCCGGTGAGGATGCCGACATCGAGCCCTACCGAGCCGTGCTCGCCGGATTCGACGCCTGGCCGGTGACTCCGCTGTGGGCGGCGGTCTTCGCCGCCGAGCTGGGCGAAGGACCGTGGACCGCCGCGATCGACGCGATCGGACCCGCCTACATCCGCGCGTACGCGCGCGTGCGGCACGGCGAGGCGCTGCTGGCGGAGGGCGACCGCGCCGGCGCGCGCGAGGCGCTCACGGGGGCGGCGTCGTACGCCGGGGAACTCGGTGCGGACGGCCTCGCCGCGCGCGCGAACGCGCTGCTGACGGATGCCGGACTCACGGGCGACGCGTCGCGCTCACTGCTGACCGCCCGCGAGGAGCAGGTGCTCGAGCTGGTCGCCGAAGGGCTCAGCAACGGGCAGATCGCGGAACGGCTGTACATCAGCGTCAAGACGGTCTCGGTGCACGTGTCGGCGATCCTGCGCAAGCTCGATGCGTCGTCCCGCACGGCAGCGGCCGCGATCTATCGTCGCAGCGCCGCGTAGACCCGGCCGGACCCGGTGCGCTTCGAGAAGCCGCGGGCCGCGGCATCCGTCATCCGGCGTGGTCGGGCTCCGACACGGCTCGTTCCCTGCGCGACCTCGACCCGGCGTCAGATGTGGTACTCGGGCGTCGTCAGCAGGGCACGGGTGTCGTCGCCGACGCGGCGGGCGCGCGGCTTCGCGGGCACGCCGACCAGCACGCTGTCGGCGGGCGCGTCCTTGGTGACGACCGCGTTCGCGCCGACGACGGATCCGGCGCCGATCGTGATCGGGCCGAGGATCTTGGCGCCGGCGCCGACGGCGACGCCGTCCTCGATCGTGGGGTGGCGCTTGCCGCCCTCGCGCTGGCGGCCGCCGAGCGTGACGCCGTGGTAGAGCATCACGTCGTCGCCGACCTCGGCGGTCTCTCCGACCACGACGCCCATGCCGTGGTCGATGAAGAAGCGACGGCCGATCGTGGCACCGGGGTGGATCTCGATGCCGGTGAGCCACCGGGTGATCTGCGACCCGGCGCGCGCGACGAAGCGGAAGTCCCGCGTCCACAGGGCGTGCCACACGCGGTGCGCCCAGATCGCGTGCAGGCCGGGGTACAGCACGGCGATCTCGAGGCCGCCGCGCGCCGCGGGGTCGCGCAGCTTCGCCGCGGCGACGTCCTCGCGGGCCCGGGCGAGGAATCCGATGCGTTCGTCGGTCATTTGGTCTGGGCCTCCGGCTCGCGCAGGTGCTCGTACAGAGCGGTCGACAGGTATCGCTCGCCGGAGTCGGGCACGATCACGACGATGCGCTGCCCGGCGGCCTCGGGGCGCGCGGCGATCTGGAGCGCCGCCCACACGGCGGCGCCGGCCGACATCCCGGCGAGGATGCCCTCGCGGGTGGCGAGCTCGCGCGCGACCGTGATCGCGTCATCGAACTCGACGTCGAAGATCTCGTCGACGACCGAGCGGTCGAGCACCTCGGGGACGAAGTTCGGTCCGATGCCTTGGATCCGGTGCCCGCCGGCGCGGCCCTCCGTCAGAACGGGGGAGTCCTTCGGCTCGACGAGGACGATCTTGACGTCCGGGTTGCGCTCCTTGAGCACCTGACCGACGCCGGTGATCGTGCCGCCCGTGCCCGAACCCGCGACGAACCAGTCCACGCGGCCCTCGGTGTCGCGCCAGATCTCCTCGGCGGTGGTCTTGCGGTGGATCGCCGCATTCGCCTCGTGCTCGAACTGGCGCGCGAGGATGGCCCCGGGGGTCTCGGCGACGATGCGCCGGGCCGCCTCGACCGCCTCGGTCATGCCCTTGTAGGGGTCGGTGAGCACGAGCTCGGCGCCGAACGCCTTCAAGAGGGTGCGGCGCTCCTTCGACATCGAGGCGGGCATCGTCAGGATGACGCGGTAGCCGCGCGCGGCGCCGATGAGCGCGAGCGAGATACCGGTGTTGCCGCTCGTGGACTCGACGATCGTGCCGCCCGGGAGCAGTTCTCCTGCGGCTTCGGCGGCCTCGACGAGCGCGTAGCCGAGGCGGTCCTTGACCGAGGAGCCCGGGTTGTAGAACTCGAGCTTCGCGAGCACCTCCGCCCCGAGGCCCTGCGTGAGCGCGTTGAGCCGCACGAGCGGTGTCTCGCCGAAGGCGGTGGTGATGTCGGAATGGATGCCGGGCACGTGGAACTCCCTCGGATCAGCGGTGCGCGAAGACGGCGACGGCGCGCCGGCGCCCGACGGGGTCGGGGCGGCCGGCGCGCCGTCGTGACGACTCAATCTTCGCGCAGATCCTCGTAGAGCGCGGTCGACAGGTACCGCTCGCCGAACGAGGGGACGATGACGACGATGTTCTTGCCGGCGGCCTCGGGGCGTGCAGCCACCTGGAGCGCCGCCCAGATCGCCGCACCAGACGAGATGCCGACCAGGATGCCGTCCTGCGCGCCGACGGCGCGTGCCGTCGAGATCGCGTCGGGGAACTCGACGTCGATGACCTCGTCGATGACGCCCTGATCGAGGATCGCCGGGACGAAGTTGGGGCCGATGCCCTGGATCTTGTGCGGGCCGGGCGTGCCCTTCGTGAGCAGCGGCGAGTCGGCCGGCTCGACGGCGACGACCTTGGCGCCGGGCACGCGCTCCTTGAGCACCTGGCCGACGCCGGTGATCGTGCCGCCCGTGCCGATGCCGGCGACGAAGTAGTCGATCTGGCCGTCGGTGTCGCGGATGATCTCCTCCGCGGTGGTCTTGCGGTGGATCTCCACGTTCGCCTGGTTCTCGAACTGGCGGGCGAGGATCGCACCGGGAATGGCGGCGACGAGCTCCTCGGCCTTCGCGATCGCACCCTTCATGCCGCCGGCGGGGTCGGTGAGCTCGAGCTCGGCGCCGTAGGCCTTCAGCAGGAGGCGGCGCTCGATCGACATCGACGAGGGCATCGCGAGGACCACGCGGTACCCGCGCGCCGCACCGACCATCGCCAGCGCGATGCCGGTGTTGCCGCTGGTCGCCTCGACGATCGTGCCGCCCGGCTTCAACTCGCCCGAGGCCTCCGCGGCATCGACGATCGCGATTCCCAGGCGGTCCTTCACGCTCGAGGCGGGGTTGTAGAACTCGAGCTTCGCCAGGACGTTTGCGCCGGCACCGTTGGTGACGCGGTTCAGGCGTACCAGCGGCGTGTTGCCGAATGCGGAAGTGATGTCGGGATGGATGCCGGTCATGTCGGGACCTTTCGCGGGTTCTCGGCTGAATCGAGCACCAGCCTAGGGGGCGGTGTTTTCCATGAGTCCTTCTGTGACGAAAGGGTGGCGCGCACGCGGTACCCTCTTGCGCGCCTCGCACGGAGCCGGCCCTAAAGTGGATGCGGTCATGGCTTCTCCCGACGAATCCCCCCTGCTCTCCGATGCCCTCCGCCGCGCCGCCGCGCGTCTGGCCGAGGTCGGCGTCACCGATCCGTCCGTCGACACCGAGCTGCTCGCCGCCTTCGTGCTCGGCTCCGGGCGCGGGGGAGTGCAGGCGGCCGCGATCCGCGGCGATCGCCTGGCCGCCGCCGACGCCTCCCGCCTCGACGAGCTGGTCGCCCGCCGCGCCACCCGCGAGCCGCTGCAGCACATCATCGGGACGGCACCCTTCCGCCACCTGGAGCTGCGGGTCGGCCCCGGCGTGTTCGTGCCGCGCCCAGAGACCGAGGTCGTCGCGCAGCTGGCGATCGACGCGCTGCGGGCCGCAGCATCCGCGTCTCCCATCGCGGTGGATCTCGGCACCGGCAGCGGCGCGATCGCCCTCGCCATGGCGACCGAAGTGCCGCACGCACGCGTCTACGCCGCGGAGAACTCGGTCGACGCCTTCGTGTGGACGAAGGAGAACTTCGCGCACGTCGGCGCCGACAACGCGACGCTCGCCTTCATCGACCTCGCCCACGCGTTCGGTGAGCTCGACGGCACGGTCTCGGTGGTGGCATCCAATCCTCCGTATGTTCCGGATGCTGCGATCCCGCGCGATCCGGAAGTCCGCTTCTTCGACCCGCCCGCGGCGCTGTACGGGGGAGAGGACGGCCTCGACGTCGTCCGCGTGCTGAGCGGGGTGGGCCTGCGGCTCGCGCACCCGGGCGGTCTGATCGTGATCGAGCACGGCGAGTGGCAGGGCGAGGCGATCCGCGGGATCCTCGAGGCCGACGGCTGGCGTGCCGCCGCGACCCACCCCGACCTCACGATGCGCGACCGCGCGACCACCGCCCTGCATCCCTGATCGCCCGTCCCGGTCTCGGAGCGTTCGTCCGCGGCCGCGCAACTAGACTTCCTCTGACATGTCCCCCATCTACGACTGCCGTGACGAGGCGCAGCTGCTCACCGGCATGCGCCAGGCGCGCCAGGCCATCGGCCGCGGCGAGCTCGTCGTCATCCCCACCGACACCGTCTACGGCGTCGCCGCCGACGCCTTCGACCACGCCGCCGTCGCGCGCCTGCTGGCGGCCAAGGGGCGCGGACGCCAGTCCCCGCCGCCCGTTCTCGTCGCAGGACTCACGACGCTGCGCGCGCTCGTGGCCGAGGTCCCCGAGCCGGTCGAACGCCTCGTGGAGGCGTACTGGCCGGGTGGCCTGACCATCGTGCTGCCGTCGCAGCCGTCGCTGTCATGGGATCTCGGCGAGACCCGCGGCACCGTCGCCGTGCGCATGCCGGCGCACCGCATCGCCCTCGAGCTCCTCGAAGAGACCGGTCCGCTCGCCGTCTCGAGCGCCAACCTCACCGGCATGGCGGCCGGCATCACCGCCGAGGACGCGGAAGGGATGCTGAAGGACAGCGTCGCCGTCTACCTCGGCGACGGACCGTCCAAGACCGGCATCCCGTCGACGATCATCGACGCGACCAGCCTCGTCGTCGGCGACGAGCCCCAGGTGCGCGTGCTGCGTGAGGGCGCGGTCAGCCGCGAGCAGCTGCGCGACGTGCTCGGCGACCTCCTCGAGCCCGACCCGGGTGCCGAGCCCGACGCCGACGCCGCGGATGCTCCGGCCGAAGAGGCTGCGGCGCCCGAGGCGCCGGAACCCGACCGCTCGTGAAGCAGTACGTCTTCACGATCCTCCTCACGGCGGCCGTCACCTTCGTCCTGTCGTGGGCGGTGTGGCGACTCAGCCTCAAGTACAAGCTGTATCCGGGCATCCGCGAACGCGACGTCCACAAGACCCCCACACCGCGCCTCGGCGGCATCGCGATGTTCCTCGGCGTGCTGGCGGCGTTCGCGGTGTCGTCGCAGCATCCCTATTTCTCCATCGTCTGGGCGCAGCCCCAGCAGATGTATGCCCTGCTCGGCGCGACCGCGCTCATCGTCGTCGTCGGCGTGCTCGACGACCTGTGGGACCTCGACTGGATGATCAAGCTCGGCGCGCAGTTCCTCGCCGCCGGCGTGATCGCGTGGTTCGGACAGCTCCAGATCTACACGCTGCCGCTGGGCGGCATGACGATCTTCTCGAGCTGGGCGAGTTTCACCCTCACCGTCTTCTCGATCGTCGTCGTCATGAACGCGGTGAACTTCATCGACGGTCTCGACGGTCTCGTCGCCGGCGTGTGCCTGATCGCGAACGGCGTCTTCTTCGCGTACTCCTACATGGTGTTCCGCGACATCGGCTCGAGCACGTACTTCACGCTGTCCTCGCTCATCGCCGCCGTGCTCATCGGCGCCTGCATCGGCTTCCTCCCGCTGAACTGGAGTCCCGCGCGCCTGTTCATGGGAGATGCCGGCGCGCTCATGCTGGGCCTTCTGATGGCGTGCTCGGCGATCTCGATCACCGGCAACTTCGACCCGGCGATGATCGCCGACAACGACGCGTTCGGCCGCTCGCAGCTCCTCGGTGCGTTCATCCCGATCCTCTTGCCGGTCGTCGTCGTCCTGCTGCCGCTGCTCGACTTCGGCCTCGCCGTCGTGCGGCGCATGAGCCGCGGCAAGTCGCCGTTCTCGCCCGACCGCAAGCACCTGCACCACCGCATGCTCGACATGGGCCACACGGATCGCGACGCCGTGCTCATCTTCTACGCGTGGACGGCGCTCGTGAGCCTGTCGGTGCTGCTGATGTACATCGGCACGACCCTCCAGTGGCCGGGGGACTACCTCTTCGGCGTCTTCTACGGCATCGTCGGCATCGCCGCATGCCTCGTCGTCACCCTTCTTCCCTCGCGCCGGCGCCCCGCACCCGCGGCGATCGCCGTCGATCCCCGACCCGAACCCGAACCGCAGCCCGATCCCGCGCCCGCACAGGAGGACGCCCGATGAGCACCAGCCCGAACCCCCGCACCCCGATCTCCAGCACCCCGATCCTGCGCACCGTCCTGGTGTGGTCGGGCTCGGTCACCGCGATCCTCGCCGTCATCGGCGCGATCGTCGGCTTCCTCGTCGCGGGCACGACGGGCCTCTGGAGCGCCCTCGCCGGCGTCCTGGTCGCCGCGGTCTTCCTCGGCATCACCGGGGCGAGCATCCTCATCGCGAACCGCTGGTTCGGCGACCCGCTCTACGTGCCGATCTTCTTCGGCATCGTGATGGGCGGGTGGATCCTCAAGTTCGTCGTGTTCATCGTCATCCTGCTCGTCCTTCGCGATCAGCCCTGGATCGAGCCGAGGGTGTTCTTCGTCGCAGCGGTCGTGAGCGTTCTCGCCTCACTGGCCGTGGACGTCGTCGTGATGGTGCGCATGCGGGTGCCCCACGTGAGCGATGTGGAGCTTCCGACCGACCCCGACGCGGGGGACAGGCGCGACGACGGGTCCTCCGGATCCTGATCCGCCGCCCCGCGGATTCAGCGACCTCACAAGTTTGATAGGCTGAACGAGCGCCCGCCCCACTCGCTTGACGAGTACTTGCGGAGTGACGCTCATCGACCATCGTCGCAACGGTTCTCGACCGGTGCCCCGAAGCTGGAGCCAGCGCTGTCTATTCATGCTGCGACCCTGATCGCCCCCTTTGCCACGGATGAACCGCCCGTCTTCCACGGGCCCTCGATCGATGAGTTCTTCCCTGAGGTCCTCTTCAATCTGGCCGGTGTTCCGATCACTCGGATCCACCTCATCCAGTTCCTCGCCACGATCGCCGTCGTCGTGATCTTCTGGCTCGGTACGCGGCGCATGCGTGTCGTACCGGGGCGCTTCCAGAGCCTCGTCGAGATGGGACTGGACTTCGTCCGCGTCAACATCGGCGAAGACCTGCTCGGCAAGAAGGACGCCCAGCGCTTCCTGCCGATCCTCACGACGCTCTTCTTCATGATCCTGTTCATGAACATCACGGGCATCATCCCGTTCCTGAACATCGCCGGCACGAGCATCATCGCGGTGCCGCTGACGCTGGCGGTCGTGAGCTACGTCACGTTCATCTACGCCGGCATCAAGAAGAGCCCGAAGAACTTCTTCAAGAACTCGCTCTTCCCGTCGGGCGTGCCGTGGCCGATCTACATCATCGTCACGCCGATCGAGCTGATCTCGACGTTCATCATCCGGCCGGTGACGCTGACCCTCCGACTCCTCATGAACATGATGGTCGGCCACCTGCTGCTGGTGCTGTTCTTCGCGGCCACGCAGTTCTTCATCTTCGACATGGGCGGCTGGTGGTCCATCCTCGGCGCCGGCAGCCTCGCGTTCGGCTTCGTCTTCACCCTGTTCGAAATCCTGGTGGCCGTCCTCCAGGCCTACGTCTTCGCCCTTCTCACCGCGGTCTACATCCAGCTCGCGGTCGCCGAAGAGCACTGAAAGCGGGACGGCTCGCACGCCGCCCACAACTGAAAGGAAACACCCCCGTGGACGCAACTACGGTTCTCGCAGAGGTCACCGGCTCCATCGCCACCGTCGGTTACGGCCTCGCCGCGATCGGCCCGGCCATCGGCGTGGGCATCGTCGTCGGCAAGACGATCGAGGGCGTCGCCCGTCAGCCCGAGCTGGCCGGCCGCCTGCAGGTCCTCATGTGGATCGGTATCGCCTTCACCGAGGCGCTCGCCTTCATCGGCATCGCGACCGGCTTCATCTTCGGCTTCTGATCGCCACACTCTCGTCTAAGGAGACAGGATGCTGAACGCTCTTGTCACGTACGCCGCGGAAGAGGGCGCCGAAGCGGCGCACAACCCTCTGATTCCCGCGTGGTACGACATCATCTGGTCGTCGGTGTGCTTCATCGTCATCCTGGTCATCTTCTGGAAGGTCGCCCTTCCTCGGATGAAGAAGCTGCTCGACGAGCGCTCCGCTGCCATCGAGGGCAACATCGCGAAGGCCGACGAGGCCCAGCGCAAGGCCGAGGCCGCCCTCGAGGAGTACACGGCGCAGCTCGCCGATGCCCGCAAGGAGGCCGGCGAGATCCGCGACGCCGCCCGCGAGGACGGCAAGAAGATCGTCGCCGAGGCCAAGGAGACCGCTTCGGCGGAGGCCGCGCGCCTGACCACGACCGCGCACGCGCAGATCGAGGCTGAGCGCCAGACGGCACTCGTTTCGCTGCGCAGCGAGGTGGGCACGCTCGCTCTCGACCTCGCCGGCGGCGTGATCGGTGAGACGCTGTCCGACGACAAGAAGGCCCAGGCCGTCGTCGACCGCTTCCTCGCCGAGCTCGAAGAGTCCGAAGGGGCCAAGGCGTAATGGGCAGCGCGACCACTCAGGCCCTGGCGGCGACGACCGCGGCGCTGCGCGCCGCGTCGGGCGTCGACCTCGACGTGGCCGGCGAGCTGTTCGCCGTGGCGCGCGCCGTGGGCGACTCGTCGCAGCTGAGCGGCGCGCTCGCCGACTCCGCCGCGTCGGGCGAGGCGCGCCGCAAGGTCGTCACCGACGTGTTCGGCAAGGCTGTGAAGCCCACGACGGCGTCGCTGCTGACGGCCGCCGTCGCCGAGCGGTGGTCCTCGTCCGGCGATCTCGTCGACGGCATCGAGGAGCTCGCCGTGCGTGCTGCCGCTGTCGCCGACGCGAACGCCGACGTCGAGGCCGAACTGTTCGCGTTCTCGCGGGCGGTCGCCGACAACCCCCAGCTCGAGCTCGCACTGGGGAGCCGGCTCGGTGACTCCGCCGCGAAGGGCACGCTCGTCGAGAGGCTCCTTGCGGGCCGCGCGAGCGCGGGGGCGACGCTGATCGCGTCCTCCCTGGTCCGCCAGCCCCGCGAGCGCCGCGTGCGTCAGCTGCTGGCGCGCGCCACGCGACTCGTCGCCGACCAGCGCAACCGCGCGGTCGCGACCGTCGTGGCGGCGGCCCCGCTCAGCGCCGCGCAGAGCGAGCGCCTCACGGCCGCGCTCACCAAGCGCTACGGGACGCCGGTCTCGCTGAACACCATCGTGGACCCGACCGTCGTCGGCGGTGTGCGCGTGCAGATCGCGGACGACGTGATCGACGCGAGCGTGTCGTCGCGCCTGGCCGACCTCCGTCAGCGGCTCGCCGGCTGACACAGACTTCCCGCTCACGCGGAGATTTCGGGGCCGAGGCCCCTTGAACGAAGGAAAACAATGGCAGATCTCACTATCAGCCCTGATGTCATCCGTGACGCGCTGAAGGACTTCGTCGCCGCTTACGAGCCCACCGGGGCTGCGGCCACCGAGGTCGGCACCGTCGTCGACGCCGCGGACGGCATCGCCCACGTCGAGGGCCTGCCCGGCGTCATGGCGAACGAGCTCGTGACGTTCGGCGACGGCACGCAGGGCCTCGCCCTCAACCTCGACGAGCACGAGATCGGTGTCGTCGTCCTCGGCGACTTCTCCGGCGTCGAGGCCGGCCAGCAGGTCACCCGCACCGGCGAGGTGCTCTCGGTGGCCGTCGGCGACGGCTACCTCGGTCGCGTCGTCGACCCGCTCGGCAACCCGATCGACGGCCTGGGCGAGATCGCCACCGTCGGCCGCCGCGCCCTGGAGCTGCAGGCGCCGGGCGTCATGCAGCGCAAGTCGGTGCACGAGCCGCTGCAGACCGGCATCAAGGCCATCGACGCGATGATCCCGGTCGGCCGCGGCCAGCGCCAGCTCATCATCGGCGACCGCCAGACCGGCAAGACGGCCATCGCGATCGACACGATCATCAACCAGAAGGCCAACTGGGAGTCGGGCGACGTCAACAAGCAGGTGCGCTGCATCTACGTCGCGATCGGCCAGAAGGGCTCCACCATCGCGGCCGTGAAGGGTGCCCTCGAGGACGCCGGCGCGCTGGAGTACACGACGATCGTCGCGGCCCCCGCCTCCGACCCCGCCGGCTTCAAGTACCTCGCGCCTTACACCGGCTCGGCCATCGGCCAGCACTGGATGTACGAGGGCAAGCACGTCCTGGTCATCTTCGACGACCTGTCGAAGCAGGCCGAGGCCTACCGCGCCGTGTCGCTGCTCCTGCGCCGCCCGCCGGGCCGCGAGGCCTACCCGGGTGACGTCTTCTATCTGCACTCGCGTCTGCTCGAGCGTTGCGCGAAGCTGTCCGACGAGCTCGGCGCAGGCTCCATGACCGGTCTTCCGATCATCGAGACCAAGGCCAACGACGTCTCGGCGTACATCCCGACCAACGTGATCTCGATCACCGACGGCCAGATCTTCCTGCAGTCCGACCTGTTCAACGCCAACCAGCGCCCCGCAGTCGACGTCGGCATCTCGGTCTCGCGAGTCGGCGGCGACGCCCAGGTCAAGTCGATCAAGAAGGTCTCCGGCACGCTCAAGCTCGAGCTCGCCCAGTACCGCTCGCTCGAGGCGTTCGCGATGTTCGCCTCCGACCTGGATGCCGCTTCGCGTCGCCAGCTCGCCCGCGGCGCGCGTCTGACCGAGCTGCTCAAGCAGCCGCAGTACTCGCCGTACCCGGTGGAGGAGCAGGTCGTCTCGATCTGGGCCGGCACCAACGGCAAGCTCGACTCGATCGAGGTCGAGGACGTGCTGGCGTTCGAGCGCGAGCTGCTCGACTACCTGCGTCGCAACACCACGATCCTCGACACCCTGCGCGACACGAACGTCCTCGACGACGACACCGCGGCCGAGCTGGCGAAGAAGACCGACGAGTTCATCCTCGAGTTCCAGGCCGGCAAGGGCCAGTCGATCACCAAGCCCGGCCACGAAGAGGTCGCGGCTGCGCAGGCCGACGACGTGAACCAGGAGAAGATCGTCAAGGGCCGCCGCTAAGGCGGGCCTGGGCTAGCAGACATGGGCGCACAACTCCGGGTCTACAAGCAGAAGATCTCTTCTGCTCAGACGACCAAGAAGATCACGAAGGCGATGGAACTCATCGCGGCTTCGCGCATCCAGAAGGCGATGGCGCGTGTGCGCGCGTCGTCGCCCTTCGCGCGGGCCGTGACGCGTGCCGTCTCCGCCGTGGCGACGCACTCCAACGTCGACCACCCGCTGACCGTCGAACGAGAGACGATCCGCCGCTCCGCGGTCGTGATCTTCTCGTCCGACCGCGGTCTCGCGGGCGCGTTCAACTCGCAGATCCTCCGAGAGGGCCTCGAGCTCGCGCAGCTGCTGCGCGAGGAGGGCCGGGAGCCGGTGTTCTACCTTGTCGGCCGCAAGGCCGTCGGGTACTTCCAGTTCCGTCGCATGGAGAGCGCTGCCGAGTGGACGGGTGACACCGACACCCCGCACTTCACCACGGCGGAGGAGATCGCGGCGACTCTGCTCGACGCGTACGACCGCGGCGGCGAAGAGAACGGCGTCGACGAGATCCACCTCGTCTACAACCGCTTCGTCAGCATGATGACGCAGTCGCCCGAGACGGTGCGACTGCTCCCGCTCGAGGTCGTCGAGGCGGAGGAGTCGTCCTCGGCAGCGGTCTACCCGCTGTACGAGTTCGAGCCGGACGCCGAGACCGTGCTCGACGCGCTCCTGCCGGTGTACATCCAGAGCCGCGTCTTCAACGCACTCCTGCAGTCGTCGGCCGCGAAGCACGCCGCGACGCAGAAGGCGATGAAGTCCGCCAGCGACAACGCCGACAAGCTCATCACCGACTACACGCGCCTGCGCAACAACGCGCGCCAGGCCGAGATCACGCAGCAGATCGCCGAGATCGTCGGCGGAGCCGACGCCCTGTCCTCGGGCAAGTAACGCTCCTGCGCAGACAGACCACACGAAAGAGAAGAAGCCATGAGCCTCACCGCTGACAAGACCGAGACGGCGGTCGTCGGGCGCGTCGCCCGCGTCACCGGCCCCGTCGTCGACATCGAGTTCCCGCACGACTCGATCCCCGACATCTACAACGCGCTGAAGACGACGATCGTGATCGGCGACGACGCGTCCGAGATCACGCTCGAGGTCGCTCAGCACCTCGGTGACGACCTCGTCCGCGCCATCTCGCTCAAGCCGACGGACGGCATGGTCCGCGGCCAGGAGGTGCGCGACACCGGCGGCCCCATCACGGTCCCCGTCGGCGACGTCACCAAGGGCAAGGTGTTCAACGTCACCGGCGACATCCTGAACGGCGAGCCGGGCGAGACGATCGAGATCACCGAGCGCTGGGGCATCCACCGCAAGGCGCCGTCGTTCGACCAGCTCGAGTCCAAGACCGAGATGTTCGAGACCGGCATCAAGAGCATCGACCTGCTCACCCCGTACGTGCAGGGTGGAAAGATCGGCCTGTTCGGCGGTGCCGGCGTCGGCAAGACTGTCCTCATCCAGGAGATGATCCAGCGCGTCGCGCAGGACCACGGCGGTGTGTCGGTGTTCGCCGGTGTCGGCGAGCGCACCCGTGAGGGCAACGACCTCATCGGCGAGATGGAGGAGGCGGGCGTCTTCGACAAGACCGCGCTCGTCTTCGGCCAGATGGACGAGCCGCCGGGGACGCGTCTGCGCGTGGCCCTGTCGGCCCTGACGATGGCGGAGTACTTCCGCGACGTGCAGAAGCAGGACGTGCTGCTGTTCATCGACAACATCTTCCGCTTCACGCAGGCCGGTTCCGAGGTCTCGACGCTGCTCGGCCGCATGCCGTCCGCAGTGGGCTACCAGCCGAACCTCGCCGACGAGATGGGCGTCCTCCAGGAGCGCATCACCTCGACGCGCGGTCACTCGATCACGTCGCTCCAGGCGATCTACGTCCCCGCCGACGACTACACCGACCCGGCGCCGGCCACGACGTTCGCGCACCTCGACGCGACCACCGAGCTGTCGCGCGAGATCGCGTCGAAGGGTCTGTACCCCGCCATCGACCCGCTGACGTCGACGAGCCGCATCCTCGACCCGCGCTACATCGGTGAGGACCACTACCGCGTGGCCACGGCCGTCAAGCAGATCCTCCAGAAGAACAAGGAGCTGCAGGAGATCATCGCGATCCTCGGTGTCGACGAGCTCTCGGAAGAGGACAAGATCGTCGTCTCCCGCGCGCGCCGCATCCAGCAGTTCCTCTCGCAGAACACCTACATGGCGAAGAAGTTCACCGGTGTCGAGGGCTCGACGGTTCCGATCAAGGAGACCATCGAGTCGTTCGACGCCATCGTCAAGGGCGACTTCGACCACGTCGCCGAGCAGGCGTTCTTCAACGTCGGCGGCATCTCCGACGTCGAAGAGCAGTGGGCGCGCATCCAGAAGGAGAACGGCTGACATGCCGCTCAAGGTGAGCCTCGTCTCCGCGGACGCGGAGGTCTGGTCGGGGGAGGCGTCGCTCGTCGTCGCCAAGACCGTCGAGGGCGAGATCGGCTTCATGACCGGCCACGAGCCGGTGCTCGCGATCCTCGCCGAGGGTCAGGTGCGCATCACCGAGACGTCCGGCACGAAGATCATCGCCAACGCGCAGGACGGGTTCCTGTCGATGGAGGGCGACGATCTCACGATCGTGGCCGGAAACGCCGCACTGATCTCCTGATCGACCATCATTCGCACTCGGCCGGTCCCCTCGGGGATCGGCCGAGTCGTTTCATCCGGCGACGTCGCCCCGAGCCCCGCCAGGGAGAGCCATGCTGATCCTGCTGCCCCCGTCCGAGACGAAGCGGACCGGCGGCAGACGCGCGCCGCTGGATGCCGCAGGACTCGCGCTGCCGGAGCTCGCACCGCAGCGCGACGCCGTCGTGACGGCCCTGGTCGCCCTCTCGGCCGATGAGGAGCACGCCGCACGCGTCCTCAAGCTCGGCCCCCAGCAGCGCAGCGAGGTCGCCGTGAACGCCGTGCTGCGCGAAGCACCGACCATGGCGGCGATCGACCGCTACACCGGTGTCCTCTTCGACGCGCTGGATGCAGCATCCGTCTCCACCGCCGGACGTCGCTGGCTGGGAGCCCATGTCCTCGTGCACTCGGCCCCGTTCGGGCCGGTGGGCGCGCTGGATCCGATCCCGGCGTACCGTCTCGGCGCCGCCACGTCTCTTCCGGGCGTGCCGCCGCTGCGGCGACTGTGGAGCGCCGATGTGACCGCCGCTCTCGCTGCGCTCGCGCCGCGGTTCGTGCTCGATCTCCGCTCCGAGGCCTACGTCGGGCTCGGCCCCGTACCGGCCGGCGTCGCCTCGCGGTACGTGCGGGTCGTGAGCGAGGGCGCCGACGGCGCCGTGCGCGCCCTCAACCACTTCAACAAGCACGCGAAGGGCGCGCTCGTGCGCCGGCTGGCAGAGGATCGCCCACGAATCGGGTCTGCCGCGGCCTTCCTGACATGGGCGGATGCTGCGGGCCTGCGCGTCCGCGAGACCGCCGCCGGCGAACTCGAGCTCTTCGCCTGAGTTGCTACGCGGTCGGCGTGCGCACCGCCGAGAAGCGATTGCGGCGGCGCAGCGCGAAGCCGAGACGCTCGTACGCGGCGATCGCCCCGACGTTCGACGCCGCCGCGTGCAGCAGTGCGCGGTCGCCGCGCTCCTGGATGTGGAAGGCGACGTCGAGCACGAGTCGCGACGCGAGCCCCTGACGGCGGTGGTCGGCGTCGACGGCGACGGCGCTGATCTCGGTCCAGCCCTCGGGGTGCAGGCGCTCGCCCGCCATTGCGACCAGCCGGCCGTCGCGGCGGATGCCGATGTACCGTCCGAGCTCGTAGGTGCGCGGCCGGAACGGGCCGGGCTGGTTTCGCTCGACGATCGCGAGCATCTCGGGAACGTCGTCGGCGCCCAGCACGATCGCTTCGGGATAGGGCTGCGGTCGCAGCGCGTCGGTCTCGACGAGCTGCACCCCCTCGCCCTGGCCGACGACCTCCCATCCCACCGGCACTTCGCCCTCGTACCCCGACAGCCCGATCTCGGCACCGGGGCCCACGAGGTCGACGAGCGCCTGCCACACCGCCGGCTCGTCCCACGAGCGCACCGCGACGAACGGCGCCACGTCTTCCGGATAGCGGCGCACGAGGTCGTCGCCGATCGCGAACGAGGCGTGCGGACCGGTGAGCGCGTGCCACGGGGCGTTGTCGAGCACGGTGGCATCGGCGTGCGGGGCATCGAGGACGGGGGCGAGGGAGGCATCGGGCACCCGCCCACTCTGCGCCTGCCGTCCCGTCGCCGCAAATGCCCGGCGTCACCGCACGCAACACGTGCGATGACGCCGCCGGGTCAGCGCTTCGTGTGCTCGGCGGTGCGCTCGGTGTTCTCGGCGATCGCGATGAGGGCGACGACCGCCTCGATGATGAACCTGAGCAGGATGATCGCGAGGAACGTCACCACCGGCACCACGATGATGGTCGCGACGAGCCCGGTGATGCCGGCGCCGACGTTCAGCCACATCACCGAGATCGCACTCATGATGCCGCCGACGAAGTACACGATGAAGCCGATGGCGATCGCGATCAGGCCGACGAAGTAGAACACGCTCGCCAGTCGCCGCGTGATGAAGGTGCGGAACGACAGGTCGAACAGCGCCGAGAAGAACCCTCGGCCGACCTCGTTGACCTCACCGCGGACCGTCGGGACACCGGTGTCGTCAGGATCGGCCGCGCGCGCGGCGTCGGCTGCGGACTGCGGGGGCAGCGGCGGAGGAGTCGAGGCGGACGGAGTCTGGTCGGTCATGGCAGCCCTTCGGTCGGGAGATCTGCTCAGGGTATCCACCGCCGCCTCAGCGGGCCATCCCCTTGATATGGGGCGCCAATGCTGACAGGCAGCTGAGAGCGTCGCTAGCATGTGTCGAGCGGAGCAGGGGCTCCGTGGGCGCGCTTGGGCGCTCCCCGAACCGACTCTCTCGGAGGTCGCTCCACATGGATTACAACGACGGCAGCGGAGCTGGGGCGCTCATCGCCTGGCTCGTGCTCGCTCCCTTCCTCTTCCTGCTCGCGATCGCCGGATACGTCATCGGCTCGTGGTTCCTCATGAAGGTCTTCGACAAGGCCGGCGTCCAGGGCCGCTGGCGTGCATGGGTGCCGGTCTACAACACGCTGATCTTCGTCAAGCTCGGCGACCTCAACCCGTGGTGGCTGCTGATCCTCTGGGGCGGCGCCGTCGTACTCGGGTGGGTTCCGGTGCTCGGCACCCTCATCGGGATCGCCGCCTTCATCTACACGCTCCTCGCCGCCTGGCGCGTGGGCCTGAAGCTGCAGAAGGAAGCCGTCTGGCTCATCCTCTACTTCTTCCTCGCCATCGTGTGGCTCGGCATCAACGCGTTCGACCGCTCGCGCTGGAACACGGCGATCCCCGCAGCCCCGTGGGCGGGCACCTTCCTCGCCGACAACACCGTGTGGTCGGGCGTCCCCGCGCAGGCACCGGCCGGCGGCTACCCGCCGAACCCGGCCACCGCTCCCGGCTACGGCGCCCCTGCGGGCTACCAGCCGCCGGCCGGGTACACGCCGCCCGCGCCTCCCGCCGGCTACACGCCGCCGCCCGCGCCCCCGGCCGCGCCCGCCGCTCCGGTGCCGCCGCCCGCTGCCCAGCCCCCGGCCGCACAGCCCCCGGTCACGCCGCCGCCCACGGCAGCGCCTCCGGCCGCACAGCCCCCGGTGACGCCGCCGCCCCCGTCCGAGCCGCCCACCACCGAGCCGCCGGCGCCTGACGCGCCCAAGCCGTAACCGCATCGACAGCCCCTCGCCCGATGGCGAGGGGCTGTCGTTTCACCCCGGGCGGCGGCATCCGCATCCGGGGATAGCGTGGACGCATGACCTCGACTGTTCCCCTGCGCCGGGTCGGCGCGTCCGGCCTGCTCGTCTCCGCCGTCGGCCTCGGCTGCAACAACTTCGGTCGCCCCGGCACCCGCACCGAGACGCTCGACGGCACGCGGGAGGTGCTCGACGCCGCCATCGACGCCGGTGTGACGTTCCTCGACACCGCCGACATGTACGGCGGCGATCCGGGGCAGTCCGAGACGTTGATGGGGGAGGCGCTTGAGGGGCGGCGCGACCAGGTCGTCCTGGCGACCAAGTTCGGGCATCCCGGCCGCGACATGGGCTACCCGCCGTCGGGCGCGAAGGGCTCGCGGTCGTACATCCGGCGCGCGGTCGAGGCATCCCTCACCCGCCTGAAGACCGAGTGGATCGACCTGTACCAGCTGCATGTGCCCGACAACGACACGCCGATGGAGGAGACGCTCGACGCGCTCGGCGACCTCGTCCGGGAGGGCAAGGTGCGCTACATCGGGCACACGAACTTCTCGGGCTGGCAGGTCGCGGAGGGCCATTTCACCGCGCTCATGCGCCACGGCGTGCCCTTCGTCTCGGCGCAGAACGAGTACAGCCTGCTGGCGCGCGGAGCCGAGCGGAACGTGCTGCGGGCCGTCGAGCGCTACGGTCTCGGCTTCTTCCCGTACTTCCCGCTCCACAACGGGCTGCTGACCGGGAAGTTCACGCGGGATGCCGCGCCGGCCGACACGCGCATCATCCGGCAGCGTCGCCACATCTACGACGACGCGCCGTGGGAGGCACTCGAGGGATATCGGGCGTTCTGCGACGAGCGGGGCATCACGATGCTCGAGGCGACCTTCGGGTGGCTGCTGTCGCGTCCGGCGCTGTCGAGCGTCATCGCGGGTGCGACCACTCTCGAGCAGGTCCGCGGCAACGCCGCGGCGGCCTCGGCGTGGACGCCGACGGCCGCGGACCTTGCGGCGATCGACGCGCTGTTCCCGCCGCCGGAGGCCGCCGCCTGACGCCTCGACGCACCGCGTCGGGCGAGTTCGCCGACGGCGTAGGTGCCGGACTGTCGGCGGAACGCACGCAGGCGTAGCGTCGCTATCCGTGCGCGGTCCGCGTGAGCGGATGACTCCGCGCGCCGGAAAGGACCGTCGTGCTCGGCAAGCTCCTGGTGCGGTATCTGAGTCCCGCGTGGCCGCTCATCGTGGCGGTGGTCGTCTTCCAGCTGGCGCAGTCGATCGCGTCGCTGTGGCTGCCGACCCTGAACGCCGACATCATCGACAACGGCGTCGTCACCGGCGACATCCCGTACATCTGGTCGACCGGCGGCGTGATGCTGATCGTGAGTCTCGTGCAGGTGGTGTGCGCGATCGTCGCGGTGTACTTCGGGTCGCGCCTCGCGATGGGCATGGGCCGGGACCTGCGCGGCGACCTGTTCCATCGGGTGGTCGCGTTCTCGCAGCGGGAGGTCGGCCAGTTCGGCGCCCCGTCGCTCATCACCCGCAACACCAACGACGTGCAGCAGGTGCAGATGCTGGTGCAGGTGTCGGCGACGCTCATGATCTCGGCGCCCATGCTCGCGATCGGCGGCGTGATCATGGCCATCAGCCAGGACGTCGGCCTGTCGTGGCTGATGGCGGTGGCGATCCCGGTGCTGCTCATCATCGTCGGGCTCATCGTGTGGCGCATGGTCCCGGCATTCACCCAGATGCAGAAGCGCATCGACCGCGTGAACCAGATCATGCGCGAGCAGCTGAGCGGCATCCGTGTCGTGCGGGCGTTCGTTCGTGAGCGTGAGGAGCGCGCCCGCTTCGAGGCCGCCAGCGACGATGTGAAGGCGACAGGTCTGCGTGCCGGCAACCTGATGGCCCTGATGTTCCCCGCGGTGATGCTGGTCATGAACGTCTCGAGCGTCGCGGTCATCTGGTTCGGCGCGTTCCAGGTGCAGAACAACGGCGTCCAGATCGGCACGCTGTTCGCGTTCCTCACCTACCTGATGCAGATCCTCATGGGCGTCATGATGGCGACCTTCATGTTCGTGATGATCCCGCGCGCCGCAGTCTGCGCGAACCGCATCGGCGAGGTGCTCGAGACCGATCCGTCGGTGTCGGCGCCCGAGACCGCGGCGTCGGCTCCGGCCCCCACCGGCCGCATCGAGTTCGACCACGTCGACTTCGCGTACCCCGGCGCCGAGGAGGCCGTGTTGCACGACGTGACCTTCACCGTCGAGCCGGGCACGACGACGGCGGTGATCGGCTCTACCGGCTCGGGCAAGACGACGCTCGTCAGCCTCGTGCCGCGCCTGTTCGACGTGACCGCGGGCAGCGTCCGCGTCGACGGTGTCGACGTGCGCGACTACGACCCCGATGAGCTCTGGACCCGCGTCGGGCTGGTCCCGCAGCGCGCCTTCCTGTTCTCGGGCACGATCGCGTCGAACCTGCGCTACGGCGATCACGATGCGACCGACGAGCAGCTGTGGACCGCGCTCGAGCTCGCCCAGGCGGCCGACTTCGTCCGTGCGATGCCCGAAGGGCTCGAGGCGCCGATCGCCCAGGGCGGCACGAACGTGTCGGGCGGGCAGCGCCAGCGCCTCGCGATCGCGCGGGCGCTCGTGAAACGTCCCGAGTCGTACATCTTCGACGACTCGTTCTCGGCACTGGACCTGAGGACGGATGCGGCGCTGCGCCGCGCGCTCGATACCCACCTGCCCGACGCGACCCGGCTCGTCGTCGCGCAGCGCGTCTCGACGATCCAGCACGCCGACCAGATCCTCGTCCTCGAACACGGGCGCATCGTCGGGATCGGCACACACGACGAGCTCGTCGAGGCCAACGAGACGTACCGCGAGATCGTGGAATCCCAGCTCGCGGCGGAGGCGGCGGCATGAGCGGGCCGGGGCGGGCACCGCAGCGCATGCCGATCGGCCGCGGCCCCATGGGTCAGGCGACGGGCGGCGAGAAGGCGCAGAACTTCGGTCCGAGCGCGAAGCGCCTGCTCGCGACCCTGCGCTCGGACATGCCGCGGCTCTGCGTGGTGCTCGTGTTCAGCATCCTGTCGGTCACGCTCTCGGTGATCGGCCCGAAGCTGCTCGGCGAGGGCACGAACGTGGTGTTCGCGGGCTTCATCTCGCTGCAGGTGCCGGCGGGCGTGACCAAACAGCAGGTCGTCGACCAGCTCGTCGCGTCGGGCAATCAGGACCAGGCGAACATGGTCGCGGCGATGGACTTCGTGCCCGGTGCCGGCATCGACTTCGACCAGCTCGCGCGGATCCTGACGCTGGTGCTGCTCGTCTACGTGTTCTCGAGCCTGTTCGGGTGGCTGCAGGCCCGCATCCTCAACGGCGTGGTGCAGCGCGCGATGCACCGGCTGCGTCTGCAGGTCGAAGACAAGGTGCACCGCCTGCCGTTGTCGTACTTCGACCGTGTGCAGCGCGGCGAGCTGCTCAGCCGCGTCACGAACGACGTCGACAACATCGGGCAGACGATGCAGCAGACCCTGTCGCAGGTCGTCATCTCCCTGCTGACCGTGATCGGCGTTCTCACGATGATGTTCATCATCTCGCCGCTGCTGGCGGTCATCGCCCTCGTCACCATCCCGCTGACGATCCTCATCACCGTGCTCGTGGCCAAGCGCTCGCAGAAGCTCTTCGTGCAGCAGTGGAAGACGACAGGCGTGCTCAACGCCCGGGTCGAGGAGACGTTCTCCGGCCACTCGGTCGTGAAGGTGTTCGGCCACCAGAAGGAGGTCGAGGCGGACTTCAGAGCCGAGAACGAGGAGCTGTACCGGTCGAGCTTCGGGGCGCAGTTCCTCTCGGGCGTGATCATGCCCTCGATGATGTTCATCGGCAACCTCGTGTACGTCGCGATCGCCGTCGTCGGCGGACTCCAGGTGGCCGCCGGGCTCATGTCCATCGGCGACGTGCAGGCGTTCATCCAGTACTCCCGGCAGTTCACCCAGCCGCTCAGCCAGCTCGGGTCGATGGCGAACCTGCTGCAGTCCGGCGTCGCCAGCGCAGAGCGCGTGTTCGAACTGCTCGACGAGGAGGAGCAGACGCCCGACGACGACCCGGCCGAGACCGCGCCGGAGTCGGCGAGCAGGCTGGAGTTCGAGGGCGTCTCATTCCGGTACACGCAGGACAAGCCGCTGATCGACTCGCTGACGCTGGCCGCGCGGCCTGGCAGCACGGTCGCGATCGTCGGGCCCACTGGCGCCGGCAAGACGACCCTCGTGAACCTCATCATGCGGTTCTACGACGTCGACTCGGGCCGCATCGTGCTGGACGGCGTCGACACCCGGCGCATGACGCGCGACGACCTCCGCGCGCGCACCGGGATGGTGCTGCAGGACACCTGGCTGTTCGCGGGCACCATCCGCGAGAACATCGCGTACGGGCGACCGGAGGCGTCCGAGGAGGAGATCGTCGCCGCGGCGACGGCGGCCTACGTCGACCGTTTCGTGCACGCGCTGCCCGACGGCTACGACACGATGCTCGATGACGAGGCCACCAACCTCAGCGTGGGTGAGCGTCAGCTCGTGACGATCGCCCGGGCATTCCTCGCCGATCCGCGCATCCTCATCCTGGACGAGGCGACGTCGTCCGTGGACACCCGCACCGAGCTACTCATCCAGCGAGCGATGTCGCGGCTGCGCGAGGACCGGACGGCGTTCGTGATCGCCCACCGGCTGTCGACGATCCGGGACGCCGACCTCATCCTCGTGATGGAGAACGGCGCGATCGTCGAGCAGGGGTCGCATAATGAGCTGCTCGCGCAGAAGGGCGCGTACTGGCGCCTCTACAACGCGCAGTTCGAGGGCGCGGCCGAAGAGGAAGAGGCGCTCGAGGTGCCGACCGTGCCGCTGTCGCCGCCCACGACTGCGCAGATCGTCGTCGAAGCGCTCGCCGAGTCCGAAGACGCCGTCGAGTAACCCACTAGTATGTGAGGACGCCGGGGCGATGGGTTCCGGCGTATTCCGACGGGGAGGACAGGGCGTGCCCGAAGTTTCCACCCAGTCTCTCGCCGTCCCGGTTCCCGGTGGCGTGCTCGAGCTCTCCTGGGCGGCCGTGACCGACACCGGACGCCGTCGCGAGGTGAACCAGGATGCGATGTTCGCGGCGTATCCGCTGTTCGTCGTCGCCGACGGCATGGGTGGGCATGTCGGGGGTGAGATCGCCAGTGCGAGCGCGATCGAGCGACTCCGCGCCGTCGCCGACAGCGGCACGGTGACGCCCAAGACCATCGAGAAGGCGCTCGCGCGCGCCGTCAAGGACATCGCGTCGCACCCCGAGGCGACGGACGACGGCACCGGCACCACGGTGACCGGCGTGTTCCTCGACACATCGGGGGACGCCGCCCACTGGGTCACGCTGAACATCGGCGACTCCCGGGTGTACCTCGTGCGCGATGGCGCGATCGTGCAGATCACCACCGACCACTCGGTCGTGCAGGAACTCGTCGCAGCAGGACGACTGAGTCCCGAAGAGGCCGAGAACCACCCCTACGGCAACGTCATCACCCGCGCGGTGGGGCCGAGCGAAGGCGTCACGCCCGACTACGTGCGGCTGGACGCTCTCGACGGCGACCGCTTCGTCATCTGCTCCGACGGGCTGACGAAGGAGCTCACCGACTACGGCATCCGCCACTTCCTCGAGGAGAACGCCGACGCGGGCGACGCGGCATCCGCCATGCTCGAGGCGGCGCTCGAGAACGGCGGCCGCGACAACATCACCATCATCGTGCTCGATGTGAGTCGCCCGGCCGACGACGTCTCCTCCACAGACGACGACTGACCGCCGCGATCCACAGATCCGGCTTGCGGGGATCCGGGTCGATCCGGCTCGCGCTGGACTGGGCGCATGCGCTCGACCGTTCCTTCGACCTTCGCGACCGGTGGCGTCCTCGACGATGAGCCGCTCGCCCTGCCAGCGGCGTGGAGTCCTCCGCCGCGCCCCCCGCTGCCGCTCGTGGCCGCGATCGTGCCCGTGGTCGGTGCCGTCGCGCTCTGGCTCGTCACCGGCTCCCTCTTCTCCCTCTGGTTCGCGCTCCTCGGCCCGCTGATCGCGGCGGCGACCATGCTCGACGCACGCCGCGCCGCCCGCCGCGACGGCCGGCGCGCCGCAGCCGACGCGATGCGCGCCCGCGCCGACGTCTCCGCGGCCGTGACGGCGCGTCACGAGAGCGAGCGGGCGCAGCTGTGGGCGCGGCATCCCGATGTCGCGCGCCTCGCCACCCGCGACGGCGAGATCTGGCGCGGCGGCCGCGATGCGTGCCTCGTGGTCGGCGAGGGCGAGCGCGCGAGCGTCGTCCGGGTGACCGGAGGAGACGGAGATCCGGATGCTGCGGAGCTGCGTCGTCGCGCGGCCCGCGTCGCTGGGGCGCCGGTGACGCTCCCTCTCGCCGCCGGCGTGGTGGTCGTGGGCGGTGAGACACTGGCCGCCGCCGTCCAGCGGGCGCTGGTCCTGCAGGCGTGCCTCGCCTTCGCGCCGGACGAGCTGCATGTCCTCCCGCCGCTCGGGCGGGGTCTCGACTGGATGGAGGCGCTGCCGCACCGGGACGGCCGGGGCGGATCACAGCTAGCAGTCGTCGGTCCCGGTGAAGTGGTCCCCGCGGACGCCGACCTCGTCATCGCGCGCGGTCGACCCGGCGAGCCACTGCCACCGAGGTGCCAGGCGGTGCTCACGATCTCCTCGCCCGGCGTCTCGCGTCTCGAGCACGCCGGCGAGGTCGTGCCGGTGCGCGTCGAGGCGGTGGCCCGGGGGCAGGCGGAGGAGATCGCCGCCGAACTCTCCACTCGCGCCGACCACAGCCTGGGACTGCGGCGCGGGGCGCCGGAGCCGATCGCCCTGTCGTCGCTGCTGACCGTCGTGCCGGCCACGGCCGGCGGGCTCCCTGCGGTCATCGGCGCGAGCCGCGGCGAGCCGGTGCTCGTCGACCTCGTCGCCGACGGACCTCACGCGGTGGTCGCGGGAGTCACCGGGGCCGGCAAGAGCGAGCTGCTGATCACCTGGATCCTCGCGCTCTGCGCCACCCGCTCTTCAGATGAGGTGACCTTCCTGCTGGCGGACTTCAAGGGCGGCACGGCGTTCGACGGCCTCGCCGGGGTTCCCCATGTCACCGGGGTCATCACCGACCTCGACGGTTCCGGCGCCCGCCGCGCCATCGAGAGCCTGCGGGCCGAGCTCCGCGGTCGCGAGGCGGCGATCGCCGCGGCCGGCGCCCGTGACATCGGCGACCCGCGGGTACGGCTGCCGCGGCTCGTCGTGGTCGTCGACGAGTTCGCGGCTCTCCTGGGCGATCACCCCGAGCTGCACGGCCTGTTCGCGGATCTCGCGGCCCGCGGCAGAGCCCTCGGGATCCATCTCATCCTCGGCACCCAGCGGGCGGCGGGGGTGATCCGCGACAACCTGCTGGCGAACTGCCCGCTGCGGATCAGCCTGCGCGTGACCGACGCGGCCGACAGTCGCGCGCTGCTGGGCACGGAGGATGCCGCGCGCCTGCCCGGCGGGGTCTCGGGCCGCGGGGCGGCGTTCGTCCGTCGCGCCGGCGATGCGAGTCCCGAGCAGCTGCGAATCGCGCTGTCCGGCCCCGGCGACGTCGCGGCGGCCGCGCTCAAGGTCGGGCACCGTGCGCCCCGTCGGCCCTGGCTGCCGGAGCTGCCGAAGCTGCTGACCCTCGACGATCTCGTGGGTCGCTCGGCGGCGGAGCGGGACGCACCTCCCGCGGGCGCCGTGCTTCTCGGGCTGGCCGACGAACCCGAGCACCAGCGGCAGCCGGTCGCGTTCCTGAGCGCGTCCGACCGTGGGCTGCTGGTGCTCGGAGGGCCGGCGTCTGGGGTGTCGAATGCGCTCGACCTCGTGCAAGCCCAGTTGCGCGGGGCGGCGGTGCGCCTGCCGGCGCATCCCGAGCGGCTCTGGGATGCCGTCGCCGCACTGCACGAGGAGCTGCCGCGCCCCGGCTCGGCGGTGCTCGTCGATGATCTCGACGGGGTCGCACCGCGGCTGCCGCCCGAGTACGCGCAGATCGTCACGGAGCGGATCGAAGCGCTCGTGCGCCGGGCCGCCGATGCCGGCGTGCTCATGGTGGTGGGAGCGCACCGGCTGACCGGTCCCGTGTCGCGCATCGCCGAACTCTTTCCGCGTCGGCTCGTGCTGCCGTACGCCACGCGCGTCGATCACGCATCGGCCGGGGGTGATCCCTCGACGTTCGATGCGGCCGCGCCCTCCGGGCGGGGGCGACTCGACGGACGGACGCTCCAGCTCGCGATGGCGCCCTCCGCGTGGCGAGAGACGTTCGAGCCCGACGCCCCGTGGATCCCCTCCGCCGCGCTCACCGGAGTCGTGGCTCGGCGCTCGCCGGCCGGGCGACGCGCGCTCGCCGCCTGGGAGGAGCGCGGGGTGCGCGTGCTCGGCGTCGAAGCCTACGTGGCGGAACCGGCTGCCGTGGCCACGGCGCGAGTGGTCGTCGTGGGGGAGCCCGACGACTGGCAGCGGCAGTGGCGCCTCCTCGCAGATGTGCGCGGCGACCACGACCTCGTGATCGACGCGTCGTGCGCGTCGGAGCTCCGCGTCCTCACGGGGTTCCGCGGAGCACCGCCCTACTGCGAGCCCGGTGCCGGGCGCGCGTGGCTCATCTCGGCCGGAGCGGATCCCGTCCGCATTGTCCTCCCGTCGTGACATGTCCGGCCTGACCGTCGGGCGGATGCCTTGACCGGTGCTTCTCGCACGCCATAGCGTCGGCCTGTGGCCACATCCCCGATCGATCTGCACCGCCCCGAGGGGAAGGGACTCGCCGCGGGCACGCTGGGCCTGTGGGGTTCTACCGTCATCGGCCTCGCGTCGACCGCGCCCGTCTACTCCCTGGTGGCGACCCTCGGGTTCGTCGTGCTGGCGGTCGGGGCGCAGGCGCCCATCGCGTTCGTCATCGCGTTCATCCCGATGCTCTTCATCGCCTTCGCCTATCGCGAGCTCAACAACGACGTCCCCGACTGCGGCACCACCTTCACATGGGGCACCAAGGCCTTCGGGCCATGGGTCGGCTGGATGGGCGGGTGGGGCGTCGCCGTCGCCGGCATGGTCGTGCTGGCGAACCTCGCGCAGATCGCCGGCATCTACTTCTGGGCGCTCGTGGACGGCATCGTGGGAAATCCCGAGGATGCACTCCTCGCCGACAACGTTGCGCTCGTCACGGCGACGGGTGTGGTGTTCATCGCGGCGATGACCTGGGTCAGCTGGCGGGGCGTCGAGATCGGCGAGCGCATCCAGAACGTGCTGCTGGCGATCCAGTACCTCGCCCTCGCGATCTTCGTGGTTGCCGCGCTCTGGCAGTTCTTCGCCGGCACGGCGCCGGACCCGACGCCGTTCGACTGGTCGTGGTTCAACCCGTTCGCGTTCACCGAGTGGAGCGGGTTCGTCGAGGCCGTGCTGCTCGCACTCTTCATCTACTGGGGCTGGGACACGTGCCTCGCCCTCAACGAGGAGACGAAGGACCCCAAGCGCATCCCGGGCCGTGCGGCTCTGCTGACGACGGTCATCCTGCTCTTCACCTATGTCGGCGTGACGGTGGCCGCGATGATGTACGCCGGCCTCGGCGAGACGGGGACGGGCCTCGGCAACGAGGCGAACGCGGACGACTTCTTCCTCGCGATCAAGGACGGCCTGCTCGGGCCGCTGGGCTGGGTGCTGGTGGTCGCGGTGATGATCTCGGCGATCTCGTCGACGCAGACCACGATCCTGCCCACGGCTCGCGGCACGCTGTCGATGGCCGCCTACAAGGCACTGCCCCGCCGGTTCGCCACGGTGCACCCGCGGTACAAGACGCCGTCGTTCTCGACGCTCGTGATGGGCGTCGTCGCGATCGTCTACTACGTCGGCATGACCTTGATCAGCGACAACATCCTGCAGGACTCCATCCTGTCCCTCGGGCTCGCGATCGCCTTCTACTACGCGATCACCGGCTACGCCTGCGTGTGGTACTTCCGGCGGGAGCTGTTCAACAGCGCGAGGAACTTCTTCTACCGGTTCCTCTTCCCGCTGCTGGGGTCCCTGATGCTGACGTACGCGTTCGTGCAGTCCGCCATCGACATGTACGACCCCGACTACGGCTATGGCGGTGGCATCGGCCCCGTCGGCAGCACGTTCCTGCTCGGCATCGGATCGCTCGCGTTCGGCGTGCTGCTCATGGTCCTGTGGTTCCTCTTCCCCCGCGCGAAGGCGTTCTTCCGGGGGGAGAGCCTCAACCGGGACACCCCGGTGCTCGTTCCCGAGGACCCGGCAGACTTCGCCCGGTCGATCGACGGCGGGCTCGTCTGAGGCGGAGCGCCACGGCCCTCACGGACCGAGGTGCGCCCCGCAGCCGACGTCGTACGCCTCCCGCAGCCAGGCCGCGACAGCCTCGTCGAACTCGCCCGCGTCGGCGAGGCGGAGCTGGTGCACGAAAAGCCGTCGTCCGTACGGCGACGCACTGAGGACACGGGGGTCGGGCGGAAGCTCGCGCATGAGGTCGAAGTACCCGCGAACCCCCGCGCGCCACGGCCTGAAGCCGGCGAACCCGCGACGCGGTCCCTTGAACGTGATCGTCGTCTTCGCGACCGAATGCGTCACGGGGCCGAACGATCGGATCAGCTCGTCGATGCGGTGCCACAACTCGACCGCGGCGGGGTCCGCATCCCTCAGGTGATCCTCCACCGTCCACACCCGCGCGTCCGTCATCCCCCCAGTCTCGGCCAGGGCGCCGACACGCGCACCTCGGCAGAAGGGCGGAAGCCCCGGACTCCCGAAGGAATCCGGGGCTTCTGAAGCCGGGACCGCTGTCAGACCAGGGCGGCGTCCAGCGGCGCGAGCTCGAGTCCGTGCGCCGTCGCCACACCCGCGTTGACCACGCGGCCGCCGACGGTGTTGAGACCGGCCGCGAGCGCGGCATCCGCTCGGAGCGCTTCCTTCCACCCGCGACGCGCGATCTGGCGGATGTAGGGGAGGGTGGCGTTGGTGAGCGCCGAGGTCGACGTGTTGGGCACCGCGCCCGGCATGTTCGCGACGCAGTAGAAGATGCTGCCGTGCACCGGGAAGGTCGGATCGGCGTGCGTGGTGGGGTGCGTGTCCTCGAAGCAGCCGCCCTGGTCGACGGCGATGTCGACGAGCACGGAGCCCGGCCGCATACGCGAGACCATGTCGTTGGTCACGAGCTTCGGCGCCTTCGCGCCCGGGATGAGCACCGAGCCGATGACGAGATCCGAGGCGGTGACCGCCCGATCGAGGTCGAGCGGGTTCGATGCGGCGGTCTTGACCCGGCCCTGGAAGTGGTCGTCGAGGTAGCGAAGACGCTGCACGTTGGTGTCGAACACGGTGACGTCGGCGCCCATGCCCACCGCGATCACCGCGGCATTGGCGCCGGCGACGCCGCCGCCGATGACGGTGACCGTGGCCGGTCGCGTGCCCGGCACCCCCGACATGAGCAGGCCGAGGCCTCCGGCGGAGCGCATCAGCGTCGCGGCGCCGACCGTCGGGGCGAGACGCCCGGCGACTTCGCTCATGGGCGCGAGCAGCGGGAGCCCGCCACCGGCCAGCTGGACGGTCTCGTAGGCGATCGCTGTCACGCCGTCGGCGACGAGGCGCTCGGTGAGCGGCCGGTCGGCCGCGAGGTGCAGGTAGGTGAACAGCACGAGGTCGT
Organism: Microbacterium sp. PRC9; assembly: GCF_031844125.1. Lineage (NCBI taxonomy): Bacteria > Bacillati > Actinomycetota > Actinomycetes > Micrococcales > Microbacteriaceae > Microbacterium > Microbacterium sp. PRC9. The sequence goes on from NZ_JAUZUR010000007.1 coordinate 129,603, forward strand.
CGCGGAAGTAGCCGTACTCGCTCGCGATGGGCTCCTTGACCTTGAGGAGCAGCTCGGCGCGCGCCCACACCTCGGCGGCATCGTCGAGCAGCACCGCCCCCGCGTCCTCGTACTCGGCATCCGGCATCGACGAGCCCTCGCCCGCGCCGCGCTGCACGAAGACCTCATGGCCGGATGCGACCAGGTCGTGCACGCCCGCGGGCGTGAGGGCGACCCGATACTCGTTGTTCTTCACCTCGGTGGGGACGCTGATCCGCATCGTGTGATCCTTTCCGCTCCGCCGTTGGAGCGCTCGGGCTCCTCGTGGGAGCGCCTCTAGAAAGCGGGGCGGATGGCCCCGACATCCTGTCCGCCGCCGGTGACGGTCAGCGGAAGCCTCGACATCGTGTCGGCGACATCCGCCGACGCCAGCGCGCCGTGCCGCTCGAGCAGGCGCACCGCGACGGCGGTCGCGGCGCGGCCGCTGCCGTCGAGCATCTTGAGTGCGACCGTCGTGCCGTTCGGGGCGACCATCACCATGACGCCCTCGGCGCCGCCCTTGGCGAACACGCCCAGCCGTTCGATGACGACCGTGTCGGCGCGGCCGGGGCCGTCGATCGTCCACGGGTCGGCGCGCACCGCTTCGACGAGTGCGCCCGCGCTGCGGTGCAGAGCGAAGGGGGACGTCGTCGACGAGTTGCCGATCCGATGGATCGCGCGCGCGAGACCGAACAGGGTCATCGCGTAGACGGGAGCGCCACAGCCGTCGACGGCGGTCGCGGCGACCTTCTCGCCGATCAGGCGTTCGACGGTCTCACGGACGAGGATCTGCACCGGATGATCCGGCGCCAGGTAGCTTTCGGGATCCCACCCGTTCAGGACGCTCGTGACGAGCATCGCGGCGTGCTTGCCGGAGCAGTTCATCCGGATGCGCGACGGCTGTCCGAGTTCACGCACCAGCTCGTCACGCGTCGACGTGTCGCCGGGCCACGCTGCGGGGCATCCCAGTGCGTCCTCGCCGAGTTCGGCGAGGGACAGGATGTCGCGGACCACCGCGACGTGACGGTCGGTGCCGGAGTGGCTCGCGGTCGCGAGGGCCAGTCGCTCGCCCTCGAGGGGCGCGCCTGCCGAGAGGCACGCGAGCGCCTGCAGCGGCTTGAGGCTGGAGCGGGGGAGGATCAGCGCCGAAGGATCGCCGAGCTTCTCGGCGATGGTGCCGTCGGCGGCGAGCACGATGGCGATGCCGGCGTGGCGCGACTCGACGAAACCGCTGCGTTCGACGACGGCGAGCTCGACGGCGTCGGTCGCGGCGAAGGTCTGCGGCACCCCGACAGCCTACCGCCGGAGGGGCTGTCCGCCCGCATGACAGACTGTGCTCATGTGGGGCGAGCATCGATACTCCGTCCGGACGACGTGGACCGGTGACCGCGGCACCGGTACGTCGGGCTACCGGGACTACGACCGGGCGACGACCATCGAGATCGACGGCAAGCCGGCTCTGCTCGCTTCCTCCGACAAGCCCTTCCGCGGAGACCCGTCGCGCTGGAACCCCGAGGACATGCTGCTGGCATCGCTCAGCGAGTGCCACCTGCTGTCATACCTCCACGCGTGCGTGCAGGCGGGCGTGGTGGTCGTGGGCTACGAGGACGAGGCATCCGGTCTCATGGTCGAGGACGGCCGCGGCGGCGGCGCGTTCCGCGAGGTCGTGCTGCGCCCGCGCGTGACCGTCGCGGACGCCTCGATGACGGATGCCGCGGCCGCCGCGCATGCGCAGGCGAACGAGTGGTGCTTCATCGCGAACTCCGTGAACTTCCCGGTGCGCCACGAGCCCACGATCCTCGTCGCTCCCGCCGGTCGTTGAGCGCGCGGCATTCCCCGGTCTTTGAGCGGACTGCATTCCCCGGTCGTTGAGCGGGCTGCATTCCCCGGTCGTTGAGCGAGCTTGCGAGTCGAAACGCCGTCAGCGGCGCTCGTGGGGGAGGACCTGCTTGATGCGGTCGATCGTGTTGTGCGCGGGGACCTCGTTGTAGGCGTTCGCGAGCTCCTGGCCCGACAGGGCGTGGATCGCGGCCATGATCTCATCCGTCGCGAGACGGCGTGCCTTGCCCGAGGACGCCGGGCCGTGGTGGGCGAGGTCGAGCGGCTCGCCGAACTTGACCGTGATGCGGTGCTGGAACGACGGCTTCTTGGCCCCCACCGGCATGACCTTGTCGGTGCCGATGAGCCCCACCGGCACCACGCGGGCGCCCGACTGCAGCGCGAGGAACGCGACGCCGGTGCGGCCCTTGTAGAGGCGGCCGTCGAGCGAGCGGGTGCCCTCAGGGTAGAGCGCCACGGCCTTGCCCTCGTCGAGCAGGGCGCGCTGCTGGTCGAGCGCATCGAGGGCGGCCTGCCCGGCGCCGCGCTGCACCGGGATCGCGCCGATCGACGTGAAGAACCACCGCGACGCCGGCTTGTCGAAGTAGGTCGATTTCGCCAGGAAGTGCACGGGGCGCGGTGCCGCCACCGGGATCGCGATCGAGTCGATGAACGACAGATGGTTGCTCGCGAAGATCACCGGGCCGGACTTGGGGACGTTGGCCTTGCCCTCGATCCGCGGGCGGTACACGACTCGGGCCAAGGGGGTCAGGATGCTGCGCCCCAGCGCGTACGTGAAGCCCATGCGGCGCGCCGCAACGGCGGAGGATTCGGGTTCTTCCGCCGTCTCGTCGGCGGTGTCTTCGGCGCCGGGCACGAGGTCGGAAGTCACCCGTAGAGGGTACTCCCGATTGCATTCCGGTATCGGCATGTCGTTTCCCAGCGCGAACAGAGGGAAGATGCGAAAGGATGGAGGCTTCCCTTCCCCTGACTAGAGGTTGTTCCGTGCGCATTCGCCCGTTCGCCGCCCTGTCCGTCGTCGCCGCGGCGACTCTCCTGCTTGCCGGGTGCACCGGGTCGGCCGATCCGAACGCCACGCCGACGCCGACGTCGACCGCTTCGTCCGAGTGCCTGCTCGACGCGCAGCCGGGTGCGGACTCCGACGCCATCGAGGTTACGGGCAACGGCGCGGGTCTCGCGGCGACCCTCCCCGACGACCTCGCCTTCGAGGGCGTCGAGCGCACGATCGTGACCGAGGGCTCCGGCGACGACGTCGTGTCGGGTGACCTCGTCAGCGGCTTCTACACGATCTATGACGGATCGACCGGCGAGGTCCTGCAGGACTCGTCCGAGACGTCGGCCGACGACTCCGGCGAGGTCCCGATCATCATGGACCCGCAGCAGTACTCGCTGTTCGTCGCGGCGCTCGAGTGCGCGCCGATCGGGTCGACGGTCGCGATGTCGATCCCGGGGAGCGCGTTCGGCGAAGGCGCATCGCCTGTCGTGATCGTCGCCGAGACCACTGACTTCGTCCCGACCAGCGCGGACGGCGCCGAGCAGGACCCGGTCGACGGCATGCCCACCGTCGAGCTCGCCGACACCGGCGCGCCGACCATCACGATCCCCGAGGCCACCGAGCCGCCGACTGAGGTGCAGATCGCGGACCTCAAGGAGGGCGATGGCCCCGTCGTCGAGTCCGGTGACACCGTGTTCGTGCAGTACACCGGCGTCAAGTGGTCGGACGGCTCCGTCTTCGACTCCAGCTGGGACCGCGGCCAGCCCTCGGCGTTCCAGACGACCGGCGTCGTCGCCGGCTTCCAGCAGGCGCTCGAAGGACAGGCCGTCGGCTCGCAGGTGCTCGTCGTGATCCCGCCGGAGTTCGGCTATGGGGCTCAGGACGGTCACGAGCTGCAGAACGAGACGCTCGTCTTCGTCGTCGACATCCTCGGCGTGCAGCGCGCCGCCGCCCAGCAGTAACCCGAGGCGGCCGCATCCGGCCCGGCGATAGGCTGGCCGGATGCGGCGCGTCCTCATCCTCGGCTCGACCGGTTCCATCGGCACCCAGGCGCTCGATGTCGTGCGGGCCAACCCCCGGCGGTTCGAGGTGGTGGGTCTCGCTGCGGGATCCGACCGCGAGACGCTCGAGGCGCAGGCGACCGAGTTCGGCGTCGAGAGCACCGCACTCGGGGCCGTCGAGGCCGAGCAGCTCGTGCGCGATGTCGACGCGGATGTCGTGCTCAACGGCATCACCGGCTCCGTCGGCCTCGGTCCGACCCTCGCCGCACTCGAGACAGGTCGCACGCTCGCCCTCGCGAACAAGGAATCGCTCATCGTCGGCGGCGACCTCGTCACGGCCCTCGCACGCCCCGGGCAGATCGTCCCGGTCGACTCGGAGCACTCCGCCATCGCTCAGGCGTTGCGGTCGGGGGAGCGCAGCGAAGTGCGCCGGCTCGTGCTGACGGCATCCGGGGGCCCCTTCCGGGGCCGCAGCCGCGCCTCGCTCGAGGACGTGACCCCGGCCGAGGCCCTTGCGCACCCGACATGGGACATGGGCCGCGTCGTCACGACCAACTCGGCGACCCTCGTCAACAAGGGCCTCGAGGTCATCGAGGCGCACCTGCTCTTCGCCGTGCCCTACTCCGAGATCGACGTCGTCGTGCATCCGCAGTCGATCGTGCACTCGATGGTCGAGTTCGTCGACGGCTCGACGATCGCGCAGGCCTCGCCGCCCGACATGCGCCTGCCGATCTCGCTCGGGCTCGACTGGCCCAACCGCATCGCCGGCGTCGGCCGGCCGCTCGACTGGACCACTGCGACCTCGTGGACCTTCGAGCCGCTCGACGACGCCGCCTTCCCCGCCGTGCGCCTGGCGAAGCAGGTCGGGCGGGCCGGCGGCACCTACCCTGCCGTGTTCAACGCCGCCAACGAACAGGCGGTCGACGCGTTCCACGACGGACGCCTGAGCTTCCTGGGCATCATCGATGTGATCGAGCGCGTGGTCGACAAGCACGACGCCCCTGACACCCTCACCCGGGACGCTCTCGCCGACGCCGAGGACTGGGCACGCCGCAAAGCCGACAAGGTCATCGCCGCAGCATCCTGACGGCGCGACCCGTCGTGCCGGCCGACCTCTCCGGCTGGCGTTGCTCCCTCACCCGTGGTCCCGGTCCCGACCTCATTTGAGGAGGATTGCCGAGATGCGGATCGCGGTAGAAGGATGCCTCCGCATCTCGGCAGCTGTCCTCAATTGAGGAGGGCAGCGAGAACGTCCTCAATTGAGGAGGGCGGCGAGAACGTCCTCAATTGAGGAGGGCGGCGAGAACGCCGGGGGAGCCCCGAAGAGGTGCTCAGGCCCGCGGATAGACCGGACGCAGGGGGTCGGATGCCGGGGTCTCGTGCTCCGGGTACGGCACCGGCCAGTGCGGCTCGGGCACGGGCCAGCCGGCCTCGCGCAGCGCGCGGCGGGCGAGCTCGCGCGCCGAGTAGGGCGTGCGGACACCGCGGATGTCACGGTAATCCTGGTGACCGGGGCCGGCCCACAGGATCGCGTCGCCGTCGCCGACGAGCGCGACGGCCTCGATGATCGCGCGCTCGGGCGGCGAGAACTCGTGGATCTCGGCATCCGGCTGCGCGCGACGCGCGCCCTCGACCAGGGTGGCGCGGATCGAGTCCGGGTCCTCGTGACGAGGGTGGTGGTCGGTGATGACGAGGATGTCGCTGCCCTCGACGCCGGTGCGGCCCATGTCGTGGCGCTTGGTGGCGTCGCGGTCGCCGTCGGCGCCGAACAGCATGACGACCTTGCCCGGCGTGACGCGGCGCACCGCCGAGAGCGTCTTCTCGAAGGCGTCGGGGGAGTGGCCGAAGTCGACGTACACCGCGGGTCCGGTCTCGCCCGAGACGAGCTCGGTGCGACCCGGCAGATAGGCCTCGATCCGGCCGCCGTCGAGGGCCTCCACCAGGCGCTCCCAGGTGTAGCCGCCCTCGTGGATCATTACGATCGCGAGCCCGGCGTTGGCGGCCATGTGCCGGCCGATCACGGGGACGAGCGTGGTCAGGGTGCGCCCGTCGCGGGCGGTGAGGCGGAACTCGGTGCCGACCTGGCGCTCGTCGAGGATCTCGACCACCCAGTCGGCGGCGGCCGCGGCGTCCGGATCCGACGCGAGGGCGGGCGTGCCCACGGTGACCGTCGGCACCTCGCTGCGCGCAACGACCTCGGCCCCGGGCTCCGAGTCGACGCAGACGACGGCGCGACGCGCGCGGTCGGCGCGGAACAACGGCAGCTTCGCCTCGAAGTACTCGCGCATGTCGGCGTAGTCATCGAGGTGGTCGTGGGTGAGGTTCGTGAAGCCGGCGACGTCGAACACGATGCCGTCGACACGGCGGCGGCTGAGCGCCTGCGCGCTCACCTCGACGGCGACCGCTTCCACGCCGCGCTCGCGCATGAGCGCGAGCAGCGCGTGCATCTCGTACGCCTCGGGGGTCGTGAGGCGCGACACGATGACCTGCCCGGCGATGTGGCGCTCGGCGGTCGACGACAGTCCGCTCGTCACGCCGAGCTGCCCGAGGATGCCCTCGAGCAGGTGCGAGACGCTCGTCTTGCCGTTGGTGCCGGTCGTGCCGAACAGCGTGGGGAGATCGTCGTCGCGTCCCGTGCTGTAGACCCAGGCCGACAGCTCGCCCAGGACTGCTCGAGGATCGTCGACGAGCACCACGGGCAGCCCGCTCGCGGCCGCGGCGTCGGCTCCGGCAGCATCCGTCACCACCGCGACGGCGCCCTTCTCGGCGGCCGTGGCGGAGAACTCGGCTCCGTGGCGGTTGACTCCCTGCACGGCGACGAACACGTCGCCGGGGCGGAGGTCGGCGGTCGCGAGGGTGAGGCCCGTCAGCGTGGCGTCGGCGACGTCACCGCGGACGTCGACGGCGAAGCGTGCCGCGAGGTCTGCGAGCGAGTGTGTCGGCGGCGCGTCGGGGCGGAGTACCGGGGGCAGGTTCGAAGGCGCGTCGGTCGGCATGGCGCATCCATCTTCGCATGGGGGCCGGTCGTCGAGCGGCGGGTGGTGCGCTCGCCCGACGACCGGCGGGGGTTCGCGTCAGGCCCTGCGGCGTCCGCGCACCAGCACGACCACGAGCGCCGCGATCCCGGCGGCGAGTCCGCCGGCCGCCAGCCAGCGCGCGACCGGGTCGGCGGAGGCGACGGATGCTGCAGCCTCGGCATCCGCGGCGGCCGCGTCGTCCGACGCGTGGCCGGAACCGTCGGCGTCAGCGTGCCCGGAACCGTCGGCGTCCGCCGCGGCGCCCACGGCGACCAGCGGCGCGGGCGCATCGAGGTCGTGCGGGTCCTCGCCGTCCTCGGCGATCTGGGTCCAGGCGGTCTCGCCTGCAGCACACGTCTGCGTCACGGGGAACGCGAGGGTCGTGCCGGCCGTGCCCTCGGTGAAGAGCACGTCCATCGAGACGGCGGCTGCGAACCCGTCCTCGACCGGGGTGTCGGCGGTGTACACGACGCGGGTCGGCACGCCGTCGGTGCCGAGTTCGCGAGTGATCGTCCAGCCGCCCTGCACGACGGGCGTCGCGTTGCCGACGCCCGCGGGGATGTCGACCGCGAGGGCCGTCGTGGGGGAGCCGTCGCAGCCGTGTGAGAACGAGAACGTGAGCGTCTCGGTGCCGCCCGCCGCCGCCGTCTCGGGGGTGACGTGGACGTGGGCGGATGCGGCGAGCGGCGCGCCGATCGCGAGTGCGAGGCCGGCGGTGACGCCGATCACGACGCGGCGGGTGCGGGAGGAACGGGAGATGGAATCGGTCATGGCTGTGCTGTCGTCTTTCGTCCGGGTCGTCGGCGGGATCGCCGATCGGGGCGCACCGGCGGGAGCCGGACGCGCGAGAGGGTTCCGGCGCGCGCATCGGGCGCGGGCCGGCGACGGTGCGGCGCGCGGCGCCGCTCAGACGAGTGCGGGAGGACCGCGCCGCGAGACGTCGGACAGGACGATCCGTGCCGCGACGACCGCAGGGCCGTCAGGTACCGGCACGAACCGCGGCATCGTCGGCCGCGGCGCGATCGCGCGGGCGCGCGAGAAGAGCGAACGGATGCCGCGGCCCAGGGCGCGCAGCATCCGTTCCCCGCCGTACAGTGCGACGACGGTCGCGATCGCCGCGAGCACGTGCGCGGCGAACATGGGGGCGTCGGGGAGGACGACGGCGCTGAGGTCGCCGCCGAGGTGCGTCACGTGGTGCCCGTGAAGCGCGGCGGGATCGGCGTCGGCGGTCACGGCGAACGCGACGTGGAACAGTCCCTGGCTCGCGAGCACCGTGGCGCCGACGCGCCACGCGGCGAGCCGCCGGCCGATGAGGGCGACCGCGACGGGAGCGGCGAGGATGCCGACCGCCGCGACGAAGGCGGGAGACGGTGCGCCGCCCCCGCCGAGGGTGTGCGCCGTGGCGGCGACGACGGTCGCGACCCACGCGGCAGCGGTGCCGCGCAGCGCGCGCACGTGGCGTGGGGTCACGGCTCCTCCTCGCGTCGAGCCTACGGGAGGAGCGAGGCGCCCTGCGTCCGCCCGCGGTGGGCGGCCGTCACACCCAACTCAAAGGCTGGCGCGGGTACCGTGAGCGTGTGGAGATCCTCGCGTTCGTCATCGGTGTCGCCCTCATGGTCGTGGGCCTCGCGGTGTCGATCGCGCTGCACGAGCTCGGCCACCTCTGGCCCGCCAAGAAGTTCGGCGTGCGCGTCGGCCAGTACATGATCGGGTTCGGCCCGACGCTGTGGTCCAAGCGGTGGCGCGGCACCGAGTACGGGTTCAAGGCGATCCCGCTCGGCGGCTACATCTCGATGGCCGGAATGTACCCGCCGTCGCCGCAGGCGGCGACACGTGACGGCCGGGCCGCCGGGGGCTTCTTCGCGACCATGGTGCAGGACGCCCGGGACGCGAACGACGAGACGCTGCACGGCGATGACGACACGCACGTCTTCTATCGCCTCCCGATCCACAAGCGCATCGTCGTGATGCTCGGCGGTCCGCTGATGAACTTCTTCTTCGCGATCGTGCTGTTCTCGATCCTGCTCACCGGGATCGGTGTGCAGACGGCGACCACCGAGGTCGCGCGCCTGTCGGAGTGCGTCCCCACGACGAGCTCGACCGAGTGCGCCGACGGGTCTCCCGCGGCTCCGGCCGAGGCCGCCGGCATCCAGCCCGGCGACGTCATCGTGTCGATCGACGGGGAGCCGGTCGCGGACTTCGCCGAGGCATCCGCCATCATCCGCTCGTCGCCCGGCGAGCAGCTGACCTTCGTCGTCGAACGCGACGGCAGCGAGCAGACGCTGCAGATCACCCCCGCCACGATCCAGACCGAGGTGACGGCCGCCGACGGCACGACCGCCACCCAGCAGGTCGGGTTCGTGGGCATCGGTCCCAGCGTCGAATACGTGCAGCAGCCGATCTGGGCGGGGCCGCAGATGGCCGTGCAGAACGTGGGCGCGGTCGCGGGGATCATCTGGCAGCTGCCCGTCAAGGTGTGGCAGACCGGGGTCGACCTCGTCACCGGCCAGGAGCGCGACCCGAACGGCCCGCTCAGCATCGTGGGCGCGAGCCGCCTCTCCGGCGAGGTCGCCGCCGCCGACTCGCCCGTGCTCAACCGCGTCGCGGGGTTCCTGTCGCTGCTCGCGTCGCTGAACATCGCCCTGTTCGTCTTCAACCTGATCCCGCTGCTGCCGCTGGACGGCGGCCACATCGCGGTGGCCCTCTGGGAGGGCATCAAACGGGGGTGGGCGAAGCTCGCCCGTCGCCCGCCGCCGAAGCCGGTGGACGCGACCAAGCTCGTGCCGCTCACGTTCGCCGTCTTCGTGGCCCTGCTCGTGATGGGTGGCATCCTCATCCTCGCCGACCTCTTCAACCCCGTCACGCTCTTCTGACGCCCCGCGCACCGGCCGCGAAGAATCCTGGTCGGTCGTGTCGAAATCGGTCTTGTCCGTTCGCTGTAGGGATGCAACGGTTCCACTGACGAAAGGACACGACCGTGAAGTACGTGATCATGTTCACCTCGACCCCCGAGCTCGACGCCGCCGTGCCGGATGAGCGCCGCCAGGAGGTCTACGGGCGGATCTACGAGTGGTTCGGCATGAACGCCGACAAGATCGACGATTCCGGCGCCGAGCTGCACCCGGTCAGCACGGCGACGACGGTGCGCTCGGGCGATGACGGTCCGGTCGTCGCCGACGGACCCTTCTCGGAGGCGAAGGAGGTCATCGGCGGGTTCAGCGTGATCGACGTGCCCGACCTCGACGCGGCGATCGAGCTCGTGAAGACCTGGCCGTCCCTCGAGTTCCCGGGCGTGGCCGTCGAGATCCGGCCGATGGTCGTCGACTACAGCCAATTCGAGTGATGTCCGCAACGGATGCCGCGGCCCCGCGCGAGCCGGATCACCCGGTCGGCGCCGGGGACGCGGCATCCGATCGTCTTCTCGTGAGCGTCGTGCGCGAGGAGTCCGCACGCATCACGGCGGCGCTGACCGTCTCGTTCGGAAGCTTCGACGTGGCCGAAGAGGCAGTCGCCGAAGCGGTGGAGGAAGCGCTGCGCGAGTGGCGCGGCCGGGGGATCCCGCCGAAGCCCGGCGCGTGGCTCATGCAGGCCGCGAGGCACAACGCCCTCGACCGGGTGCGGCGCGAGCGCGTGCTCCGAGACAAGGTCGCGCTGCTCCGACCTGACCTGTCGGTCGACGGCGCGCCGGCGGATGAGCGGCTCCCGCTCCTCTTCGGATGCTGCCACCCCGCGCTCGCGCCCGACGCCCAGCTCGCCCTCACTCTGCGGGCGGTGTGCGGCCTCACGACCGTGCAGATCGCCCGCGCCACGTTCTCGACCGAGTCCGCCACCGCGCAGCGGATCTCGCGGGCCAAGCGCAAGATCGCCGACAGCGGCATTCCCCTGCGCGTTCCCGAGGGCGCGGACGCCGCCGCGCGCCTCGACCTCGTGCTCACGATCGTGTCGGTGATGTACAGCGAGGCCCACTTCGTGGCGGGGGCGGATGCCGCGGCAGACCGCGACCTCGCCGACGATGCGCTGTGGCTCGCCCGGGTGGTCGCCGAGGCGCTTCCTCGCGCCGCAGAGGCGTGGGGACTGCTGTCGCTGCTGCGGTTCCACCGGGCCCGCGAGTCGGCGCGGTCGGTCGACGGCGAGCTCGTGCTGCTCGCGGAACAGGACCGCACACGGTGGGATGCGGCGCTGCTCGCCGGCGCGCGTGACGCACTCGGGCGGGCGGCACGCCTGCGGCGGCCCGGACGCTGGCAGCTGCACGCGGCGATCGCGGCGTGTCACGCGGATGCCGCCGATGCGGCGTCCACCGACTGGCTCCAGGTGCTGACGCTCTACGACATGCTGCTCGCGTACGACCGGTCGCCGGTGGCGCGGCTCAACCGTGCGGTCGCGCTCGCACGGGTCGACGGCGCGGCCGTCGCGCTCGCCGAGGTCGACGCGCTCGAAGCCCCGCTCGCACGATCGCATCTGTGGCACGCCGTGCGGGCGTCACTGCTGCGCGACCTCGGACGCGACGACGAGGCGCTCGCCGCGGACCTCCGCGCCCTCGAGCTCACCGCCAACGAAGCCGAGCGCCGCCTGCTCGCCGCCCGCACCGGCTCTGCCCCCGGTTGTTGAGCCGCAGCATCCGTCGCCCGGTTCGGAGTTTGGGGCGCGCGTTGTTCGTCGGGGCGCAGAAGGTGCGCCCCGACGGAGGAAATGCGCCCCAAACCCGGTGGCCGGGCCGACGTGTGGCAGTCGTCAGGCGGGGACGGGACTCAGCGCCTGTTCGACCAGGCGCTGGAGCGTCGTCATGCCGTCGCGCGACAGGATCGACTCGAGGTGGCCCTGCACGGACGCGAAACCGGGGCCACGCAGCGCGTAGACGTCACCCGCCGCGTCGGCGGCGACCTCCGCCTCGCCTACGCGCGTCGTTCCGGCGGGGACGCGCGCGGTGAAGGTGTTGTAGAAGCCGATCGATGCCGGCATGCCGAACACGTCGACCGACTTCTGCAGGCCCTGGTGCGGCGCGTCGAGCGGAGCGAGGTCGATGCCGAACGTGTCGGCGAGGATCTGGTGGCTCAGGCACACCGCGAGGAGCGGCCGGCCGGCGGCGCGGCGACGCGCCACGACCTCGCGCATGCGATGGATGCGGGGGCTCGACGCGTCGCGCGGGTCACCCGGCCCCGGCCCGGTCACGAGGAGCTCCGCCGCATCGATCTGCGCGTCGGAGACCTCGCTCCACGGCGAGATCTCGACCTCGAGCCCGAGGTGGCGCAGCTGGTGGGCGAGCATCGTGGTGAAGCGGTCCTCGGCGTCGACGACGAGCGCCGAGCGCCCCGCGAAGGGCCCGGGTTCGCCCGAGCCCTGCGGGTTCAGCCAGAACTCGGCGAGGCGGCCGTTGCGCGACGCCAGCAGCTCGGCGATCGCGGCGTCGTCGGCGAGGCGTCGGGGGGCCGCCGCCGGGGCGTCCTCGTCGATGACCTCGCTGCGCGCGGCCGCGGACTCGGCCTCGGCGTCGCGGGGAACGGCGCCGATCGCGCCGAGCACGCCGGCGGCCTTGCCGTGGGTCTCGCCGACCTCGCCGTAGGGGTCGGAGTGGCGCACGAGCGTGGCCCCGACCGGCACGCGCAGCCGGCCGTCCTGCAGGTAGGCGGTGCGGATGAGGATCGGTGCGTCGAGGTCGTGGGTCGCCTCGCCCGCCCCGCCCGGTTGCTGAGCCTGTCGAAGCACGCGCGGTGTGAAGAGCGCCGCGACGCCCGAGTAGTAGCCGCGCGGGGTCGTCTCGTGACGGGTGATGACCGTGCACGCGTTCTGCATCGGCGAGCCGGTCACCGTCGGCGCGAACATCGTCTCGCGCAGGATGTCGCGCGGGTCGAGCTTGCTGCGGCCTCGCAGCACGTACTCGGTGTGCGTCAGCCGCGACATCTCCTTCAGGTGCGGCCCCGTGATGCGGCCGCCGTCCGAGCAGACGGCGCTCATCATCTTGAGCTCCTCGTCGACGACCATGAAGAGCTCCTCGGTCTCCTTCGTCGAGCGGAGGAACTCGCTGAGCGTCTCGGGGGTCGCCCCTCCCGCCGGGTGGCGGAACGTGCCGGAGATCGGGTTCATCGTCACGACACCGTCACGTGCGCTCACGTGCGCCTCGGGGCTCGCGCCCACCGCGACATGGCCGGGGGTGACGACCGCGAAGGTCCAGTACGCGCCCCGCTCGTGCTCGAGGAGAGCCCGGAACCACGTCAAGGCGGCGGTGGCGGCATCCGTCGACACGCCCGCGGTGAAATCGCGACGGATGACGAAGTTGGCGCCCTCGCCGCGACCGATCTCGTCGGCGATCACCCGCCGCACGATCTCGGCGTAGTCCTCGTCGGCGATGTCGAAACCGGGGTCCTCGAGCGGGACCGCGGCGGTCGGCAGCTGTGCGAGGGCCTCGTCGCGGGGGAGCGAGGTGCGGCTCTGCACGATGAGGCACCGCAGCGGCGCACCGTCGTCGTGGCACTCGAACCCGCGCTCGCGCACCTGACGGAACGGGACCAGGGCGAGCACCTCGTTCGGCGCGCCGGACGCCCCCGTCAGCGGGATGTCGGCGAGGAGGTCGACGTCGACGACGTCGCCGGTCAGCACCTCGACGGTGCGGTCGTCACGCGCGATGAGCGCGAACGGGAGACCGCTCGCAGCGAGGTCGGGAAGGGACGGGGAATCGGGCCCGGACATGTGCATCGTCTTTCGTCGTGGGGCGGAGTCCCGTACGAAAAAGAAGACCGCCCCGTGGGCGGTCTGTGGTCGCGCGAAACCCACCGCCTATGCGGTGAGCCACCAGGAGAGGTGCGCGGACATGCGCCGAACCTACCACACGCCCGATCCGGCCATCGGCCCACCGGCCCCGCGTTACGCACCATACTGAGGCCAGCCCGTTTCCACGCATCCCCGCCTCGCGGAGGTACGCCATGACCCAGCTGACCATCACCGAGCGCTCGCCCGAGCCCGAACGGCCGGAGCCGCGCCGTCGTCGCGGTCCGTCGATCGCCGACCGCATCCGCAACATGGGGGAGCAGCGCACCGGCGCTCTCCTGCTGGTGCTCGCGACGCTCGTCGCGATCGTCTGGGCGAACATCTCCGCCACGTCGTACCACGACTTCTGGGAGACCGCGCTGACGATCGGGTTCGGCGACATCCATCTCGAGTTCACGCTGCACGCGCTCGTCAACGACGCGCTCATGGCCATCTTCTTCTTCACGGTCGGGCTCGAGGTGCGCCGGGAGTTCGCGATCGGCGAGCTCACGAGCTGGTCGCGCGCGATGATCCCCGTGATGGCCGCCCTCGCGGGCCTGCTCGTGCCGGCGGGGCTCTTCCTCGCGATCGCCGCCGGGTCGGGCAGCGAGCACGCGTGGGGCGTGGTGATCTCGACCGACACCGCGTTCCTCGTCGGCGCGCTCGCCCTCATCGGGCCTCGCGCCTCCGGCCGATTGCGCGTGTTCCTGCTCGCGCTCGCGGTCGTCGACGACATCGGAGCGCTGAGCATCATCGCGCTCTTCTACACCGAGAACTTCACCCCGTTGCCGCTCGTCGTGGCGGCGGTCGGGCTCGCGGGCATCTACTTCACCCGCTACGTGCGCCGCGGCCGCGGCCCCATCTACGCGACCCTGTCGATCATCGTGTGGCTCGCGTTCCTCGCGTCCGGCGTGCATCCGACGCTCGCCGGTGTCGCGATCGCCCTGCTGATCCCGGTCTACCGGCCGAATCGCCGCGACGTGGAGCAGGCGCTCGAGCTCGCCCGGGTGTTCCGCCAGTCGCCGAACACCGAGTACGCCCGGCAGGCGGCGAACAGCCTGCGCGAATCGATCTCGATCAACGAGCGCCTGCAGTCGGCGTACTCCCCGTACGTGGCGTACGTCATCCTCCCGCTGTTCGCGCTGGCCAACGCGGGTGTCGAGATCTCGGGGCCGATCCTCGCGGCGGCGGTGCAGTCGCCGGTCACATGGGCCATCATCGTGGGGCTCGTCGTCGGCAAGTTCGTCGGCGTCTTCGGGGCGGCCGCGATCATGAAGGTGTTCAAGCTCGGCGAGTTCGGACTCGGCCTCACCCTGGACCGCATCGCCGGCGGCGCGATGCTGTGCGGCATCGGGTTCACGATCTCGCTCTTCATCATCGATCTCGCGATCGACGACCCCGGCGTGCAGAACGAGGCGCGCGTCGGCGTGCTCGCAGCATCCGTCCTCGCGTTCATCCTCGCGGCGATCGTGTTCCGCATCTCGGACGCGCGACGGCCCGACGATGACGGCGGGCGCACCCTCGTGCGTGAGGTCGACCCCCAGCGCGACCACATCTACGGCGACGTGAACGCGCCGCTCACGATCGTCGAGTACGGCGACTTCCAGTGCCCGTTCTGCCTCAAGGCGTCCGGATCGATCGAGGAGGTGCGCCGCGAGCTCGGCGACCGGCTGCGGTACGTCTGGCGGCACGCCCCGCTCGAGCGGCAGCATCCCAACGCGCTCGCCGCGGCGGAGGCCGCCGAAGCCGCGAATCTGCAGGGCAAGCTGCCGGAGTTCTCACGCAGCCTGTTCGCCGATCAGGACCACCAGCTGCCGTCCGACATCATCCGGCGCGCCCGCGAGCTCGGTCTCGACGTCGAGCGCTTCGAGGAGGACCTCAGCTCGCCGAGGGTGACCGAGCGGGTGCGCGACGACATGCTGGATGCCGAGGCGATGGACATCACGTCGGTGCCCACGTTCTTCATCAACGGCGTGCGGCACGTCGGGCCGTACGATGCGCGCACGCTCGTGCGCGCCCTCACGGGCTCGGAGGCGGCAGAGACCGGCACCCAGCCCGAGCCCCGCGCCGACGCGTAGTCGCGCCTGCGGCGTTCCACGCTTGCTCGCTCGGCCCCGTCCGCAAGCGGCCGGGCCTCACTCGCTGCGCGTAGGCTGTCAGACGTGCCAGCCGTCAACATCGGGATGCCCAAGGTCCCCGAAACGCTCGCCCCCCGTCGCAAGACCCGCCAGATCAAGGTGGGCAAGGTGCTGGTCGGTGGCGATGCCCCCGTGAGCGTCCAGTCGATGACGACGACGCCGACGACCAACATCAACGCCACCCTCCAGCAGATCGCCGAGCTCACCGCCTCGGGCTGCGAGATCGTCCGGGTCGCCGTCCCCTCGCAGGACGACGCGGACGTGCTGCACATCATCGCGGCGAAGAGCCAGATCCCGGTGATCGCCGACATCCACTTCCAGCCGAAGTACGTCTTCCAGGCGATCGACGCCGGGTGCGGCGCCGTGCGCGTGAACCCCGGCAACATCCGCAAGTTCGACGACCAGGTCGGCGCGATTGCGGCCGCCGCGAAGGCGGCCGGGGTGTCGCTGCGGATCGGCGTGAACGCCGGCTCTCTCGACAAGCGCCTGCTGGAGAAGTACGGCAAGGCGACGCCCGAAGCGCTCGTCGAGAGCGCCGTGTGGGAGGCATCCCTCTTCGAGGAGCATGACTTCCACGACTTCAAGATCTCGGTCAAGCACAACGACCCGATCGTCATGGTGAAGGCGTACCGCCTCCTCTCCGAGCGCGGCGACTGGCCCCTCCACCTCGGCGTCACCGAGGCGGGCCCGGCGTTCCAGGGGACGATCAAGAGCGCGACGGCCTTCGGCATCCTCCTCGCCGAGGGCATCGGCGACACGATCCGCGTCTCGCTCTCGGCCCCGCCGGCCGAAGAGGTCAAGGTCGGCCACCAGATCCTGCAGTCGCTCAATCTGCGCGAGCGCAAGCTCGAGATCGTCTCGTGCCCGTCGTGCGGCCGCGCCCAGGTCGACGTCTACACGTTGGCCGACGACGTGACCGAGGGCCTCAAAGACATGACCGTCCCGCTGCGCGTCGCGGTCATGGGCTGCGTCGTGAACGGCCCGGGCGAAGCCCGCGAGGCCGACCTCGGTGTCGCGTCGGGCAACGGCAAGGGCCAGATCTTCGTGAAGGGCCAGGTCATCAAGACGGTGCCCGAGGCCGACATCGTCGCGACCCTCATCGAAGAGGCGAACCGCATCGCCGACGAGATGGGCCCTGACGCGCCGATCGGCACCGCGCAGGTCGTCACGTCGTAGCGCCGGCGCCGGTCATCGCGGTCCGGCTCACCGCCGCGCGTGGTACCGGCCTGCGATGAACGCCGCCGCGACCTTGAGCAGCGGCGCCTCGCCCAACCGGTAGTCCGCGCCGCGCGCGAGACGGTCGGCGAGGTCGGGCCTCAGGCTGCGGAGGTACTCACGTCCGACCGCGGCGTGGGGCGAGTTCGACACGACCTTGATGGCATCCGCGTCCTCGACGAGTGCGATCGCATTCTCGATGTTCTCCTGCGTGGTCGTGCTCGTCGAGTCGAGCAGGATGCGCCCGGCGTAACCGCGACTCTCCCGGGCGTAGCGCGCCATCAGCTCGGCTTCAGGGATGTCGCCGCCGACGCTGCCGCCGCACAGCACCAGCACGCTCTCGCGCGCCCGAGGACTCTGCGAACGGAGCCCGACGCGAACGCGGTACCTGTTGACGAAGTTCGCGGTCGGCCCTCGATCGCGGTAGCCGAGGACCACCACAGCCTCGATGCCGTCTTCGCCGGCGCTGACGCCGAGCGCGCGGTGCGAGGCGCGCCAGTTCACGTACTCCGCCCACGCGAGCACGCCCAGGCCGGCCGCTGTCGCGGCCACCGCGAGCGGGGGGATCAGTCGACGCACACCCCGACCCTACGGGCACGGTCACGGCGCCCGTGGCAGGATCCGAGGGTGCATCACCCCTCCACGCCGCCCGTCGACGCCGGCCTCGGCCGTCTGTCGCCGCGGCAGCGTGCCCTCGTCGCCGCGTGGCTCCCCGGCGCTGAGGTCATCGCCGACCTCAGCTGGAACCAGGTCGAGACCGTCGTGCTGCAGGTGCGCCAGCGCGATCGCACGCTCATCGTCAAGGCGGGAGGCGACACCGATCACCACCTCGGCCGCGAGCTCGACGCGCACGAGGGCGGGTACGTCTCCCCGTGGGCGGAGCGCGGCCACGCGGCCAGGCTCCGGTGTGCCGATCGTGAGGCCCGCGTCCTGGTGCTCGACTGGCTTTCCGGCGAGCTGGCGTACCGCACGGCCGCAGGCGTCGACCCCGAGGTCCATCGTCGTGCGGGCGCGCTGCTGCGGCAGTTCCATGCGCAGACGACGCAGCGCTCTGCGGGGACGGATGCTGCCGTCACCCGCCGCGCGATCGCCTGGCTGGACTCGTCCCACGCGATCGCGCCGGACGTCGAGCGCCGGCTGCGAGCCATGCTCGCCGCGCTGCCGCCGATCGAGGACGACCTCGTTCCGACCCACGGAGACTGGCAGCCGCGCAACTGGCTGGTCGACGGCGACGAGGTACGCGTCATCGACTTCGGGCGCTTCGCGTTCCGCCCCGCCGCCACGGACTTCGTGCGCCTCGCCGCGCAGGAGTGGCGTGAGAACCCCGCGTGCGAGTTGGCGTTCCTCGATGGCTACGGCCCGGACCCCCGGCTGGGCCCACGCGCCCGAGGCTCCGCGCAGCGCGAAGCGATGCGTGGAGAGGCGTGGGGACCGTCCCACTGGATCCTCCTGCGAGCGCGAGAGGCCATCGGCACGGCCTGCTGGGCGCATCAGGTCGGCGACGCCGAGTTCGAGGCGCAGGGGCATCGCATGATCGCGGACGTGCTCGCGGAGTTCGAGGCGCGCTGAAGCCTGCCGCACGGGGCCCTGCGAGGGCTCCGTTACTGTGAGCGCATGGTGCACTTACGCAGGGTCGGCGATGTCGAGGTGTACGAGCGCCTGCGTTTCGTGCCGCTGACGGTCGGGGCGGCCGCCGCGGGCATCGTCCTCGTGCTGCTGCCGGCGTTCGACACTCGCTACCTCGGATTCTCGGCCGGGCTGGGTCTCGTGGTGTGGCTGCTGTGGGCGTTCGCGGTGTGGCCTCGCGTGACCGTGGAGACCGACGCGGTGCACGTGCGGAACACGTTCACGACCACCCGGTTCGCGCTCTCCGCCCTCGACGGCGTGACATCGGGCTTCACGCTCGACTTCCTCCTCCGCGGCGGCCGGCGTGTGCGGGCGTGGGCGGTGCCGGGGCAGCAGAACCTCGCCATGGAGGCGATGCGATCCGCGGACGCGCACGCGAGCGGGTTCCAGCCCGTCAGGCGGGTCGCCGAGCTGACGGTCGGCAGCGCGACCACGCCCGCCGGCCAGGTCGCGGCGTCCATCGCGCGCAGACTCGCTGTGGCAGGCGCGGGGCAGGTCGGCGTCACCGATCCGCCGGCGGATGCCGTTCGTCGGGTCAACGTGATCATGATCGCGGTGACCTGCCTGGTCGTGGTTCTCGCGGTCGCCGGCATCGCGGGCGTCGCATCGTGACCGCATCGCGAGGATCGCGACGGCACGAGGCATGACCGAGGACTCCTCGACCGGCGCCGCGGCGGCGGATCCTTCGCCCGCTCCGGCCGAGACCGCACCGCTGTCGCGGCCGATCGTCGCGGGGATCGTGACCTCCCTCGTCGGCGTCACGAGCTCGTTCGCCGTGGTGCTGACCGGCCTCGACGCCGTCGGGGCATCGCGCGCGCAGGCGGCGAGCGGCCTCCTCGTGCTGTGTCTCACGATGGGGGCGTCGGCGATCCTCCTGGCGTGGCGCTATCGCATGCCGATCACCGTCGCGTGGTCCACGCCGGGCGCCGCGGTGCTCGCCGCCACCGGAGCCGTCGAGGGCGGCTGGCCTGCGGCGGTCGGCGCGTTCCTCGTGACCGCCGGCCTCATCCTCCTGACGGCGCTCTGGCCGCAGCTCGGCCGGCTCATCGCGCGGATCCCGCCGTCGATCGCACAGGCCATGCTCGCCGGCGTGCTGCTTCCGCTGTGTCTCGCCCCGATCACCGGGCTCGTCCTCAACCCGTGGGGCGTCGTGCCGGTCCTCGTCACGTGGCTCGTGTTCGTGCGGCTCGCGCCGCGGTGGGCGGTGCCGCTCGCGTTCGTCGCGGCATCCGTCGTCGTGGCGGTGGATGTCGCGGTCACGGGCGCGACGATCGATCCGGCGCTGCTCGTTCCCCGACTCGAGTTCACGGCGCCGACGCTCACCTTCGGTGCCGTCGTCGGACTCGCACTGCCGCTGTTCCTGGTGACGATGGCGTCGCAGAACGTACCGGGCATCGCGATCATGCGCAGCTTCGGCTACCAGGTGCCGTGGCGGCCGGCGATGCTCGTGACCGGTGTCGGCACCGCGATCGGCGCGACGGCCGGCGGGCACGCGATCAACCTCGCCGCGATCAGCGCCGCGCTCGCCGCAGCACCGGATGCGGATCCCGACCCGAAGCGGCGCTGGGTGGCGGGCGTGTCGACGGGTGCGAGCGGCATCGTGCTCGGCGGGTTGTCGGCGGCGCTCGTCGCACTGGTCGTGGTGGCGCCGGAAGCTGTGATCCCGGCGGTCGCCGGCATCGCGCTGTTCGGCGCCTTCGGCTCGGCGGTGCAGCAGGCGATCGACGATCCGGGGGAACGGCTGCCGGCCGTGGTGACGTTCCTCGTGGCCGCGTCGGGCGTCGCGATCGCGGGCGTGAGCGCCGCGTTCTGGGCCTTGGTGGCAGGTCTCGTCGTGCGTGAGGTGCTGCACTTCGGCCGCCGCTCGCGCTGAGGCCGCCACATCTGTCAGGAGCGGAGGGGATGCGACGAGCGGAGGTCGACTTCGGCGCTTTCAGCCCTCCCCTCCTCACATTCCCTCCGCTCAGGACGCGGCGGGCGTCAGCTCTCGCGGGCCGCGCGGCGCCGGAGAAGCGACGCGTAGACGCCGAGGAGCCGCGGCACGACGACGTAGACCGCGAGCGGCACGACGACGGCGGTGAGTACCAGTGCGCGGAGGATGGGATGCCACGACTCCGACACGGGGGCGAGCAGCAGCATCCCCACCGACACGAGAGGGAAGATCGCCAGCCACGTGATCACGGCGCGGACATGGACGGACGGCGCGGGAGCGGGTGCCGCCACGCGAACGGGCTCGGTGCTCGAAGAAACGGACATGTGCGGCATCCTTCCGAAAAGCCAACTGAATGGTTGCAACTGGCTCGTTGTAAGTGAATCACCGCGCGAATAATTCCGCAACCACTTAGTTGGATTTCTTCGTTACCATGGGCGCATGGCGTGGGATACCGAGCGCACGAGGCGGCTGCTGCTTGACGCTGCGACGGTGGAGTTCAGCGAGCACGGGCTGGCCGGCGCACGCGTGGACCGCATCGCCGCCGCCGCAGGCGTGAACAAAGAGCGCATCTATCAGTACTTCGGCAAGAAGGACGAACTGTTCGCCACGGTGCTGGCCGAGGCGCTCCAGGCCGCGTTGCAGGCGGTCCAGGTCGAGGGCACCGGGCCTCAGGCCGTGGGCGACTACGCCGCGCGGCTGTTCGATCACCACATGGCGAACGGCCACATCCCGCGCCTCGTCTACTGGGAAGGACTCGAACGCGGCATCGCGGCGGCGGAGAGCCCGGTGCGAGCCGAGTTCCACGCCGAGAAGGTCACGCGCATCCAGCGCATGCTGCCGGGTGTCGGTCGCGTCGAGGCGGGGGAACTGCTGCTCACCCTCGTGAGCCTCGTCAATGCCTGGCCGGTGCTGCCGCAGCTCGACGCCCTCATCGTGCCCGACGCCGGCGACGGCGCCGCGCGCACCGCGGCACGACGCGCCGCGATCGTCGCCACGGTGACGGCTGCCGCGATTGCTGTTGCGGCGTCCGCCTCGGCCGAGCCCGCCGCGCCCTGACGCCCTAGTCAGATCAGTGCAGCGTCCCGCCCGGCGTGGCGGTGTCTTCGGCGACGTCGAGGCTCGTCCGCACGGCGATCTCGAGCGCACGGGCGATGTCCGAGAGCGGCAGGGCGGCAGACTCCGTCGTCGGCGCGTGCTCGGTGGACCAGGGCACGTGCACGAATCCGGCACGGGTTCCGGATGCCGCGGCCTCGAGCGCAGTGAAGAACACGTGGTTGCACACGAACGTGCCGGCCGAGTACGACACCTCGGCGGGGATCCCGGCGTCGGCGATGCGCCGTGCGATCTCCTTCACGGGGAGCGTCGCGAAATGGGCGGTTGCGGCACCGGGAACACTCGGCACGTCGACGGGCTGGTCCCCGTCGTTGTCGGGGATGCGCGCATCGACGAGGTTCACCGCCACGCGCTCGACGCCGATCGCGGCGCGACCGCCCGCGAGCCCGGCGGCGATCACGATGTCGGGCCGGTGCTCTGCCAGCAGTGCGCGCATCCGCTCCGCTGCGCCCGCGAACGTCACCGGCAGCACGGCGGTGACGAGCGCTTCGGGCCCTTCCCAACGCGAGGCCACGAGAATCACGGCGGCTCCCGACGGATTGGAAAGGTCGCCGCCGAACGGCTCGAACCCGGTGAGCAGCACTGTCGTCATGCGACCACGCTATGCGCTGTGCTCGAGCACGACGGTGCCCGAATCGATGTCGGTGGACGTGAGGCGCAGTCGCACGGTCGCCCCCGCCCCCGCGTCGAGCCCCGCGACCTTCGCGGTGACCGGCGGATCCGTGAGCTGCACGCGGGCGCCGTCGCCGCGCAGGCCCAGCACCACGGCTTCGAACACCTGGCCCTCGTGGCCGGAGAGGAGCGCCGCCTCGACCCGGTCGACGGTCGCCGCCCCGAGACGATTCGCGACGCCGTCACTGCGTGCCATGATCTTCGGCAGCGACGCAAGGCTCTCCCGCGCCCACGCAGGCACATCCCGCCCGTTCGCGAGCGCCTCGCAGATCACGAGCGACCAGCGATCGACGAGTCGCCGCAGCGGCGCCGTGGTGTGCGCATAGGGTGCGCCGATCGCCGCCTGCAAGGGGTCGGCGGGCGGTGCGCCGTCGAAGGCCGCGTACCCCGCGCCGCGGAACAGGCCCGCAGCGGCATCCAGGATCGCGAGCGCGGCGGGCGAATCGCGGTCGAGACCGCGCAGGTAGTCGCCGTACGAGACGTCGGCCGGCCACGGGATGCCGAGCGCCACCGTCTGCGCTCGGAACGCGGCGACGTCGTCGGCCTCGGCAGCGGGCATCGTCCGCAGGATGCCCACGCGACCCTCCAGCATGATGTCGGCGGCAGCCATTCCGGTGAGGAGCGAGACCTGGGCGTTCCAATCCTCGATCGCGAGCGGAGCGTCGCGTTCGAGGCGGTGACCACCGTCGTCGGCGACGATGCGGGTCTCGGGCACGTTCAGGCTCGCCCCGCCGCGCTCGGCCTCGCGTTCGAGCCGCAGCGGGCCGAACCACGCGAGCGCATCGAGGCTCGGCGGAGCGGTGCCGGCGTCGATCACGGCCTGGGCGTCGACGTAACTCCATTGCGCGCGCGACCGGATCACGGCGCGTCGCAGCGTCGTCTCGAGGGGGCGAGCCCCGTCATCGAGGACGAACCTCCAGACGAACGCCCGACGGTCCTGATCCGGCAGCAGCGACGCCGCCTCCTCGCTGATGACGACGGGATGCAGTGGGATCCGACCATCAGCCGCGTACAGGGTCTGCCCGCGCAGCCGCGCCTCCGCGTCGATCGCCGCGCCCGGGGTCACGAAGGCGGGGAGGTCGGCGATCGCATAGTGAAGCACCGCCCCGGTCGGCGTGCGCTCGATGTGAAGGGCCTGGTCGAGGTCGGTGGAGCCCGCGGGATCGATCGTCAGGAACTCGATGTCGCGCAGGTCGGCGAGCTCCGCTGTTCCCGGATCGGCGGAGACGGCGCGGGCGGCGCGCTGGGCCTCGGCCTCCACGTCAGCGGGGAAGCCGGCCGGAAGCTCCAGCTCCTCGCGCAGGTGCGCGAGCGACTCGACGAGCTCGTCGTGGGTTTGTGCAGGAGCGAGTCGAGGTCGGCGTGCGGGCACCCGATCAGTGTAGGGACCGGGGTGCGTGCGAGGCCGGGATTGACATCGGCGCGGGGGCGCAGCATCCATTCGCCCTAAACTTGACCCTCGTGGTCACCCGTCTGTCGCACTTCTTCCTCCGCACGCTCCGTGAAGACCCCGCCGACGCCGAGGTCACGAGCCACAAGCTGCTCGTGCGCGCCGGCTACATCCGGCGCCAGGCGCCAGGCATCTTCGCGTGGCTGCCGCTGGGTCTGCGCGTGAAGGCCAAGGTCGAACAGGTCATCCGCGAGGAGATGACGAACGCCGGAGCGTACGAGGTGCATTTCCCCGCGCTGCTGCCGCGCGAGCCCTACGAGATCACGAATCGGTGGGAGGAGTACGGCGACGGCATCTTCCGCCTGAAGGACCGCAAGGACGCCGACTACCTGCTGGCGCCCACGCACGAGGAGGTCTTCACACTCCTCGTGAAGGACCTGTACTCGTCGTACAAGGACCTGCCGCTCACGATCTACCAGATCCAGGACAAGTACCGCGACGAGGCGCGCCCCCGCGCAGGCCTCCTGCGCGGCCGCGAGTTCACCATGAAGGACGCGTACTCGTTCGACTCGTCCGACGCCGGACTCGACGCGAGCTACATGGCGCAGCGCGACGCGTACGAGCGCATCTTCCAGCGCCTGGGTCTCGAGTACGTCATCGTGCAGGCGGATGCGGGGGCGATGGGCGGTTCGCGCTCCGAAGAGTTCCTGCACCCGACCGCCGTCGGCGAAGACACGTTCGTGCGCTCGGCCGGCGGATACGCGGCCAACGTCGAGGCGTTCACGACCGTCGCCCCCGAGCCGATCGCGCTCGACGGGCTCGGCGGCCCGGTGATCTTCGACTCGCCGAACACGCCGACGATCCAGACGCTCGTCGACCACTCGAACGCGCACCTCGACGCACCCGCTTCGGGGATCGCCGGCCCCGCCACCGACGGCGTCACCGAGTGGACTGCCGCGCACACCCTCAAGAACGTCGTACTGGCGCTGACCCACCTCGACGGCACCCGCGAGCTCGTGATCGTCGGCGTGCCCGGCGACCGCGACGTCGACGACAAGCGCGTCGAGGTGGCGTTCGCGCCGGCCGCCGTCGAGCCCGCCACCGAGCAGGACTTCGCGGCGAACCCGCTGCTCGTCAAGGGCTACATCGGCCCCTGGTCGGAGACCGGCGCCGTGCTCGGCGAGGAGTCGGCGACCGGCATCCGGTTCTTCCTCGACCCCCGGGTCGTCGACGGCACCGCGTGGGTCACCGGCGCCAACATCGACCAGAAGCACGTGCACACCCTCGTCGCAGGCCGCGACTTCACCGGTGACGGATTCGTCGAGGTCGCCAGCGTCCGCGCGGGTGACCCCGCACCCGACGGCTCGGGTCCGGTCGAGCTCGCCCGTGGCATGGAGATCGGGCATGTCTTCCAGCTCGGCCGCAAGTACGCCGACGCGCTGGGCCTCAAGGTCCTCGACGAGAACGGCAAGCTCGTGACCGTCACGATGGGCTCGTACGGCATCGGTGTCACCCGCATCCTCGCGATCATCGCCGAGCTGAACAACGACGCCAAGGGCCTCATCTGGCCCGCCTCGGTCGCGCCGTTCGATGTGCACGTCGTCGCGGCCGGCCGCGAACCGGTGATGTTCGATGTGGCCGCACAGCTGTCGGCCGACCTCGAGACCGCGGGCCTCGACGTGCTCTACGACGACCGGCCCAAGGTCTCGCCCGGCGTGAAGTTCGGCGATGCCGAGCTCGTGGGCGTGCCGAAGATCGTCATCGTGGGCCGCGGCGCCGCCGACGGCCAGGTCGAGCTCTGGGACCGCCGCACCGGCGACCGCGAGGTCGTCTCGGTCGCCGACGCCGTCGCCCGCCTCAGCGCTCGCTGAGGGTCGGCGGGTCGTCCGTCACGATGACTTCGGGACGGGGCGCGGGACCGAGCTCGGGCACGGGCGGCGCCGGCGGGGGAGTGAAGCGCGGTTTCTTCCGGAAGTAGTGGCCGACGGGTCGCAGGAACGGCAGGATCGCCGCTGCGATCGCCGTGAGGAAGAGGGCGCCCACGACCACCCAGAACGTCGTGTCGCCTCCGACCTCGGGGCCGACGAACGACACCGATGATGCCGCGGCCTGCCACGCCCACCACTGGTTCGACACGATCACCATCGCGAAGCCCGCGGCCGGCAGTGCGAGGACGGCCAGCACCACACGCGCCGCGCGGCTCGCGCGCCGCAGTCGCAGCACGAAGACCACCTCGACGACCACGAGCGCGAGGGTGGGCAGGCCGATCGGCACGTAGACGAAGAGGATGTCCCAGGCCGGACCGCCGACCTCGGCGGCCTGACCGAAGACGAGTCCCATCCACGCGAGCCCGACGGACTGCACGAAGATCAGCACCCACCAGAGGTAGAACGCTGCGACCACGGGCCAGGGCGCGCGGGGCCGCGGAAGTTCGGCCGTCTCCGGCTGTTCGAGAGTGATCGGAGTGCTCATCACGGTGTCTCCGCCCAGAAGACCGACTTGATCGTCCCGTCGGGCTCGAGCAGATCGAACTCGTATCCGCCGTTCGACACGTCCTCTTGCGAGACATCGAAGATGTCGTAGTACGTGAGGGTGCCGTCGCCGTTGTCGCGCCCGCCGTCCTCGATGGTCGGATACCCGGGGATCGACACCATCGTGTATTCCATGTAGTCGCCGTCGTACACGAACCAGTAGCTCGGAGGCGCAGTCCACGAGAAGCAGTCCAGCCCGCCGTCGGGCGTCGCCTCCATCGTGACGGGCACGGCGACATACATCCCGTTCTGCGGCGGCGCCGCGGCCTTCTCGGTGACGTCCACGGGGGCATCCACCCTGAACGTCGCGATGTCGCGTGGTTCCATCGCGGCGGTCGGCGCGACCGTGATCGTCCTGCCGTACGGGAACGAGGGTTCGGAGATGGTGTCGACCCCCACCAGGTCCGGAGCGAAGAAGGCCGAGGAGTAGGCGTCGGCGTCGATGTCGATGTCGTCCGGCGGGGTTCCCGAGAGCAGCTGGCAGTCCGCGTAGCCGTACACATGGACGCCGAGATCGGGCTGCGGGATCGCGCTCGCGGCTCCGAACACTCCTGCGACCAGCGCCATCACCACCCCCGCGACCGCGGCCGCGGAGCGACGCCCGCGGCCTTCGAGCGCGACGACGCCCGCTGCGATTGCAGCGACGGCGAGAGCCACGGTGACCGACGGCCCCGCGGTCCGGCCCCACCCGGCGAAGAGCATGAGCAGGCATGAGAGCAACGCCGCCGCGCCGAGCGCGAGCGCGAGGACGGCGGGCAGCCGCGATCGAGCGGGCGCCGCCGACCCTCTGTCGAGGGCCGGCGGCGGACCGACCGGGGGGATGACGTATGCAGTCGGGGCAGCTTCCTGCTGCACCACCACCCCCTCGGCGGCCGCTCGTGGTGCGGGGCTGTAGCCGACGTCGCCGTCACCGGCGTCACCGCCGCGGCTCCACGGCTCGTCAGCACTCATGTCGCACCCCCAGTGGCATCCGCTCCCTCGCGCATGCCATGTGTCCCCAGGCAGAATGATGCACCCGACAAGCGTTTTGATACAACGGTGTATCCGAATCGATCCGTCGCGCCTCGTCCCGCGTGGCGAGAACGTTCACGCGTCGTCCACCGAACAGCGGCTCCGCGTGGCACTCTGGGCGTCATGGGCCCCAGCGACACCGGAACCATCCCGCACCCTGTGACCGAGGAGCTGCGCGCGACCATCGCCGCAGCAGGCATCACCGAGAGCACCGACCTGGTGGCACGCATCCTCGCGACGGGCATCGGGATGGGGATCGACGACACCGACCGCCTTGACCTCAAGATCACCTCGGCTGCGCTCAGCGAGATGCGCGCCGCGTTCCGGCTGTTCGCGCCGTACCGCGGAATCCCGAAGGTCACGATCTTCGGCTCGGCGCGCACGCTGCCCGAGGACGCCCACTACAGTCAGGCGTCGGACGTGGCCACGGCGCTCGCCGATCGCGGCTGGCTGGTGGTGACCGGTGCGGGGCCGGGCATCATGCAAGCCGCCGCCGAGGGTGCCGGGCCTCACAACTCGCTCGGCGTGTCGATCCGCCTCCCGTTCGAGGAGAAGCCGAACGCGATCGTGGGTGCGAACGCCCGCAACGTGGCGATGAAGTACTTCTTCACGCGCAAGCTCATGCTCGTGAAGGAGTCGAGCGGCTTCGTCTGTGTTCCCGGCGGCTTCGGCACGCTGGACGAGATGTTCGAGCTGCTGACGCTGCAGCAGACCGGCAAGGCCGATCCGACGCCGATCGTCCTGCTCGATGCGCCCGGCGGCACGTTCTGGGCGGGACTGCGCCGATTCGTCGACGATCACCTGATTCCGTCCGGCGTGATCTCGAAGGGCGACTTCGATCGCGTGCTCGTCACCGACTCGGTGACGGCCGCCGTCGACGAGCTCACCGGGTTCTACCGCAACTACGACTCGCTGCGGTGGGTCGGCAAGCGGCTCGTGCTGCGCGTGAAGGCGGAGCCGACGGATGCTGAGGTGGAGGCGCTCAACGCCGCGTTCGGCGACCTCGTCACCGAGGGCGGCATCGAACGGCGCGGACCGCTCGCCGTCGAGATCGAAGACGACGACGAGCTGCAGTGGCCGCGGCTGGTCCTGCGGCTGAACCAGTTCCGCGTGGGCGAGCTGTACCGCCTCATCCGGGCGATCAACACGCTGGAATCCGCACCGGCAGGCTGACGGCGCGCGGTCGCCGCACGGCGGAGGTGCGGCATGCGTCTCGATGAGGCCGTTCTCATGTCCTCGTCGCCGGCCGTTCACCTCCGGTTCGGGCGAGCTTCGCCGCACGCGGCGAGGCTTGCGCCACCCCACGCCAGCCCGTTGCCATGCATGCCGAGAGGACGCTCGTGAGCATCATCGAAGGATTCCGCCGTTCCCTGCCCATGGCAGACCACGCACGAGGCAAGCGCCTCGCCGTGACCTGCCAGTACAAGTGCGCCAACGCGTGCCTGGGCCCCGAGTGCAACTCGTCGCACAACGAGACCTTCCAGGAGGTCGCCGCAGCCGCGCTGTCGCGTCGCGCGCTCCTCGGCCTCGGTGCCGCAGGTGCTGTCGCCGTCGCTGTCGGCGGCCTCCGCGGACAGACGCCGCTGTCCGGCCCGGGCTCGTCGGGTGTCGGGGGAGTGGGCGCCGCGTTCGCGCGGCCCGCGGGCGGCAGCCTCCCGTTCGACCCGATCGCGCCGGTGAACCGTCTGGTCGACGAGTTCACCGTTCCGGCCGGTTACACCTGGCGTCCGATCATCCGGTGGGGCGACCCGCTCTTCTCGAACGCGCCGGGCTTCGACATCAACGCGCAGACACCCGCCGCGCAGGCTGTGCAGTTCGGCTACAACAGCGACTACCTCGACATCGTCGCCGACCCGAGCGGCAAGACCGGTGTGCTCGTGAACAACCACGAGTACGTCAATCCCGAGATCATGTTCCCGCCGACCACCGACGCCGCCGAGCTGCAGCGCCGAGGCGACATCTACAAGGCCGCGCAGGGCATGTCGGTCGTCGAGATCACCCGCAAGCGCACGGGCGAGCCCTGGTCGTACGTCGTCGACGGCAAGCGCAACCGTCGCATCACGGTCGAGACGGTGTTCGAACTGACGGGACCTGCCGCGGGCAGCGACCTCGTGAAGACCGCTGCCGACCCCGAGGGCCGCTGGGTGCATGGCACACTCGGCAACTGCGCCGGCGGGACCACGCCGTGGGGCACGATCCTGTCGGGCGAGGAGAACTTCAACGGCTACTTCGCGTGGGCCGCCGACACCGCCGCGCAGAAGCGCTATCAGTCCTCGTCGTCGACCTCGACGTCGACCGGCTGGGACAAGTACGACCCCCGTTTCGACGCGCACAACGCCGACTACGTCAACGAGCCCAACCGCTTCGGCTACATCGTCGAGATCGACCCGCAGGACCCCACCTCGACCCCGCGCAAGCACACCGCGATGGGCCGCTTCAAGCACGAGGGCGCCAACGTCATCGTCGCCGAGGACGGCCGCGTGGTCGCGTACATGGGCGACGACGAGCGCAACGACTACCTCTACAAGTTCGTCTCGAAGAACAAGATCTCGGGCTCGCGCAAGAAGAACCTGCAGCTGCTGAGCGAGGGCGACCTGTACGTCGCCAAGTTCGCGGGCAACTCGCCGGCGAACCAGATCACCGGAACCGGCGCCTTGCCGGCCGACGGCAGGTTCGACGGCTCGGGCACCTGGATCCCGCTCACACAGAACGGCGAGAGCGTCGTCCCCGGATTCACGACGGAGCAGGTGCTCGTCTACACGCGTCTGGCGGCGGATGCCGTGGGCGCGACCAAGATGGACCGTCCGGAGGATGTCGAGCCCAGCCCCAAGACGGGCAAGGTGTACCTGGCGCTCACGAACAACTCGTCGCGATCGGTGGCGACGCTCGATGAGGCGAACCCCGTCACCGGGAACCGCTATGGCCACGTGGTCGAGCTGACCGAGACGGCCGGGCAGTCGGGCACCACGTTCGGCTGGAGCATCCTGCTCCTCTGCGGCGACCCCGCCGTCTTCGGCAACTCCTACTTCGCCGGCTTCCCCAAGGAGCTCGTGTCGCCGATCTCGTGCCCTGACAACGTCGCGTTCGACTCGGCCGGCAACCTCTGGATCTCGACCGACGGCGCACCGAGCACGATCGGCTACAACGACGGCCTGTTCCTCGTGCCGCTCGAGGGCGCCGAGCGGGGCCACGTTCAGCAGTTCCTGTCGGTGCCGCGCGAGGCCGAGACCTGCGGTCCCGTCATCCACGACAAGGACGGCCTGGTGTTCGTCGCCGTGCAGCACCCGGGTGAGGGCGGCACGTTCGCCGCGCCGACGTCCCTCTTCCCGGATTACGGCTCGGCGGCGGCGGGCGCCGTCGCCACCGCGCCTCGCCCGTCGGTGGTGCAGGTCTACCGCGCGTGAGTTCAGACGCCGGATCGAGACGCCGCCCCGCCTTCGTCAGGCGGGGCGGCGTCCTCGTCGTGGCGTCACGACTCCGGGTTGGGATCGCCGAGGATCCACGGCGGTCCCAACGGGACGACGCGGCGCCCGATGGTCCGCCAGTAGAACTTCTCGACGAGCATGTAGGCCGCGAGCGCAGAGGCCACCATCAGCAGGATCGAGCCGGTGATCGCGAGACCCTCCGTCGCGGTGAACGCCGCGACCGACTGGAGCCCCAGCCCGAGCGAAACGCTCAGCAGCGTGATCGGCAGCACGGAGTTGTGCACCGCGCCCGCGGGCGTGAAGAGCAGCGCCAGGATCGCGAACACGAGCGAGAAGAGCCCACGCGCCTGGGCGGTCACCTCGAAAAAGCCGAGCTCCTCACCGAGGAGGAATCCCGGGACCACGATCCAGTACCAGCCGAAGGCGTTGTACACGATGAAGTGGAAGTTGTCGCCCGCGAAGTACGACAGCATTCCCGCGGTCACCTGCACCACGCCGCCGAAGACGGCGCCCACCCAGAACACGGGCGCGTCGTCCTGAAGGCCGAGATGCGCGAGCTGGGCCGTGACGGTGGCGATCACGAAGCCCAGCAGGCCGATGAGCCCGGGGTCCGCGACGCGCAGCCCGCTTCCGCGGGGAGCGGGGAGGGCGTCGGTGATCGCGATGTTCGTCGTGCCGTCGGTCATGCCCGTGCCCCCTGTGGATCGCCACTGCCGCCTGAGTCGTGCACGGCCAGTATGGCGGATCCCAGGGGAACGGGCCGGCGTCCGCGCCGGTCAGCGGTGTGGCGGCCGGCGCAGGGCGAACCTCAACAGCTGACCCTGCCGTGCGACATGGTGTCGTCGGGCGTGTCCTTCGTCACGAGCGCCTTGAGCATGCCCGCCGCGGTGACGAGCTTGCCGTGCCGGGGCTCCCAGAACTCGCACTCGACGGGCGTCACCCGCAGCAGCACGATGCCCGGCGTCTCGAGTCCGTTCTCGAACCAGATGTCGAGGCTGGGGGAGTACAGCTCCTTCATCTTCGCCGCATCGCGCACCACCTGTGCCCGGCCGGCGACGGAGACATACCGATGGCCTTTGGCATCGAGGTACGACAGTCCTACGTCGTGCTGCGGATCCGCCTGGCTCTCCGACACCTTCGCCGTGTCGGCGAGCGTGAAGAACCAGATGTCGCCCTTCCCGTCCATCTGCCGTGTGCTCATCGGCCGGCTGACCAGATTCCCCCGAGAATCGCGAGTGGTCAGCATGGTGAAGTCGATGTCCTCGACGAGTTCCTTGACCCGCGCGATCGCTTCCGGGCCGGTGACGAGATCTTCCTTTGTGTGCGTCATGCGTCCAGGCTCGATCGGGCGGTCGGCGGACGCCAGGCCATTGACATGAGGGATGCGGGCGCATAGCCCCGTCGCACCGTCCGGTCACATCTGCGCGAAGCGGGCGCGGGCGATGGTGAAGGCTGCGTAGGCGAAGAAGCCGATGCCGATGGTCCAGGCGAGCGCGGGACCCAGCGGCAGCCCCAGAATCGCGTCGATGGCACCGTCGAGGCTGCCCGCAGCCTCGGCGTCGGTGACGAGCGCTGCGACGCTGACGAGGACGCCGAGGGCCGTCAGGGCGACCCCTTTCGCAACGAATCCCACGATTCCGAGCACGGTGACCCACCGTCCCACGGTGCCGTCCGGAATCCGCATGCGCGCGCGGAAGCTGCGCCTCGCGCCCATGATCACGAAGACGACGCCGGCGATCCCGATCGCGAGGCCGATGACCGCCAGGACGATCGAGCCGCCGGGACTGCGGAGCAACTCGCGGCTGGCGTCCTCCGCTGTCTTGTCGGCGTTCGGTCGGGCGCCGATCGCCACCGCCGCCGAGATCAGACCGAACGCGAGGAAGACGACGGCCTGCCCCCATTCGGCAAGCCGGCGCCCCCACTTCCGAGCGGCGCCCTTCGTGTCGCCCGACCGATCTCGCGCCAGAAGTCCCTCTGCGGCGTGCCACCCTCCGAGCGCGCACAGTCCGATCGCGATGAGCCACAGCATGACGAAGCCCGCGGGTGCACCCGCCACGGCCTTCAGCGCGCCCACTTGGTCGCCCTCGCCCTTTCCGCCCGCGGCGATCACGAGCACGATGACGCCGATCAGCGCGTGGATGATCGCGTTGGCGACGTAGCCGGCGCGCGCCAGCACCTCGAAGACGGAGTTCGACTCCGCCTCGCGGGCGAGTCGCTTCGCGCCCGTCTTCACCTCGTCCCGTGTCCCCATCCCCCTCACGCTAACTGCCGGTGACACGGCGAGCAGGGGCTTGACGCAGCTCAGGCAGGGGGAGCCCGCGGAGGGGCACGGCCAGCCGGCCCCCGCCGAGATCACGGGCACGCGATCTATCATGGGGCGGATGATCCGCGAGGACCACAGGCCACCGGCGACCGGCTGGAGCGTCGTACCTCGCCTGGTGCGTGGAGCTCCCCCCGTCGTGCTGGTCGTCGTGGGCGCGCTCTCGCTCCTGGTCGGGCTGCTCATCGTGACACGACCGCTCACGTCCCTCGTGCTGCTGACCGTGTACGTGGGCCTCAGCGCCGTCTTCTCCGGCCTTGCGCGCATCATCGCCGCGCCCGAGACGCCGCTGTGGTCCCGAATGGTGTTCGGCGGCCTGTGGATCGCGCTGGGGCTGGCGGTGCTCTTCGGTCTCGGCCGCACGCTCGAGCTGCTGCCCGAGATCATCGCGGTGCTCCTCGTGCTGGGCGGCCTTGCGTCCATCTACGACGCGGTGTCGCGGGGCAGCGTGAGCCAGCGCGTGCTCGCCGGTGTCTGGGGTGGAACCCAGATCGCGTTCGGCGTGCTGTCGTACGCATGGCCCGACGTCACCGTCCTCCTCGTGGCGGTGATCTTCGGTGTCCGCACGGTCGTGTTCGGCGCCACCCTCCTGGTCCGCGCGGTGCGCGCCTTCGTGGAGGGAAGGCGTTCCGTTCCGGGGACAGGGCTGCCCGCAGCATCCGTTCCGGAATCCACGACGCGTCGCCGCCGCGCCCGCGCCGCGTGGCTGGCCGTGGGGCGTTACGCGCTCTCGGCGCTGCTGGTGGTGCTCGCGGTCGGCGGGTGGTGGGCGAACTCGTGGTTCGAGGACGGCGCCCAGGTGGTGGACGCGTTCTACGACCCGCCGGTGATCGTGCCGTACGACCACGGGCGCCTGATACGCAGCGACGACTTCTCCGGGCAGAAGCCCGCCGGCGCCGACGTCCGCCGCATCCTCTACACGACCCGCGACGCCAACGGCCAGCCGGCGGTGGCCAGCGCACTGGTCATCGTGCCGCAGGACCCGCCCCCTGGCCCGCGACCGGTCGTCGTGTGGAATCACGGCACCACCGGCGTCGCCCGCGGGTGCGCGCCGAGCCTGCGCGATGCGTCGGCGACGAAGTGGGCGATCCCCGGACTCGACCAGGCGATCGCGAACGGCTGGGTCGTCGTGGCCTCCGACTACTCGGGACAGGGGGCTCCCGGCGTGTTCCCGTACCTGATCGGCCGGGGCGAGGCACGCTCGTCGCTCGACGCCGTCATCGCCGCGCGCGAGCTCGACGGCGTCACGCTGTCGAGCCGGACCGTGGTCTGGGGGCACTCCCAGGGCGGACACGCCGCCCTCTGGACCTCGCAGATCGCCGACGACTACGCGCCCGATCTGGATGTGCGGGGCACGGCCCTGCTCGCACCGGCCGCAGAGCCGGTCGCGCTCGCCGAGGAGCTCACCAGCGGCGACGCGAACGCCCTGCTGTCGATCCTCATCTCGTGGGTGCTCGTGCCCTACGCCGACACCTACGACGATGTCGACCTCACCCGCTACATCGCTCCGGGCTCCGAAGCGATCGTCCGCGAGATGACGCAGCGGTGCCCGTCCGAGCCCGGCGTGATCGTGTCTGTCGCGACCGCGCTCGGCGTCTCGGAGGACCGCCCGCTCTACGTCGGCGACCTCACTGCCGGCGCGCTCGGCCGCCGCCTCGAGGACAACACGCCGACGGGTCCGTGGACGCAGCCGATCCTCGTCGCGTGGGGGGACCAGGACGAGGTCATCCCGCCCCACCTGCAGCGCGAGTTCGTCGACCGGCTGTGTGCGGACGGGAATCAGGTGCGCAGCCTCGAATACCGCGGCTATGACCATCTGCGCACGCTGCTTCCCGGATCGCATTTCGTCCCCGTGCTCATCGAGTGGACGGATGCCCGCTTCCGCCACTCCGACACCCACGTCGACGACTGCGCCAGGTGAGGGGGAGGAGGGCGCCGGCCGCTCTGCAGGGCGTGGAGCCGACTCGCAGAACCGTCGGACGCGGCATCCGGTAATGTTGGAGGGTTCCGGCGCGCGTCGACGTGCTGGTGAGAGCTGAATACGGAGGCCACTGTGGACATCGATCTCGGACTGCTGCGGACTGTCGAGCGCGAGAAGGAGATCCCCTTCGACGAGCTCGTGCGCATCATCGAACAGGCGATCCTGACCGCCTACGCCAAGCACACCTCGCCCACGGGCGAGCTGCCGGAGGGCGCGCGCGCGGAGCTGGACCGCAAGACCGGTCACGTGGCCGTGTTCATCCCCCTGCTCGACGACGAGGGCGCGGTCGTGGGCGAGGAGGAGTCGACTCCCGAGGACTTCGGCCGCATCGCCGCGTTCGCCGCGAAGCAGGTCATCAGCCAGCGTCTGCGCGACATCGCCGACGACGCAGTGCTGGGGGAGTTCCGCGGCAAGGAGGGCGACATCGTCGCCGGCATCGTGCAGCAGGGCCCGAACCCCCGCATGGTGCACGTCGACCTCGGCAGCGTCGAGGCGATCCTGCCCCCCGAGGAGCAGGTGCCCGGCGAGGACTACGCGCACGGCGCGCGTCTGCGCGTCTACGTCACGTCCGTCGCGAAGGGCACCAAGGGTCCGCAGATCACCGTCTCGCGCACGCACCCGGGGCTCGTCCGCAAGCTGTTCGCGCTCGAGGTCCCCGAGATCCCCGCGGGTCTGGTCGAGATCGTCTCGCTCGCCCGCGAGGCCGGCCACCGCACCAAGATCGCGGTGAAGGCGAACGACCCGTCGATCAACGCGAAGGGCGCCTGCATCGGCGAGCTCGGCCGCCGTGTGCGCGCCGTCACCGAAGAGCTCGGCGGCGAGAAGATCGACATCGTCGACTACGACCCGGAGCTCGCCAAGTTCGTCGCGAACGCGCTGTCGCCCGCGAAGGTCACGTCGAGCTTCATCCTGGATGCCTCGAACAAGGCTGTGCGCGCGCTCGTGCCCGACTACCAGCTGTCGCTCGCGATCGGCAAGGAGGGCCAGAACGCCCGCCTCGCCGCCAAGCTCACGGGCGCGAAGATCGACATCCAGCCGGACTCGATCCTCGAGGAGGGCTGACCCGCGGCGCTGGCTCCCAGCCCCGGGGTGTAAGATGGACGCTGTACGAACGTGCGTCGGATGCCGCACGCGTGCTCTCCGGACCACTCTCCTCAGGGTGGTCTCCATCGATTCCCACCTCGTCGTCGACGAGCGTGCATCGATGCCCGGAAGAGGCGCGTGGGTGCACGAGACGCCGGAGTGCGTGGATGCCGCCATTCGGCGCCGCGCCTTCGTGCGGGCATTGCGTGTGTCAGGCCCGCTTGACACGCAGACCATCGAAGAGCACATCCAGCGAAAAGGCTGAACGGCTATGGAAACAAAGTGAACGGCTCGAAATGAGACCCGTCCGCCAATAACGGTCTGCCCTGTCTGGGTGGACCCAGACAGGAGAATTTGTGGCTGCCAAACCACGCGTGCACGAGATCGCTTCCGAGCTCGGCGTCGACAGCAAGGTCGCGCTCGAGAAGCTGAAGGCGCTCGGCGAATACGTCAAGAGCCCCTCGTCCACCATCGAACCCCCCGTAGCGCGGAAGCTCCGTGCTGCGCTCGAAGCCGACGGCGCGGCCAAGTCCGCTGATGCGGCGCCCGCTGCGGCGAAGCCCGCGGCTGCGGCACCCGCCGCCCCTGCGGCGAAGCCCGGCGCGCCCGCGGGTCGTCCCGGCCCGGCTGCGAAGCCCGGTCCGGCGCGTCCTGCCGCTCCGGCTGCCCCCGCGGCTCCGGCCGCGAAGGCCGCTCCGGCCGAGGCTGCCCCCGCGGCTCCCGCCGCGAAGGCCCCCGCGGCACCGGCTCCCGCCACGCCGGCGGCCAAGGCTGCTCCCGCCGCCAAGGCTCCGGAGGCCCCGGCCGCGCCCGGCGCCCCCAAGCCCGGCCCCGCCGCCGCGACTCCCCAGCCGCCGCGTCCGGGTGGCACCCCGCGTCCCGGCAACAACCCCTTCGCGTCCTCGCAGGGCATGGGCCAGCGTCCCGCCGGCCCGCGTCCGGGCAACAACCCCTTCGCGTCGGCGCAGGGCATGGGCCAGCGCCCGAGCCCCGGCAACATCCCGCGTCCCCAGGCTCCGCGCCCGGGTGCTCCCCGCCCCGGCGCTCCGCGTCCGGGTGGTGCGGGTCGCCCCGGTGGCGGCGGTCGTCCCGGCGCTCCGTTCCAGCAGCGTCCCGGCGGCCCCGGTCGTCCCGGCGGTGCCGGCGGCGGCTTCCAGCGTCCCGGCGGCGCGCCCGGTGCGGGCGCACCCGGCGGCTTCGCCGGTCGTCCCGGCGGTGGCGGCGGTCGTGGCCGTGGCCCCGGCGGTGGCACCGCAGGTGCCTTCGGCAAGGGCGGCGGCAAGTCGAAGCAGCGCAAGTCGCGTCGGGCGAAGCGCCAAGAGTTCGAGATGCGGTCGGCGCCGGTCGTCGGCGGCGTCAACGTCTCGAAGGGCAACGGCGAGATCATCCGCCTGCGTCGCGGCGCATCGATCGCCGACTTCGCCGACAAGCTCGAGGCGCTGCGCGGCTACACCGTGCAGCCCGGCACGCTCGTGACGATCCTCTTCAACCTCGGCGAGATGGCCACGGCCACCGAGTCGCTGGACGAGGCGACGTTCGAGGTGCTCGGCGCCGAGCTCGGCTACAAGATCCAGATGGTCTCGCCCGAGGACGAGGACAAGGAGCTCCTCGAGGGCTTCGGTCTCGACCTCGAGGCCGAGCTGGAGGCGGAGAACGAGGAAGACCTCGAGATCCGGCCTCCGGTCGTGACCGTCATGGGTCACGTCGACCACGGTAAGACGCGACTGCTCGACGCCATCCGCCAGACCAACGTGGTCGCGGGCGAGGCCGGCGGCATCACGCAGCACATCGGTGCGTACCAGGTCTGGACCGAGCACGAGGGCATCGAGCGTGCGATCACCTTCATCGACACCCCGGGTCACGAGGCGTTCACCGCCATGCGTGCCCGTGGTGCGCAGGTGACCGACCTCGCGATCCTCGTGGTCGCGGCCGACGACGGCATCATGCCGCAGACGGTTGAGGCCCTGAACCACGCGCAGGCGGCGAACGTCCCGATCGTGGTCGCGGTGAACAAGGTCGACAAGCCCGACGCCAACCCGGCCAAGGTGCGTCAGCAGCTCACCGAGTACGGCCTGGTCGCAGAGGAGTACGGCGGCGACGTCATGTTCGTGGATGTGTCGGCCCGCCAGGGCACCGGCATCCAGGAGCTCCTCGACGCGGTGCTGCTGACCGCCGATGCGGGTCTGGACCTCACGGCCAACCCGAACAAGGACGCGCGCGGTGTCGCGATCGAGGCCAAGCTCGACAAGGGTCGCGGTTCGGTCGCCACGGTGCTCATCCAGTCCGGAACGCTGCGCGTCGGCGACGCGATCGTCGCGGGCACGGCTTACGGCCGCGTCCGTGCCATGGCGGACGAGAACGGCGACCCGGTCCTCGAGGCCTACCCGTCGCGTCCGGTGCAGGTGCAGGGTCTCAACTCGGTGCCGCGAGCCGGCGACACGTTCATCGTGACCGAGGAGGACCGCACGGCCCGCCAGATCGCCGAGAAGCGTGAAGCGGCCGAGCGCAACGCCCAGCTGGCCAAGGCCCGCAAGCGCATCTCGCTCGAGGACTTCACCCGTGCACTCGAAGAGGGCAAGGTCGAGTCGCTCAACCTCATCATCAAGGGTGACGTGTCGGGTGCCGTCGAGGCGCTCGAGGAGTCGCTCCTCAAGATCGAGGTCGACGATTCGGTGCAGCTGCGCATCATCCACCGCGGTGTCGGTGCGATCACCGAGTCCGACATCAACCTGGCGACGATCGACAACGCGATCGTCATCGGCTTCAACGTCCGTCCCGACACGAAGGCGCGCGAGCGCGCCGCCCGCGAGGGTGTGGATGTCCGGTTCTACTCGGTCATCTACAACGCGATCGACGACGTCGAGCAGTCGCTCAAGGGCCTGCTCAAGCCGGAGTACGAAGAGGTCCAGTCGGGTGTGGCCGAGATCCGCGAGGTGTTCCGCTCCTCGAAGTTCGGCAACATCGCCGGTGTCATCGTCCGCTCGGGCACGATCACGCGCAACGCCAAGGCGCGCGTCATCCGCGACGGCGTGGTGCTGGCCGACGGCCTGGCGATCGAGTCGCTGCGCCGCTTCAAGGACGACGTCACCGAGGTCCGCACGGACTTCGAGTGCGGTATCGGCCTCGGCAAGTACAACGACATCCAGGTGGGCGACGAGATCGAGACCACCGAGATGGTCGAGAAGCCCCGCGCGTAAGAGCAATTCCGGTCGTTGAGCGAGCAGCGAAGCGACGAGACGAAACGCCCTGACGATGTTCAGGGCGTTTCGACTCGCTTCGCTCGCTCAACGATCGGGGACAAGGAGCAATCATGTCTTCTGAACGTCAGGCCCGTCTGGGCGACCGCATCCGCGTGATCCTGGCCGAGAGGCTCGAGAAGGGTCTGCGCGACCCGCGCCTGGGCTTCGTCACCATCACCGACGTCCGCGTCACGGGTGACCTGCAGCACGCGTCGGTGTTCTACACCGTGCTCGGCTCCGCCGAGGAGCGCGAGGATTCCGCCAAGGCCCTCAAGGCGGCGACCGGGATGCTGCGCTCCGAGGTGGGCAAGCACCTCAACGTGCGCCTCACCCCGTCGCTCGAGTTCATCCCCGACGCGATCCCCGAGAACGCCGGGCACATCGCCGACCTGCTCCGTGAGGCGCAGGAGCGGGATGCGGCGGTCGCGGGCCTTGCGGCCTCGGCCACGTACGCCGGCGACGCCGACCCGTACCTCAAGCCGCGCGAACTAGACGACGACGAGTAAGCGCACCACAAACGCACGCGGAACGCCGCGACCGACTACCTCGGTCGCGGCGTTCCGCGTACCCGGGCAGATTCGATCAGAGGGGGAGGCGCAGCATCCCGTCGGATGCCTCGGCGAGCCCGTCGCCGATGAGTGAGTCGATGGCGCGGTCGCGCTGCAGCGCGTCAGGCCAGTCCGGCACGACGTCGGCGAGCGGCACCGCGTGGGTCGCGGCATCCCTCAGCGTCTTCAGCACCGCGCCGCGCGCCTGCCGGTCGCTGCCCTCGTACCGCGCCTGCTTGCGTCGCTCGTCGCCGGTGTCGGGCCGGCCGGCGGCGAGCCAGGCGCAGCGGTCGCTGAGGGGGCACACGTCGCAGCGCAGGACGCGAGCGGTGCAGACCGTCGCACCGAGCTCCATCGCCGCCGCGTTCACGGCGGCGGCTGCGGTGAGGTCCGGGGGCAGGATCTCCTCCATCGCCGCGAGGTCGCGCCGCGAGGGCCGCCCGGGCTGCGACCTGCCGTCGATGGCGCGCGCAAGCACTCTTCGCGTGTTCGTGTCGACGACGGGATGCCGGTCGCCGTACGCGAAGACCGCCACGGCCCGAGCGGTGTAGTCGCCGATGCCGGTCAGCGCGAGCAGCGCGTCCACGTCGCGCGGGACGACGCCGTCGTGCCGGTCGCGGATCTCCACCGCCGCACGGTGCAGCCACAGGGCCCGCCGAGGATAGCCCAGGTTCGCCCACTGGCGCACCGCGTCGGCGGGGGCGGCCGCGGCCAGATCTCTCGGCGTCGGCCATCGCGTGAGCCACGCCTCGAGAAGGGGGATGACGCGGTTCACCGGCGTCTGCTGCAGCATGAACTCGCTCACGAGCACGCCCCACGCCCCGAATCCGGGCCGCCGCCACGGCAGGTCGCGCGCGTTCTGGCGGTACCACTCGACCAGGGGAGCGGCGAGGTCGGGCATGCCTTCCAGCCTAAGTGGCGCCTCACATCGTCGGAGATCTGCACGACCGAGGAGCAATGCGCGCGCGCAGGTTGCCTCGTGTGTGCGGATCTCCTCGGATCTGCGGACAGAGGGCACCATGTGCCGCGCCGTAGGCTGGAGGCATGCGCCTGCCCGTCACTCCGACAACGACGCTGTGGCGCGATCTGCGCGACCGTGTGCGGCGGCGGTACCCCGCCGGCCGCGTGATCGTGGCGATCGACGGGCTCGATGGCGCGGGCAAGACGGTGTTCGCCGACGGTCTCGCCGAGGTCTTCGCCGAGACCGGCGACGCCGTGTTCCGCGCGGGGATCGACGGCTTCCATCGTCCCCGGGCCGAGCGGTACCTGCGCGGGCGACGCAGCCCGGAAGGCTTCTACCAGGACTCGTACGACTACGCCACGTTCCGCCGCGTGCTCATCGACCCGTTCCGCGACGGCGCGCAGACCGCCGCCACGACCGGTTTCCAGCTCGCCGCGTTCGACGTCGCGCGCGACGCGCCGGTCGAGTCGCAGTGGGTCACCGCTCCGCTCGACGCGGTGCTCGTCGTCGACGGCATCTTCCTCAACCGTCCCGAACTGCAGGACCTGTGGGACTGGTCGGTGTGGCTCGATGTCCCCGTCGGCGTCGCCTACGGCCGCATGGCGCTCCGAGACGGCTCGGATCCGGATCCCGAGGCGCCCTCGAACGCGCGCTACCGGCAGGGGCAGGAGATCTACCTGAACGAGGCGCACCCGCGGGCCGCAGCATCCGTCATCGTCGACAACACCGACCTCGCACACCCCCGGATCGTGGGGCGCAGCTGATGGCGGCACCCGGAATCCTGCTGGTCGACAAGCCCGGCGGCATCACCTCGCACGACGTCGTCGCGCGCGCGCGACGCGCACTCGGCACGCGCAAGATCGGCCATGCCGGCACGCTCGACCCGATGGCGACGGGCCTGCTCGTCCTGGGCGTCGAGGGCGCGACGCGGCTGCTGACCTTCGTGGTCGGGCTCGACAAGACGTACGAGGCGACCATCCGGCTCGGTGTCGCGACCGACACCGACGACGCTGAGGGCCAGACGCTGTCGACGACGGATGCCTCGTCCCTCGACTCCGCCGAGATCGCCGCCGGCATCGCCGCACTGACCGGCCGCATCTCGCAGGTGCCCAGCACCTACTCGGCGATCAAGGTCGACGGGCGCCGCGCCTACGACCTCGCGAGGGCGGGAGAGGACGTGCAGCTCAAAGCCCGCGAGGTCACCGTGTCGCGGTTCGACGTGCTCGCCGAGCGCCGCTCTCCGACAGGCTCAGGGGTCGAGGCAGTCGTCGACCTCGACGTCGTCGTGGACTGCTCGAGCGGCACCTACATCCGCTCGCTCGCGCGCGACCTCGGCACTGCGCTCGGCGTCGGCGGCCATCTCACGGCGCTGCGCCGCACCCGCATCGGCCCCTTCGACGTCGCGGACGCCGCCGATGTCGACGCGCTGGCCGACGCGCCGCTCCTCGGCCCCGCGGCCGCGGCCACCGCTGTCCTCGGCAGGTTCGACGTCACCACGGATGAGGCGCGCGACCTCCGCCACGGCAAGCGACTGCTGGGCGCCGCAGAGCGGCTGCCCGCGAATCCGACCGCCGCGATCGATCCGGAGGGTGTGCTCGTCGGCATCGTCGAGCGCCGCGGCGCCGACGTGAAGAGCGCGATGAACATGCCCGAGGAGGCCGCCCGATGATCCTGTGGTTCACGATCGCGCAGGTCGCCGTCGCCGTCGCTGCCGGGCTGTTCTGCGTGATCGCCGGCCTCGCAGGTCGTCGGCCCAGCGACTGGACGGTCGGCTCGCTGGCGCTCGTCGAACTGCTGCTGCTGGTGCAGGTCGTGATCGCGATCGTCGCGCCGCTCACGGGCAATCCGCCGTCGGGGAGCCTGCTCGAGTTCTGGGTCTATCTCGTGTCGGCGGTGCTGCTGCCGTTCGCCGCCGTCGCGTGGGCGCTCCTCGAGCGCAGCCGCTGGAGCACGGTGATCATGGGCATCGCCGCCCTGTCGATCGCGGTCATGGTGTGGCGCATGTACGTCATCTGGACCGTCCAGGTGGCCTGAGAAGCCGCGGCCCCGGCGACAAGAACTAAACTCGTCTGGTTATGTCGACCACACCCGCTCGCCCCCGCATGACCGGCATCGGCCGCGTGCTCGTGATCGTCTACGCGATCATGGCCCTCGGCGCCACCGGTCGGTCCTTCGTGCAGATCGTCGAGCGTTTCGACGAAGCACCGGTCGCCTACACGCTGTCGGCGCTCTCCGCGGTCGTCTACATCGTCGCGACGCTCGCCCTGATCTTCGCCGGCCGCCGCGGCTGGTATGTCGTGGCGTGGGTGGCGATCGTGTTCGAGCTCGTCGGAGTACTGGTCATCGGAACGCTGAGCCTCGTCATGCCGGAGCTCTTCGCCCACCCGACGGTGTGGTCGTGGTTCGGCATGGGCTACCTGTTCGTCCCGCTCGTGCTGCCGTTCCTCGGCATCTGGTGGCTCGCGACGCACCACCCCGCGGCCGAGGTGCACACCCCCGCACCCGCGGCGGTCGCCTCGTGATCGTCTTCCGCGATCCGAGTGAGGTGCCCGCGGGCTTCGGCCCCTCCGTCGTCGCGATCGGCAAGTTCGACGGCGTGCACTCGGGGCATCGCGCGGTCATCGACCGGGCGCGGGTGGATGCTGCCGCCTCCGGTGCGCGCGTCGTCGCGGTGACGTTCGACCGCAACCCGCTGGCGCTCCTGCGCCCCGAGATCTGCCCCGACAGCCTGGTGGGCGTGGAGCAGAAGCTCCGTCTGCTGGCGGACGCCGGCGTCGACGCGACGCTCATGCTCACGTTCGATCGCGCGCTCGCGGACCTGAGCGCACGCGAGTTCGTCGAGCACGTGCTCGTGGGCGCCCTCGGCGTGCGGATCGTGATGGTCGGCGCGGACTTCCGATTCGGCCGCGGCGGCGCCGGAAACCCCGAGCTGCTGCGCGAACTCGGACCCGAGTTCGGCTTCGAGGTCGACGTCGTCGACGACGTGCGCGCCATCGACGCCGGCCGCCGCGTCTCGTCGACATGGGTGCGCGAACTGCTCGACACCGGCGACGTCGCCGGCGCGACGCGTCTGCTCGGTCGCCCTCACTCCGTGCGCGGCGAAGTCGTCCACGGACTCAAGCGCGGACGTGAGCTCGGCTTCCCGACCGCGAACCTCTCGGCCGACCTCGAGGGGTTCGTGCCCGCCGAGGGCGTCTACGCGGGATGGCTGGTGGACGAGGGGATGCCTCGTGCCGGGGCGTCCGAGCCGCGCAGCAGCGTGCGGTATCCGGCGGCGATCAGCATCGGAACGAACCCCACTTTCGACGATGTGACAGTCCGCCAGGTCGAGGCGTACGTGCTCGACGAGACCGACCTCGACCTCTACGGACACATCGTCGAGATCGAGTTCGTGTCGCGGGTCCGGGGGATGGTCGCGTTCGAGGGGATCGAGCCGCTCATCGCGCAGATGGGCGACGACATCGTGCGGGTGCGGCGCCAACTGGCCTGACGCGCCGGGCCGTGGCATCCGTCCGTTCGCCGGTGCCTTCCTCGACCCGTAGACCGGCGCACC
The DNA here is from genome assembly GCF_031844125.1 of Microbacterium sp. PRC9. Classification (NCBI taxonomy): domain Bacteria; kingdom Bacillati; phylum Actinomycetota; class Actinomycetes; order Micrococcales; family Microbacteriaceae; genus Microbacterium; species Microbacterium sp. PRC9. The sequence continues at coordinate 173,952 of NZ_JAUZUR010000007.1, forward strand.
CGCTCGCCCCTACGATCGAGGCGTGCACGCGCTGGACCTGCTGGCGGCCGCCGGTGCCGCTGATTCCCCCAACCTGTGGGGTGCGCTGGGGTGCGCGGTCGCGTACTCCGCCTCGCTGCTGGCGACCCTCGACGCGTTCGCGGATCTCATCCTCGCGCGCGGCGACTCGCCGGCAGGGCGGCTGACACCGGGCATCGGCATGAAGTTCGCGTCGAAGCTCATCGCGGCCGCGATCGCGGTCGTGTCGGCGGCCATCGTTCTGGCGCTCGATGACAACTGGTTCGCGTTCACGACGCTGTCGATCGCGTTCGTCGTGGTCGTGGGGATCGGCGTCTTCGTCCTGCTGCGGCACGCGAAGGTCACCGCCGCGCCGCCGGCGTCGACGGGCGGTGGAGGCATCCGTCCCGCCTCTTGATCCTGAGCATCGTGCTCATGTGAGCAAAGTTTGTTCAGATGTTGGCGACCGGCCGCGGACTGTGTCAGCCTGGAGAAGACGACGGAAGGAGGACCGTGGACGCCGTCGACGAACTTCTCTCGATCCGCGCGGCCGAGCTCTATTACGAGGAGAACCTCACGCAGGAGGAGATCGGCCGCAATCTCCAGATCACGCGCTGGAAGGTCGGGCGCCTGCTCACCCAGGCGAAGGACGAGGGCTTCGTCCGCATCGAGATCCTCCACTCCCGCGCGCGCCGTCCGCAGCTGGAGCGGCGCCTCCGCGAGGAGCGCGGGCTGGCCGACGCCGTCGTGGTCTCGCGCGCGGGCGTCCGCAGCGAGGACGAGCTCCAGCAGCGGGTCGCCCAGGCGGCCGCCGACCACCTCACCGGCCTCCGGCCGAGCCCACGCGTGCTCGGCGTCAGCTGGGGGCGCACCCTCTCCGACATCGCACACCACCTGCGCGACGGCTGGTCGCAGGCCACCGACGTCGTGCAGATCAACGGCGGCGTCAGCATGAGTCAGCGTCCCGGCACCGCGGCGGCGACCGCAGTCAGCATCGCTCAGAAGGGCGGGGGCACGGCGGCGCTGCTGCCGAGTCCCGCGATCCTCGAGCAGCGGGCGACGAAGGAGGCCATCGAGGCCGACCGTGTCGTGGCCCGAGTGCTCGACGCCGCGCGCTCGGCGAACGCGTACCTGTTCAGCGCGGGCGCCGCCGACCACGGCTCCGTCCATGTCGACAGCGGCTACCTCACGACGCCCGACATCGATCGACTCGTCGCGGCCGGCGCCGTCGGCGACGTCGTGGGGCGGTACATCGACGCCGGCGGACGCATCGTCGACGCTGATCTCGATGCCCGCACGGTCGGCCTCTCGCTCGACGATCTGCGCCGTGCCGACATCGCGATCGCCGCGATCGCCGGGGCGCCCAAACGCGCGATCGCTTCCGCAGTGGTGGCGTCCGGGCTGTGCACCGTGCTCATCACCGACGAATCCACGGCGCAGCACCTGCTCGACGGGTGAGCTTCGGCGTCAGCATCCCATCTCTCGACCCCAACGAAAGCCAGGTCATGACATGTCAGGCACCTCCATCGTGACGCTGCCCGAGAGGGCCGTCGAGCTGCTCGGGGGGCAGCCCGACGACACGACACTGCGGCGCTACCTCCACGGGCTCCCGGGCGTCGACGCCGTCGGGCTCGAGCAGCGCGCCGGGGATCTCGGCACCCGCTCCATCAAGACGACGTCGAAGGCGTGGGCGCTCGACAAGATCATCGAGCTGATCGACCTCACCACGCTCGAGGGCGCCGACACGCCCGGCAAGGTGCGCTCGCTCGTCGCGAAGGCGCTGAATCCGGATGCCTCCGACCCGACCTGTCCCCGCGTGGCGGCCGTGTGCGTGTACGGCGACATGGTGCCCTACGCCGTCGAGGCGCTGGGCGCCGCGCACGGAGACCCCGACGACGGGGAAGTGAGTGTGGCCGCCGTCGCCACGGCGTTCCCGAGCGGCCGCGCGTCGCTCGAGATCAAGCTGGCCGACACCGCGGAGGCGGTCGCCCACGGCGCCGACGAGATCGACATGGTCATCGACCGCGGGGCGTTCCTCGCCGGCCGCTACGGTCTCGTGTTCGATCAGATCGCGCGCGTCAAGCAGGCCTGCCGCCGCGAGGACGGCACGTACGCGTCGCTCAAGGTGATCCTCGAGACCGGCGAGCTCACCACCTACGACAACATCAAGCGCGCATCGTGGCTGGCGATCCTCGCCGGCGGCGATTTCATCAAGACGTCGACCGGAAAGGTGCAGCCGGCGGCGACGCTGCCGACGACCCTCCTCATGCTGGAGGTCGTGCGCGACTGGTACCGGGCCACCGGCGAGAAGGTCGGTGTGAAGCCGGCCGGCGGCATCCGCACGTCGAAGGACGCCATCAAGTACCTCGTCACCGTCGCCGAGATCGCCGGCGAGGAGTGGCTGCAGCCGCACCTCTTCCGGTACGGGGCATCCAGCCTCCTCAACGACGTGCTCCTGCAGCGGCAGAAGCTGAAGACCGGGCACTACGCCGGCGCCGACTACGTGACCATCGACTGAACCGGGAAGAAGACATGAGTTTCCTCGAGTACGCACCGGCGCCCGAGTCCCGCGCCATCCTGAATCTGCGCGATGAGTACGGGCTGTTCATCGACGGCGACTTCCGCGCAGGATCGGGCGAGTCGTTCGTCACGATCTCGCCCGCCGACGAGAAGCACATCGCCACCATCGCCACGGCGAACGAAGCGGATGTCGACGCCGCCGTCGCCGCCGCGCGCCGCGCCTACGACAAGACGTGGTCGAAGATGAGCGGGCGTGACCGCGGCAAGTACCTGTTCCGCATCGCGCGCCTCGTCCAGGAGCGGGCACGCGAGCTCGCCGTCGCGGAGAGCCTCGACAACGGAAAGCCGATCAAGGAGAGCCGCGACGTCGACGTGCCGCTGGTGGCCGCCTGGTTCTTCTACTACGCCGGCTGGGCGGACAAGCTCGACTACGCGGGCCTGGGCTCGGACCCGAAGCCCCTCGGCGTCGCCGGCCAGGTGATCCCCTGGAACTTCCCGCTGCTGATGCTCGCGTGGAAGATCGCCCCGGCGCTCGCGGCCGGCAACACGGTCGTGCTCAAGCCCGCCGAGACGACGCCGCTCACCGCGCTCCTGTTCGCCGAGATCCTGCAGCAGGCCGACCTTCCGCCGGGCGTCGTCAACATCGTGACGGGCGCCGGCGCGACCGGGGCCGCTCTGGTGCGGCATCCGGGCATCGACAAGGTGGCCTTCACGGGATCCACCGCCGTCGGCCGGGAGATCGCCAAGGCCGTCGCCGGCACCGACAAGAAGGTGACGCTCGAGCTCGGCGGCAAGGCCGCGAACATCATCTTCGAGGACGCGCCGATCGAGCAGGCCATCGACGGCATCGTCACGGGGATCTTCTTCAATCAGGGTCAGGTGTGCTGCGCAGGCAGCCGACTCGTGGTGCAGGAGTCGATCCACGACGAGGTCGTCGACCGGCTCAAGGCGCGCCTGTCGACGCTGCGTCTCGGCGACCCGCTCGACAAGAACACCGACATCGGTGCGATCAACTCGCTCGAGCAGCTCAATCGCGTGCGCGAGCTGTCTCGCATCGGCGACGAGGAGGGTGCCGAGCGCTGGACGGCCGACTGCGTGATCCCCGACAAGGGCTTCTGGTTCGCGCCGACCATCTTCACGAACGTGCAGTCGAGCCACCGCATCGCGCGCGACGAGATCTTCGGTCCCGTGCTGTCGGTGCTGACCTTCCGCACGCCCGACGAAGCGATCGCGAAGGCGAACAACACGCCCTACGGACTGTCTGCGGGCGTGTGGACCGAGAAGGGGTCGCGCATCCTCGCGGTCGCCGACAAGCTGCGCGCGGGCGTCGTCTGGGCGAACACGTTCAACCGGTTCGACCCGTCGTCGCCGTTCGGCGGCTACAAGGAGTCCGGCTACGGCCGCGAGGGAGGCCGCCACGGACTCGCCGCGTACCTCAAGGGAGCCTCGGCCGGCGATGCCGCGCGTCGCGTCGAAGCCGGCCGTTCGAAGAAGGAGGTCTCGGCATGAGCAAGCGACTGACCGTTCCCAAGACGTACAAGCTCTACATCGGCGGCGCCTTCCCGCGCAGCGAATCGGGCCGCACGTACGAGGTGGCGACGCCGAAGGGCGACTTCCTCGCGAACGCCGCGCTCGCCTCCCGCAAGGACGCTCGGGATGCCGTCGTCTCGGCCCGCGGCGCCGTGAAGGGCTGGTCGGGCGCCACCGCGTACAACCGCGGTCAGGTCCTCTACCGCGTCGCCGAGATCCTCGAGGGTCGTCGGGCGCAGTTCGTGGACGAGATCGTGCAGCAGACGGGCGTCTCTGCCGCGGTCGCCGCAGCCGAGGTCGACGAGTCGATCGATCGCTGGGTCTGGTACGCCGGCTGGTGCGACAAGTTCGGCCAGGTCGCCGGCAACGGCAACCCCGTCGCCGGTCCGTACTTCAACATCTCGGTGCCCGAGCCGACCGGGGTCGTGGGCGTCATCGCCCCGCAGGACACGGCTCTCGTCGGTCTCGTGTCGGCCATCGCGCCCGCGCTCGTGACCGGCAACTCGGTCGTCGTGGTGGCGTCGCAGCGCTACCCGCTGTCGGCGATCTCCCTCGCCGAGGTGCTGGCGACGAGCGACGTGCCCGGGGGAGTCGTGAATGTGCTCACCGGCTCACCCGCCGAGATCGCGCCGTGGCTCGCGTCGCACCCCGATGTGCACGCGCTCGACCTCGTCGGCGCCGGCGACCTCGACTGGATCGACCTCCAGATCGCCGCGGCCGAGACGCTGACGCGCGTGCTCCCTCCCGAGAGCGGAACGGATGCTGCGGCCCCGAGCCTCGCTCGCATCACCGCGTTCACCGAGACCAAGACCGTCTGGCACCCGAAGAGCCTGGTGTAACGGCGCGGGACGGCCGACGACGGGAGCGGGACGGATGCCTCGGGCCGAGGCATCCGTCCCGCTCCGTCGTGCCATCCGGCCGCGGGCGGTGCCCGTCCGCTCGCAGAATCGGATCCGCACGTGCGGACGCTGTGCGTGACACGCCGGTCGGCACAGCCCGGAAGCGGCGTGTCGGCCCGTCCGTCCGCAGGAGCGGATCCGCGGTTGCGTACGCGCGGATCAGTGCGTCGGACGCCGAGGCGCCGCCTAGATGAGTTGGAGGCCGCCCCACTGGCCGGGCTCGCGCAGCTCGCCGTAGTGCACGTCGACGTCGTCGACCGACACCGAGGCGACGCACGCCAGAAGTGACAGGGTGGGGTAGCCGAGCGGGCGGTTGTCGCGGATGATGGCGCCGTCGTCGGTGGGCGCGAGCTCGGCCGAGCGCTCGAGGACGTCGACCCACGGCATCCACCATCGTCCGTCCACGGCAGGCTCCGTAGCCCGGAACTCGCCCAGCCACCGGGCGATGCGGGGTGTGCCGCTGTCGTCGACGTCGTCGTGGGCGATCATGTGCGTGCCGGGCTCGAGCTCGGTCGCCCGGAGGGTGATGCCGTCCCACGTGAGCACGCGGGCCTGCGGTCCATCGACCTCCACGAGGTTGAACCCGTGAGTCCGTGGTTCGCCGGCGGGGGAGCGGCCGGCCACCGCGTCGAGCACGATGCCGCCGCGCGAGACGAGCTCGGATTCGGGGCGCGTCGACTCGTCTGCGCGGTTGAGGAGCACCGCGAGGCGGCCGGCCGCCGGATCGGCCGCGAGCCAGGCGCCGCCCGCGCGCACATCGCGCACGCCGACGACGCCGTCGTGCGCCTCGGGCCACCAGCGGCCGAGCGGGTTCCACGGCCGTTCGGGGTCCTCGTCGCGGATCGCGAGCACGCGCGTGGGTTCGTCCGGCGACTCGGGGACGCGGATCACGACGGTGCACATTGCGGCGCTCCTCGGGTGGGTCGTACGGCCGGTGGGCCGGGTGTTCGGGCAGTCGTGCCAAGATCGGAGGGTGTTCGTCGTGGTCGGGGTCACCGGTGGCATCGCCGCCTACAAGACGGTTCAGCTCGTGCGCCTGCTCGTCAAGGACGGGCACGAGGTCCACGTCGTTCCCACGGAGGACGCGCTGCGCTTCGTGGGGATGCCGACCTGGGAGGCGATCAGCCGCCACCCCGTGACGACCTCCGTCCACGACGACGTCGCACGCGTTCGTCACGTCGCGCTCGGCCAGGCGGCCGACCTCGTGATCGTGGCGCCCGCGACGGCGAACACGCTGGCGAAGATGACCGCGGGGCTCGCGGACGACCTCCTCGGAACGACCCTACTCGCCACCACGGCACCGGTCGTCGTTGCCCCGGCCATGCATACCGAGATGTGGCGGCACCCCTCGACGGTCCACAACATGGCGGTGCTGCGCGAGCGCGGCGTCATCGTGGTCGGCCCGGAGGACGGCGAGCTCACCGGCGGGGACAGCGGACCGGGACGGATGTCGGAGCCCGAGGTCATCGTCGCCGCCGCGCTCGCCGCAGCCGAGGGCGGCGCCGGCGACCTGCGCGGACTGCGGGTCGTCGTGAGCGCCGGCGGCACCCGCGAGCCGATCGATCCCGTCCGCTACATCGGCAATCGCTCCAGCGGACGGCAGGGCGTCGCCGTCGCGCTGTCGGCGGCAGAGCGTGGAGCCGACGTCGTGCTCGTCGCCGCCCACGTCGACGACGGGGTGCTGGCCGCGGCATCCGCTCGTCCGGGTCTGCGGGTGGTGCGCGCGGGCACCGCGGCGGAGCTCGGCGAGGCCGTTGCGGCGGAGGCCGGAGGGGCCGACGTCATCGTGATGGCGGCCGCCGTCGCCGACTACCGCGTGGCCGAGGTGTCGCCGCTCAAGCGCTCCAAGGAGTCGGCTCCGGTCGGCGGCATCACGCTCGACCTGATCGAGAACGACGACATCCTCGCGGGGCTCGTCCGGCGCAGGCGCGAGGGTCAGACGATCGTCGGATTCGCGGCCGAGACGCCAGGCGACGGCGAGACCCTCCTCGACCGAGGGCGCCGCAAGGCAGCGCGCAAGGGAGCCGATCTGCTCGCGGTGAACGAGGTGGGCTGGTCGAAGGGATTCGAGGCGGCCGATAACGCCGTCACGATCATCGGCGCCGACGGCGAGGTCATCGGTGCCCGGCGGGGGACCAAAGAAGACGTCGCCGAGGCCCTCTGGGACGCGATCCGCATGGTGCGTGAAAGCCAAGCCAAAACAAAGTAACGAATAAGTAACGGCGCATGTAGAGTGGTCCGAACCACGTCGACGATGACGTGGGGTACGACCCCCGGAGGACATGCCCGATGCCCTACTCCGCGGCATCCGATCGCGCCCGCGACCGGATCCACGCTCTGTCCGTCATGTGCGTCCTCGCGGTCGCGAGTCTGGTGATCGCCTTTCTCGGCGCCACTCCTGCGCGCGTGAGTTCGCGCGAGCTGATGGGGGACGAGCGGACGCCGGGAGAAGCCGCGTTCATCGCCAGTCATCGCGGGGGAGCGGCGACGGCGCCCGAGAACACGCTGCCCGCCATCACCGCCGCGCTCGCCGCCGGGTTCGACTACGTCGAGGTCGACGTCGCGCTCACCGCCGACCGGCAGCCGGTGCTCATGCACGACAAGACGGTCGATCGCACCACCGACGGTCACGGGCGTCTCGCCTCCCTCAGCCTGGCCGAGGTGAAGGCCCTCGACGCCGGCGCCTGGTTCGACCGCGGCTTCACCGGCACCCCGGTCCCCACCTTCGTGGAGTTCCTCGACGCGCTCGTCGCCGCCGACGGGCGCGCGATCGTGGAGCTGAAGGGCGAATGGGATGCCGCGGCCGTCGACGCGGCGGTCGCCGATGTCGCCGCGCGCGGCCTCGAGCGCCGCATCGTCTTCGCGAGCTTCGATGCGCGGACGCTCGCGCTCGCCGCGGCCGGGTCGGACGTGCTGTCGCGGCTGCTCATCCTGAAGCAGCTCCCGTCGGACGTCGTGAGCGCGGTCGCCGAGGCCGGAGCGCGCGGTGTCGTCGTGAACCGCAAGGCGGTGCTCGCGCGGCCGGGCATCGTCGATGAGCTGCACGCCGCGGGTGCGCGCGTGGTCGTCTACACCCTCAACGACGACTCCCAGTGGGACGAGGTCACGGCCCTCGGCGTCGACGGCATCGTCACCGACGACCCGCACACGCTGTCGGAGTGGCAGAGCGCCTACGCCGGCCCGTGACGGCTGTGCTCGCGCGCGCGGCGTGGCCCGCGGCATCCGTCCGCCTGTCTCGTTAGGGTCGAAGGCGCGTCGCCCTTCCGTCTTCCGCGGCGCGCGAGGGGTGGCGTGGGAATGGTCGTGCAGAGCCGGTTGACGCGGATCGTGATCGGGTGCGTCGCGCTCACGGCCCTGGCGGCTGTCGTGACCGGATGCCGGCCCGAGTCCGAGGCGACGCCCTCGAGCAGTCCCTCGATCACGATGAAGGACCAGACGCCGGATCCGTCTGCGACCCCGGTCGAGACGGAGAAGCCCCAGGCCGGTTTCGAGGTGCCCGGCGGGTGCGAGGAGATCTACTCCGCGGCGATGCTCGCGCAGCTGCAGTCGGCGAACCCGCCTCTCAACGACCCCGGCGTGACGATGTTGTCGACGGAGAACGCCGATCTGCTCGAGATCATCCACGGCGGAGCGCCGACGCTGCGCTGCTCGTGGGGGCAGCCGAGCGAGGTCGGGCTCGCGACCAACGTGACCGCGGTCGACGCCGAGCAGGAGAAGGCCGTGCTGGCGGCGCTGCCCGCGGCGGGCTTCGGCTGCGAGGCGCTCGGCGACGGCACCGTGTGCCGCATCGAGCAGAGGGGCGTGACGCTCGACGACGAGGAGTACACCCGCGGCGAGACCCACTACGTCGGCGGGGGCGGACTCGTGACGACGGCGTGGATCAACTTCGCCCCTGAGGGGTACACCGAAGACATCGTGGCGACGCTCTGGGGCTGAGTCCGGCGGTCATCCCGCGCGGGAATGCCCCGTTCCGGGGCCCGTTCCCCTAGACTGGTGCGCGGGGAACCGCTGACGATGTCGCAGCTCGCAGAAGCGAGTGCCCGCGACCGCCGGCGGCCAATCCCTGATCCCGCGTTCGCGACGGCGTTCGCGCCGCCCGCGGGAGCACGCAGAACCATCGGTGTCATCCGATCCCCGCCGGACCCCCTATCCGGCATTCACGCTCAGGAGGAGCATGCCGACCACGGCACCCGCCCAGACGGCGCAGCGTCGCCGCAAGTCCTCGTCCGCGCGCCGCGACGACGAGGCCCCCATCATCCCGATCCTCGCCCGCAAGGTCCGCGAGGTCGAGGCGAAGGCCCAGCGCGGCAAGCTCGGGCCGACCAACCGCGTCAAGTTCCAGGTCATCGCGTTCCTGGTGCGCGAGGAGCGCGCGCGGGTGAAGGGCGACTCCGAGCTGACGGATGCTGCGCGCGCCGAGTTGCTGAAGCGGCTCGACGGCGTCGCCACCATCCTCGCGAAGACCGCTGCGCGCGACACGTCGCTCATCCAGCTGCTCGAGGTCGACCAGGCCACTTCTCCCGTCGCCCGACGGATGCGCCGCGACTGGCTGCTCGAGTCGGGCGCCGAGCTGGCGCCCGACGAGCTCATCATCACCGATGTCGCCCCGGTCGTCGCGCCCGTCGTGCCCGCCGCCCTCGCCGAGCGCCAGGTCGTGCCGCCGCAGGTCGTGGCCCGCCGTGACTCCAACCCCTTCCTCGCCCCCGACCTCACGATCCGCGCGCCGAAGCAGACGCCCCGCCGCCGCCTCGACAGCTGGGAGCTCATGGGACCGCTGTACAAGGCGTTCGAGACCGGCGCCGGCGGCGCGACCGCCTCGATGGACCTTCCGCCCGTTCCCGAGTTCGACCGCCTGTCGCCCAAGGGCCTCGAGGTCATGCCGCACCAGTCGCGGTTCCTCGAGTCGGTGCGCGCCGGTCACCGCACGTTCCTCCTCGCCGACGAGCCGGGCCTCGGCAAGACGGCGGAGTCGGTGCTCGCAGCATCCGTCGCGAACGCGTACCCGCTCCTCGCGGTCGTGCCGAACGTCGTCAAGATGAACTGGGCGCGCGAGGTCGAGCGCTGGACCCCGCAGCGTCGTGCGACCGTGATCCACGGCGACGGCGAGAACATCGACGCGTTCGCCGACGTGTTCATCGTCAACTACGAGATCCTCGACCGGCACCTGTCGTGGCTCAGCTCTATCGGCCTGAAGGGCATGGTCGTCGACGAGGCGCACTTCATCAAGAACCTCACGTCGCAGCGGTCGCAGAACGTGCTGGCGCTGGCGACGCGCATCCGCGAGCAGGTGCCCAACCCGTTGCTGCTCGCCCTCACCGGTACGCCGCTGATCAACGACGTCGAGGACTTCGACGCGATCTGGCGCTTCCTCGGCTGGACAACCGGCGAGAAGCCCGGCCCCGTGCTCATGGAGAAGCTCGACGAGACGGGCCTCACACCGGCCGACAAGTCGTTCTATCCCGAGGCGCGCGACGCGGTGATCTCGATGGGCATCGTGCGACGCAAGAAGAAGGATGTCGCCGCCGACCTGCCCGACAAGCTCATCGCCGACCTCCCCGTGGAGCTCGACGACGAGTTCGGCCGGTCGATCCGCCAGGCCGAGCGCGAGCTCGGCCAGCGGCTCGCCGCGAAGTACCGGCGCATCATCGAGGCGCGCGGCGATCGCGGCTACGGCCCGGGCCACATCGACGAGGACATCGTCCGCCTGGTGGCGCACAACGAGCTCGAGGAGTCGAAGGCCGCCGGCACCGGCTCCGAGAACGTCTTCACGATGGTGCGCAAGATCGGCCAGGCCAAGGCGGTGCTCGCCGCCGACTACGCCGTGCAGCTGCAGCGCTCGGTCGGCAAGGTCGTGTTCTTCGCCAAGCACATCGACGTCATGGACACCGCCGAGGCGCACTTCGCCGCCGCAGGGCTCAAGACCGTCTCGCTGCGCGGCGACCAGGCCACCACGGCCCGCCAGCAGGCGATCGATGCGTTCAACAACGACCCCGAGGTCGGCATCGCGGTCTGCTCGCTCACCGCGGCAGGCGTCGGCGTGAACATGCAGGCGTCGTCGAACGTCGTGCTCGCCGAGCTGTCGTGGACGGCCGCCGAGCAGACGCAGGCGATCGACCGCGTGCACCGCATCGGCCAGGACGAACCCGTGACCGCGTGGCGCATCATCGCCGCCCACACGATCGACACCAAGATCGCCGAGCTCATCGACTCGAAGCAGGGCCTCGCGGCCCGCGCGCTCGACGGCGAGGCCGTCGACCCGCAGTCGAGCGACTCGGTGCAGCTGTCGGCGCTCATGCACCTGCTGCGTCAGGCGCTCGGCGCCGCGTAACACGCGATTCGACGAGGGGCGGTGCGGGTTTCGCGCCGCCCCTCGTCGTGTGCGGGCCGAGGCGGAGCGCCCCGTGTGGCAGGCCGGGCCATCCGGCACTAGTGTCAGGGGAGGCAGCGACGCCGACCCTCTTCACCGACCCGACAGCGAGGAACACAGCAATGAAGATCGGCATCCTGACGAGCGGCGGCGACTGCCCCGGGCTCAACGCGGTCATCCGTGGCGTCGTGCTCAAGGGCACGACGACCTACGACCTCGAGTTCGTCGGCATCCGCGACGGCTGGCGCGGTGCGGTCGACGGCGACTTCTTCCCGCTGACCCGGCACGAGGTGAAGGGCCTGTCGAAGGTCGGCGGCACGATCCTCGGCACCTCGCGCACGAATCCGTACGAAGGACCCCGCGGCGGCGCCGAGAACATCGCCAAGACGATGTACGGCCACCGCCTCGACGGCATCATCGCGATCGGCGGCGAGGGAACCCTCGCGGCCGCGAACCGCCTCTCCAACGACGGCATCAACGTGCTCGGCGTCCCGAAGACGATCGACAACGACCTGCGCGCCACCGACTACTCGTTCGGCTTCGACACCGCCGTCAACATCGCGACCGACGCGATGGACCGCCTGCGCACCACCGGCGACTCGCACCAGCGGTGCATGGTCGCCGAGGTGATGGGCCGCCACGTCGGCTGGATCGCCCTCCACGCCGGCATGGCCGCGGGCGCCCATGCCATCTGCATCCCCGAGGTGCCGATGTCGATCGACGAGATCACGGCGCTGGTCTCCAAGGCCCACGACCGCGGCCGCGCGCCGCTCGTGGTCGTGTCGGAGGGCTTCACCCTCACCGGCATGGACGAGGCCTACAGCGACAAGGGGCTCGACGCCTTCAACCGCCCGCGCCTCGGCGGCATCAGCGAGATCCTCGCGCCCGAGATCGAGCGCATCACGGGCATCGAGACCCGCGCGACGGTGCTCGGCCACATCCAGCGCGGCGGCTCGCCGTCGGGCTTCGACCGGGTGCTCGCGACACGCCTCGGCCTGCACGCCGCCGACGCCGTCGTCGACGGAGCGTGGGGTCAGATGGTCGCGATGCGCGGCACCGACATCGTGCGCGTCCCGTTCGCCGACGCGCTCGGCGAGCTCAACACCGTTCCCCTTTACCGCTACGAAGAGGCCGCCGCGCTGTTCGGCTGAGTTCGTCGTCGCCAGGTCTCAGGGGACGGATGCCTCGATCCGAGGCATCCGTCCGCACCCCTGACGTGCGGCTCGCAGGCGTGCCACGATGGCGTCGTGGCTGGGGTGGCCGTGAGTCCCGTGCTGATCGGACGCCAGGGGGAGTTCGAGGCGCTGCGCCGCGCGCTCGCGGACGGCAGAGGCGGGGTTCCGCGCGCGATGGTGATCCGGGGCGAGGCGGGGATCGGCAAGACCCGGCTCGTCCAGGAGGCGATCCGGGCGTTGCGAGCCGACGCTGCGGCAGACGATCCGCCTGTGGTGGTGGCGACGGCGCAGTGCGTCGACGGTGGTGACGGTGCACCGCCGTTCCACGCGCTGCGGGGATTGCTCCGTGATCTGCGGGCCGGCGTGGGGGACGGGCTGCTCGACGTCGCATCGGCATCACCGGGGGTGCTGCGCACTCTGGGCGTGCTGGTTCCGGAACTCGCGGAAGCCTCGGTGACGGTCGCGCCCGAATCGATCGAGCCTTCCTCCGACCTCGTCTCGGACACGATCGAGACCGTCGTGGAACGCCTCAGCGAGCGGTTCCATGTCGTGGTCGTCGTCGAGGACCTGCACTGGGCGGACGCCCTCACTGCATCCTTCGCCACGCTGCTCGCGATGACCCTTCGTGGTCGCCACCTCACCGTCGTGCTGACCTATCGGTCCGATGAGGTGGCGCGCCGGACCATGCTGTCGGGCGTCGTGGCGCTCGAGGGCCGCCGCGACATCGAGCACCTGGAGCTCGCGCGGCTCTCCGGCGCGGAGGTCGGCAGCCAGATCGAGGCGATCGCGCCGGGCCGGTTCTCCCGTGCGGACACCGACGCGATCGCCGCGCGCAGCGGCGGGGTGCCGTTCTTCGTCGAGGAGCTCGTGTCGCTCGAGGCGGAGGAGCTGCCGGGGCCACTGCGCGACCTGCTGCTGCTCCGGTACCGCGGCACCTCGCCCGGGGCGCGGCAGATCGTCGCACTGCTCTCCGTCGGCGGCGACGACGTCGACCACGACATCCTCCTGCGGGTGTCGGGAGGGGACCGCACGGTCCTCGACGACGGCGTCCGGGAGGCGCTCGAGCGAGGGCTCATCACGGTCACGGCGACCGGATACGGCTTCCGCCACGCGCTGCTGCGCGAGGCGGTGTACGGCGACGTACTGCCCGGCGTGCGTCGTGACGCCCACCGGGCCTACGCCGATGCGCTCGAGCGCGCCGGCGCGTCGTTCTCGACCCTGGCCGCGGTCGCGGAGCATCGGGCGAGGTCCGGGGACGTGCCTGCTGCGTTCGACGCCACGGTGCGGTGTCTCGCCCAGCCCGGCTCCGAACTCGCGCCGTCGACGACAGCAGCGCTCTGGCGCCGCCTCGCCGAGTGGTGGGATGACGTCCCCGACGCGCAAGACCGGGTCGGCGGTGCGTCGCGCATGGAGGTGCTGCGACGTGCGGCGGAGTACCTCTGGCACGCCGGCGACTACCTCGAGGCGCGTTCGGTGGTCACCGCAGCGCTCGCCCTTCCCGGACCGAGCGACCCGGTCGAACGCGCGACGGCACTCTGGTGGCTCGTGATGTGCGAAGGCTGGATCAGCATCCGAGCCGATGAACAGGCACTCGCCGAAGCGGACGCGCTGCTCGTCGGCCGCACGGAACCGGCCGCGCTGGCGCAGCTCGCGCGCGTGCGCAGCATCAGCGGCCGGCACGACATCGCCTCGCTGGAGGACGCCGTGTCGATCGCACGCGACTCCGGCGATGCCGAGACGCTCGCGATCTGCCTGACGAATCTGGCGGTTCGCCGCGTGCACGACGGCGACGACGAACTCGCCGCCGCCGCCGCGCACGCGGCGCTCGAGGTGACACCGCGCGCGGGCGGAAGGCACCGTGCCCTGCTGGTGCTCGCCGGCATCGCTCTCTTCGAGGCACGCTATCGGGAGGCCGCTGAGGGCTTCGAGAAGATGCGTCGCGAGGCCCTCGAGATCGGGCGTGAGCGCGGACACGGAGCCATCGCGACCGTGGGCCTGGCGCACACGCTGATCCCTCTCGGACGGCTCGGCGAGAGCGAGGCTCACGCGCAGCGCGCGCTGCAGCTCCTGGTGGTGCCGTTCGACCGGTCGGCGGCCCTTCGCGTCCTCGCGGAGGGCGACCTGTGGGGCGATCGACCGACGGCCTACGCCGAGAAGCGGCGTGTGATCGACGACGAGATGCCCGACGTCCTCGACGTGCCGGACGAGGACTACGGATGGCGGAGGCTCGATCTCTTGGAGGCGCTCGTCCGCATCGCCGATGAGCCCGACGACCGCCGCAGGCTCGAGCTGGTGCGCGCCGGCGTCTCGCGGGAGTCCGCGCTGCGCGCCGCCGAGACGCAGCCGTGGGTGCGGCCGTGGTCGCTGCCGATCCGCGCGTGGCTGGTGGCAGAAGGCCGCCGTGTCAGCGGCGCCGACCCGTCACTGGACCACGGGATCTCCCAGATCAGGGACGACGTCATGGCGCTGGTGTCACCGCCGACGATTCGCGGCGTCGCTGCGGTGCTCGTGGACTTCGTCGCAGCCGAGTCGACGGCGGATGCCGCCGTCGAGTCCCGCCTCGCCGCGTGGCGTGCGGTGCTCGCCGGGGTGCGCGCGGGCGAAGGCCTCGCGGTCCAGTTCGTGCACCTGGCGATGCTCCGCCTCGCGGAGGCGCTCGTCGAGTGCGGCGACCGCGCCGGCGCGGAGGCGACGCTCGCGGAGCTGGGTGCTTCCGCCCGCGCCGAGGGCGACGCGCTCGTCGCGCGGTGGGCCGCGCAGCTCGCGGCCCGCGCCGGTCTGGGCGGCGACCCGGGCTCGAGGATCGCGTCCCTCACCGAACGCGAGTCACAGGTCCTCGAGCTCGTCGCGCGTGGCATGACCAATCCGCAGATCGGCCGTGAGCTCTTCATCAGCCCGAAGACGGCGTCGATCCACGTGTCCTCGATCCTCACGAAGCTCGGCGTGGCCAACCGCACGGAGGCCGCCGCCTTCGCCCGTGCTCGCGCGCCGGCTGCGCCCGCACACGACTGAGGGCGGGCTCTGCAGAGATCCCGCCCTCGATGCGTGGGTCCGGTTCAGGCGTCGGCGACGCCCAGCACGTCCAGGAGCCACGCCAGCTCGAACGCGCGCTCGCGCCACGCGTTGTAGCGGCCCGAGACGCCGCCGTGGCCGGCGACCATCTCGCACTTGAGCAGCGCGTCCGCGCCGACTTCGCGCAGGCGCGCGACCCACTTCGCAGGCTCGACGTACAGGACCCGGGTGTCGTTGAGCGATGTGACGGCGAGGATGCGCGGGTATGCAGCATCCGTCCGCACGTTCTCGTACGGCGAGTACGACTTCATGTAGGCGTAGACGTCGGGGTTGTGCAGCGGGTCGCCCCACTCGTCCCACTCGATCACCGTGAGCGGCAGCGACGGGTCGAGGATCGTGGTCAGCGCGTCGACGAACGGCACATCGGCGAGCACACCCGCGAAGAGCTCGGGCGCGATGTTGGCGACCGCGCCCATGAGGAGGCCGCCGGCCGAGCCGCCCTCGGCGACGAGCTGCGAGGCCGTGGTATACCCGTTGTCGATGAGGTGCAGTGCGCTGTCGACGAAGTCCGTGAAGGTGTTGCGCTTGTTGAGGAGCTTTCCGTCCTCGTACCACTGGCGCCCCATCTCGCCACCCCCACGCACGTGGGCGACGGCGAAGACGACACCGCGGTCGAGCTCCGACAGGCGCGGCACCGAGAAGCCGGGCTCGATGGAGTGCTCGTACGAGCCGTAGCCGTACAGGTGCACCGGGCGCGGCGCCACGCCCGCGTCGCCGAACGAGCGCTTGTAGACGAGCGAGATCGGGATCTGCGTGCCGTCCTGGGCGGTCGCCCACACGCGGGCCTGCGCGTAGTCGTCGGGCTCGTAGCCGCCGAGCACCGGCTGACGCTTGCGCAGGTACAGCTCGCGTGTGGCGACGTCGAGGTCGTAGACGGTGCCGGGGGTGACGAACGAGCCGTAGCCGAGGCGCAGCAGGGGAGGAGCCCACTCCGGGTTGCCGCCGGTGCCCACCGAGTACAGCGGCTCGTCGAACGTGATCTCGTCGACGGCGCCCGTCGCGTAGTCGAGCATGCCGAGGCGGGCGAGGCCACCGCGGCGGTAGCCCACGACGCCCCAGTCGCGGAACGTCGAGACGCCGAGCAGGCGCTCGCCGGGACGATGGGGGATCACGACAGCACGGTCGCCGGACGGATCGGATGCTGCCACCCGCACGAGCTCGAAATCGAGGGCTCCGTGGTTGTGGAGGACGAACAGCACGTCCTCGCCGTCGACGACGGCGTGCTCGGAGTCGTATTCGACCCCCTCGGTGCGGGGCCACACCACGCGCGGCTCGCCACGGAGGTCGTCGGCATCCAGCAGCCATTCCTCGCTCGTGATCGAAGAGCCGAGACCGATCACGAGGAAGCGGTCGCTGCGCGTGAACCCGGCGCCCACCCAGTACTTCTCGTCGGGCTCATGGAAGAGCTTCGCGTCGTCGTCGACGGCCGTGCCGAGCTCATGCAGCCAGACGGTGTCGGGACGCCACGCGTCGTCGACGGTCGTGTAGACGATGAAGCGGCCGTCGGGCGAGAAGGTCGCGCCTGCGAAGGTGTCGGGGATCTCGTCGGGGAGCTGCTCGCCCGTCACGAGGTTGCGCACGCGCACCGTGTAGCGCTCGTCGCCCGCGACGTCGACGCCGTAGAGCATCAGCGTGCCGTCGTTGGAGACCTCGAAGCTTCCGAGCGAGAAGAACTCGTGGCCCTCGGCCTCGATGTTGCCGTCGAGGAGGATCTGCTCGCCTGCGACCTCGACGTCGGGGGAGAGCTCAGGAGGCGTCCAGTCGTCGGCGGACGCGAGCGGAGCGCGGCACTGGATGCCGTACTGCTTGCCCTCGAGCGTGCGGCCGTAGTACCACCACTCGCCCCGGCGGGTCGGCACCGAGAGGTCGGTCTCGAGCGTGCGGCCCTTGATCTCGCCGAAGATGCGCTCGCGCAGAGCGTCGAGGTGCGCGGTGCGCTGCTGCGTGTACGCGTTCTCGGCTTCCAGGTGCGCGATGACGGCGGAATCCTCCTTCTCGCGGAACCACTCGTAGCGGTCTTCGACGTCGTCGCCGTGATGGGATCGAACGATCGGACGGATGCCGGCGACAGGGGCGGACGGGGCGGGTGCGGAGTCGCTGAGAGTCACCGTTCCACGCTAGTCGCCTGCTGAGTTGACCGTCAGGGTCGCCGATGTAGGATTCTTCCTGGCCGGTTGCCGGTTCCTGAACTCTTGGTGAACTGTTCGTTCGTCGCGTCGATCTCGTCGGCACACTCTTTCTCCACTCCTCCTCCCCGAAAGCGAACGGTGGAAACCGCAACCCTCATCATCGTTCTGGTGATCGCGCTGGCGCTGTTCTTCGACTTCACGAACGGCTTCCACGACACCGCGAACGCGATGGCGACGCCCATCGCCACCGGCGCGCTCAAGCCCAAGACCGCAGTGCTCCTCGCCGCCGTCCTGAACCTGGTCGGCGCGTTCCTGTCGACGGAGGTCGCCCAGACGATCTCGGGCGGGATCATCAACGAGGAGCAGATCTCCCACGACATCTTCCCGGAGATCATCCTCGCCGGCCTGATCGGCGCCATCACGTGGAACATGCTCACGTGGCTGCTGGGCCTTCCGTCGTCGTCGTCGCACGCTCTCTTCGGCGGCCTGATCGGCGCGACGATCGTGGGCGTCGGATTCACCGCCGTCAACTTCGGCGTGGTGATGTCGAAGGTGATCCTCCCGGCGTTCATCGCGCCCGTCACGGCCGGCGTCATCGCGTTCACCGCCACGAAACTCGCGTACGTCCTCACGCGCCGCTACGACAGCAAGCCCGACGGCCGCGACGGATTCCGGTTCGGCCAGATCTTCACGTCGTCGCTGGTGGCCCTCGCTCACGGCACGAACGACGCGCAGAAGACGATGGGCATCATCACCCTCCTCCTCATCACCTCGGGTCTGCAGTCGGCCTCGAACCCTGAGCCGCAGACCTGGGTGGTGTTCGCGTGCGCGATCACGATCGCACTCGGCACCTACATGGGCGGCTGGCGCATCATCCGCACCCTCGGCAAGGGCCTCACCGAGGTCAAGCCGGCGCAGGGCTTCTCGGCCGAGGCGTCGACGGCGTCCACGATCCTCGCCTCGAGCGCCCTCGGCTTCGCGCTTTCGACCACGCAGGTCGCCTCGGGGTCGGTCATCGGCTCGGGCCTCGGCCGTCGCGGCTCCCAGGTGCGGTGGCGCACCGCGGGCCGGATCATGGTCGGCTGGATCCTCACGCTCCCGGCCGCGGGCGCCGTCGGCGCCGCTGCCGCGCTCATCGTGGTGTGGCTGCCGGTGTGGGGCGTCATCATCGACGCGGTCCTCGCCGTCTTCATCATCCTCTTCCTCTTCATGCGCTCGCGCCGCGACGAGGTCACGGCGTCGAACGCGATGAGCGAAGTGGCAGACTCCGGTCGGGCCGTCAAGGTCAAGCGCAACCCGCCGCCCACGCGCCGACAGCGCGCGCTCGCGCGCGACGAGGCGCGGCGCGTGGCCGCGGTGGAAGCGGCCGCGAAGAAGGCCGCCAAGGCGGCCGGGCGATCCGAGAACCGTCCGAAGGACGGAGGCCCGCGATGATCATCAACTGGCTCGCCTTCGTTCAGGTGTTCCTCGCGGCGTTCATCTCGGCCATCGTGGTCGTCTCCTTCTACGCGCTCGGCCTGCGACTGCTCGTCCGCGCCGGCCGCGCTCCCGTGGTGGCCCCCGCGGAGTTCACCGACGCCATCACCGTCATCTCCGAGAAGGAGGCGCGGCGCGCCGAGAAGGCCGCCGCGAAGGCGGCCAAGCGCAGCCCGCTGACCGTCGGCCAGAAGCGGTTCGCGCTCGCAGGCGCCTACGCGTGCTTCGCGGTCTGCGCCGCGGCCGTGCTCGGCGGACTGCTGCTCATCATCTTCAACCACTGAGGACGGATGCCGGCAACCAGGCCGCCGGCATCGTCATTCCGCGAGCAGCATCTATCAATCTGATATCGGTCGAGCTCGCGCGGGTATCAGCCTGATATCGGGGTCCTTGACGGATACCGGCGCGAGTTTCACAGTGTCGTCATGGACCTCCGTGTACTGGGGGCGTTGACACTCGACGAAGGCCGGATCGCGCTCCCCCCTCGTGATCGTCTCGTGCTGGGAGCACTCGCCGCACGGATCGGCAGAGCGGTCACAGTCGAGGCGATCGCGACCGCGGTGTGGGGTGACGCGCTGCCCGCGTCGTGGTCGAAGGTGATCCCGGGCTGCATCATGCGTCTGCGCAGAGAACTGCCGAAAGCCGCGATCGCAACGACGGCGGCCGGGTACACCCTCGCACCCGCGGCGGTCGAACTCGACGCCGCGCAATTCGTGCGGCTCGTCGAGCGCGGCTCGCGGCTGCTCGAGTTGAATGAGCCGGATCGCGCGGCCCACTCTCTCTCGGAGGCACTCGGATTCTGGCGAGGACAGCCGTTCGCCGAGCTGCAGGATTGGGAGCCCGCGCGCATCGAGTCCGATCGGCTGGACGAGATCCGCCTCGCGGCGGAGGAATCTCTGCTGGAGGCGCGGTTGCAGTCGGGTGACCTGGTCGACGCGGCCGCCGAAGCGCGCGCCCGTGTCGCGGAATCGCCGATGCGGGAGCGCCGCTGGGTGATCCTCGGGCTCGCGCAGTATCGCCAGGGACGTCAGGCGGACGCACTCGCCACGATCCGTCGTGGACGCGAGCTGCTCGCGACCGAGCTCGGCCTCGACCCGTGCGCCGAGCTCGCCACGCTCGAGGAGGCGATCCTCCGGCAGGACCCCGAACTGCAGTCGGCGGCCGCGTTTCGCACGGCGAGCGCGGAGTGTCCGTACTTCGGCCTCCCACCCGCCGGCGCGGACGACGGGGAGCGCTATTTCGGGCGTGAAGACGAGCTCGACCGCGCGCTTCAGGAGCTGGAACGGCACGCCGTGCTGGTCGTCTCGGGGTCGTCGGGGGTCGGAAAGTCGTCGTTCGTCCGCGCCGGGATCGCAGCGCACTACGCGGCGCGCGGCAGGCGGGTGACGGTCGTCACGCCCGGAGAGCGCCCGCTCGAGGTGCTGCGCGAGCTCGCGCGGCATGACGGCGAGTCGCTGTTGATCGTCGACCAGTGCGAGCAGGCGTTCGCGATCGACGATCGGGACCAGACCCGTCGGTTCTTCGAGGAGATGGGCCGACTGGTGTTCCAGGGTCCGCTCGTGATGGTGATCCGCGCTGACCGGCTGGGCGATCTCGCCGACCACCACGGCTTCGCGGGGCTCATCCAGTCTCACCTGATGATGCTGGGTCCGCTCTCGGCTGACGGTCTGCGTGCAGCGATCGAGAAGCCCGCGCGGCAGGCAGGACTCATCCTCGAGCCGGGGCTGGTGGAAGTCCTGGTGCGTGACGCGGACGGGCGGAGTCTGCCGCTTCTGTCGCACGCGCTGTACCAGGTGTGGCAGCGACGCGAGGGACGGGTGCTGAGCATCGACGGCTACCACGCGTCGGGGGAGATCGACGGCGCCGTCGCGCAGACGGCCGAGGAGATGTTCGCTGATCTGTCGCACGAGGGCGCAGGACTGGCACGCGACATCCTGCTCCGGCTCGTCGAGCCTTCCCGCGGCGGTGGAGTCATCTGTCAGCGTGTGGACCGCGCGACGGTCGCGGTCGACGAGTCTCACGCGCGCGTGGCCGAGCGGTTGGTGGATGCCCGCCTGGTGACCAGCGACGAGGACTCCTTCCAGCTGGCGCACGAGGCTGTCGCCCGTGAATGGCCCCGTCTGCAGGAGTGGCTCGCCGACGATGTCGAGGGGCAGCGGACCATGCGTCATCTCAACGCCGCAGCGACCGCATGGGAGGAGATGAGTCGACCCGACAGCGAGCTCTACCGTGGCGGCCGACTGAGCGCCGCCGTTCAGTGGCGGGAGTCGGCGCAGCCGGTGCTCGCCCCGGTCGAGGTCGCGTTCCTGGACGCCTCGGTCGAGCGAGAGGCGGCTGATCTCGATGCCACGCGGGATCAGCTGCAGCGGGAGCGACGCTCCGTCCGGCGCCTGCGTCGGCTGGCCGGCGCGACCGCCGCGCTCGCCGTGCTGGCGCTCGCGGCGGGGGCCCTCGCGGCGGTCCAGACGTCGGTGGCCAACGAGCGGGCCGTGATGGACGATGCGCGTCGGGTCGCCGCTCTCGCCGCCGCGGAGCCCGTGTACGAACGCGCGCTCCTCATGGCGGTGGAGGCGATCCGCCTCTGGGATGCGCCGGCGACACGCAGGTCTCTCCTGGACATCATGGAGCGCAGCCCGCGCATCGCGAGCGTGACGCGACTGGGCGACAACATGGGCATCGAGACGATGATGCTCGGTCGCGACGACTCCACTGTGCTGGTCATCGACGACACGATCACCGCCGGTGTCATCGACCTCGATGAGCGAGCCCCGATCGCCGTCGCCGATGTCGGGGGAGGGATCGTCCTGGACGCCGCCGAGGGACCCGGCGGGGGGATCGCGCTGAGCGTGATGCAGGGCGACTGCGGGGGCAGTGGCTGGTGCGAGGCGCCCGACCTCCGCACTTTCGACATCGGCCGCGGGAGTGCTCGCGAGCTGACGTTTCCCGTGTTCGGTTCGGAGGTGCTCGACATCGAGTACTCGCGCGACGAGTCGCTGGCGGCGATGATCGCGCCGCTCCCGTGGATGGCGGAAGGTGCGAACGTCGCCGTCTGGCGGGTCGACACGCCGGACGAGCCGCTGCTGCTCCGGCTCCCGCAGGTGGGGACCAACCCAGGACCACCGAGCTGGGCGAACTCGTTCGGACGCGTGCGGTTCTCCGCCGATGGCACGCGGCTGTACGCGAGCGGATTCGGCCCGACCGCCGTTTTCGATACGGCGGACGGCGCGCTCCTCGACGAGATCGAAGGCGACGGTCTGCTCGCGGTCAGCCCCGACGGGCAGACCCTTCTCCTGCGCGAGGGCCGCCAGGCGGCGCGCATCGTCGACCTCGCGGATCCGTCTCGGTCCCGTCTTCTCGAGATGGATGCCGACGTCGTGGACGGCGCATTCAGCCCCGACGGCACCGCCGTCGCCACCGCCTCGGGCGACCGAGCGTGGCTCTGGCGAGCGCGCACCGGCGACCTGCTGGAGGTCCTCGCCGGCCATCGCGGCATCGTCCGGGCGCTGGCGTTCCGTTCGACGGGCGAACTTGTGACGGCAGGCAAGGACGGAGCACTGTTCACCTGGGCGCTGGACGATTGGACCGAGTCGTTCCGCGTGATTCGGGATCTCAGCGGCCAGCCTTCCCTGAGGGATGAGCGCGCCCTCATCTACGCCCTCCCCAACGGCGGGCACGTGAGGGTCTCCGCCGACGACCCTGACATCTGGGTCGAACGGGCTTGTGCGATCGCCGGGCGCGGCCTCAGCGAGGAAGAGTGGCAGGAGGTCTTCGCGGACCGACCACATGACCCCGCTTGCGCGAAGGGCGCTCCGTCCGCGCTGCCCGAATAGACTCGGCCGCATGGCCACCGCCGCACCCGTCCAGTTCGGTCAGTACCCGCCTGCGCGGCGCACGCTGCTGCACGTGAGCGACACGCACCTGCTCGCGGGCAACGCGCCGCTCGGCGGCCGTTTCGACACCGCGGCGAACCTCGCCCGGACGCTCGAGGCGGCAGAGGCCACCGGCATCCGTCCCGACGCGATCGTGTTCACCGGCGACTTGACGGATCTCGGCGAGCCCGAGGCGTACACCGCTCTGCGCGCCGCGGTGGAGCCGGTGGCGGAGCGACTGGGAGCCCCGGTGGTGTGGGTCGCCGGCAACCACGACGAGCGCCCGGCGCTGCGGCGCGACCTCCTCGGGCTGGAGCCGACCGAGGAGCCCGTGACCGGCGTATGGGATCTCGGTGGGCTGCGGCTGATCGGTCTCGACTCGACGGTGCCCGGCTGGCATCACGGCGATCTCGACCACGGGCAGCTCGAGTGGCTGCGCCGTGAGCTCGCGACGCCGGCGCCGCTCGGCACGATCCTTGCGCTGCACCACCCGCCGCTGCCGTCGCACGTGCCGCTGTTCGACATCCTCGAGCTTCGGGAACAGGGCCGACTCGCCGACGTGATCGGCGGCACCGATGTGCGCGCGATCCTCGCGGGCCACCTGCACTACTCGACGAGCGGCACGTTCGCGGGCGTCCCGGTGAGCGTCGCCGCAGCCACCTGCTACACGATGAACCTGGCGCGCCCCGCGGCGGACGTCAACGGCATGGACGCCGGCCAGTCGTTCCACCTCGTGCACGTCTACGACGACACGATCACCCACGCCGTCGTGCCCGTCGTCGACGCGCCGACCGGCGATGTCTTCTCCGCCGAATGGGTCGAGCGGATGTCGCGACTCACGCCAGAGGAGCGACTCGAGGCGTTCTCGCGCAAGCGCCGCTGACGGCGGTCTCCTCACCGGATGCCGACCGCCGTCATGTACGTGGAGGCGGAGCCGGGTGTACGCCGTGTACAACCCGGTGGGCGGGCCCCGCGGGTAGGCTCGAAGCATCCCGCACACCGCTGTGAACGACCCACGAGGACTGCAACACATGGCTCTGGACGCAATGACGCGAACCCGCATCGAGACCGACTCCCTGGGATCCCTGGAGATCCCCTCTGACGCGTATTGGGGCATCCACACCGCCCGCGCGCTCGAGAACTTCCCGATCTCGAAGAGGCCGATCTCGGTCTACCCCGACCTGGTGCGGGCGCTCGCGATGGTGAAGCAGGCGTCGGCCCGCGCGAATCGAGAGATCGGGGTGCTCGACCCCGCCAAGGCGGACCTCATCGACCGTGCCTCGCAGCTCGTCATCGACGGCGACTACCACGACCAGTTCGTCGTGGGCGTCATCCAGGGCGGCGCCGGCACGTCGACCAATATGAACGCGAACGAGGTCATCACCAACATCGCGCTCGAGCTCGCCGGACGCCCCAAGGGCGACTACGACTTCCTGTCGCCGATCGACGACACCAACCGCAGCCAGTCGACGAACGACGTCTATCCGACCGCCATCAAGGTGGGCCTGGGTCTCGACCTGAAGACGCTGCTCGAGGAGCTCGACCTGCTGCGCCGCGCGTTCCTGGCGAAGGCGGTCGAGTTCCACGACGTGCTGAAGGTCGGCCGCACCCAGCTGCAGGACGCGGTGCCGATGACGCTCGGCCAGGAGTTCCACGGGTTCGCCACGACTCTCGGCTACGATCACCAGCGCCTCACCGAGAATGCCTACCTCCTGTACGAGGTCAACATGGGTGCGACCGCGATCGGCACCGGCATCACGACGCATCCCGCGTACGCGAAGGCCGTGCTGCGCCACCTGCGCGAGATCTCGGGCCTCGACCTCGACACCGCCTCCGACCTGGTCGAGGCGACCAGCGACACCGGCTCGTTCATGTCGTTCTCGGCGTCGCTCAAGCGCAACGCGATCAAGCTGTCGAAGATCTGCAACGACTTGCGACTGCTGTCGTCCGGCCCCCAGGCCGGATTCGGCGAGATCAACCTGCCCGCGCGGCAGGCGGGGTCCAGCATCATGCCCGGCAAGGTGAACCCCGTCATCCCCGAGGTCGTCAACCAGGTCGCGTTCTCGGTCGCAGGCGCCGACCTCACCGTCACGATGGCGGTCGAGGGCGGGCAGCTGCAGCTGAACGCGTTCGAGCCCGTCATCGCGCACTCGATCTTCCAGTCGATCACGTGGCTGCGTCAGGCGATGTACACCCTGCGTGTCAACTGCGTCGACGGCATCACCGCGAACCGCGAGCGGCTCGGTGCGATGGTCGGCTCGTCCGTCGGCGTGATCACCGCACTCACCCCGTTCATCGGCTACGCGGCGGCCGCAGCTCTCGCCAAGACCGCCCTGCTGACCGGGCACGGCGTCGCCGACCTCGTCGTCGAGGCGGGCCTCATGTCGCGCGAGGAAGTCGTCAAGCAGCTCTCGCCCGCCCGCCTTTCGGGACTCGAAACCATCACCGCCGCGATCCCGGTCGTGGCGGCGCCCGAGGACGTCGTCGAGGAGGCGCCGGCAGACACGCGCTGAGCCGGTTGCCGCGGGCGGCTCCCGATCGATAACGTCAGGGAGACTCGAACGAAAGGCGAGAAATGACCGATCCGCAGAACCCGGCCGCACCCGAGCCGCCGCAGCAGCCCGCGTCGCAGCCCACTGCGCCTCAGCCGCCCGCCGACGCGCCGGCTCCGCCCGCGGCGGAACCCGCCGCTCCCGCGCCCGACGCCGCCCCGTCGGAGCCTGCCCTCCAGCCGGAGTATGCGGCAGCCCCGCCGGCGTACCCCGCGGGCGCGCCCGCCTACGACGCCGCGCCTCCGGCGTACAGTGCGGCGCCGCCCGCCGCGTACGGCGCACCGGCCGACGCACCCGTCCCGGGCAAGACGCTCGGCATCGTGGCGTTCATCCTGTCGTTCTTCGTCCAGCTGGTCGCGCTGATCCTCGGCATCGTCGCGCTCGTGCAGAGCCGCAAGGCCGGGGTCAAGAACGGCTTCGCCCTCGCGGCGATCATCATCTCGGCGGTGCTGCTCGTCGTCGGCATCATCGTGACGATCATCATCCTGACCGTGGTGTTCGGTGGTCTCGCGGCCGCGTGCGCGGAGCTCGGGCCGGGCGTCTGGGAGCTCCAGGGCGGCGGCACCATCACCTGCAACTGACGCAGGCGTCGACATCGAAGGGCGGGTCCGCAGCGCGGGCCCGCCCTTCGCGTCGTGAGGCGGGACCTCAGTCGAGGATGCGGCAGTGCGTGGTGAGCGCGCCGATGCCGTCGATCCCGACGGTGACGGTGGAGCGGTCGCGCAGGAACACCTGCGGGTCCCGCGAGTACCCGGCGCCGCCCGGGCTGCCCGTCGAGATGAGCGTCCCCGGCAGCAGCGTGGCCGACTTCGACAGATGCGAGATGAGCGTGGCGACCGGGCGCACCATCTGACCCGTGGTCGCATCCTGCAGCGTCGTGCCGTCGAGCACCGTCCAGATGTGGAGATCCTGCGGGTCGGGCACTTCGTCGGCGGTGACCACGAAAGGACCGGTCGGCGTGAAGCCGTCGAAGGACTTGCAGCGCGACCACTGCGCCTCGGAGTACTGGATGTCGCGCGCGGTGATGTCGTTGACCACCGTGTAGCCCCAGACGTGGTCGAGCGCGTCCTCGGGGGAGACGTCCTTCGCGGGAGTGCCGATGATGACGCCCAGCTCGGCCTCGTAGTCGACGGACTCGCTGAGGGACCGCGGCCAGATCGTGGTGTGGTCGTGCCCGGCGAGCGAGTTCGGCCAGAGCACGAACACCGTCGGCGTCGAGTCCGTCTTCAGGCCGAGCTCGCTGGAGTGCGCGGCGTAGTTGAGGCCGATCGCGAGGATCACCGGGGGCGCGAGCACCGCGGACGCGAAGCCCAGTCCCTCGATCGGATGCCGCGTGCCACGGTCGGCGGCATTCCGCACGCGTGCGAGCAGCTCGTCGCCACCGGCGATGAGCTCCTCGAGCACGCGGGGCGCTCCGTCGAACAGCTCCTCGACGATCGCCACCTCGTCGCCATCGACGAGTGCGAGCCTCGGCTCGCCCGACTCCGGTGGCACGACATGGGCGAAGCGCATGCCCCCAACCTAGCCGCCGGGATGCGCGCGCGGGCCGTCCACAGCCCGGATGACGGGTGAGCGTTCTGCACCCATAGGCTGTGCGCATGACGCTCGACCCCGGTGCCTCCCGCCCCCGGCCCTCGCTCACGCCGCCGGAGTTCGCCTCCGCGCTCGCGCAGCCCCTCGTCGCGGCCCCCGCGGCGATCACGCCCCCGTCATCCGCACCCGCACCCGTGCAGATCCCGACCGCCGCGTCGCATCGCGGACGCGGTGCGTCGGTCTGGATCATCGGCATCCTCGTGCTCGTGCTGATCGTGCTGGTGGCGTACTTCCTGA
The DNA here is from genome assembly GCF_031844125.1 of Microbacterium sp. PRC9. Classification (NCBI taxonomy): domain Bacteria; kingdom Bacillati; phylum Actinomycetota; class Actinomycetes; order Micrococcales; family Microbacteriaceae; genus Microbacterium; species Microbacterium sp. PRC9. The sequence goes on from NZ_JAUZUR010000007.1 coordinate 201,368, forward strand.
CCGCGCTCGGCCCGGCGGCGTCGCTCATCGGGATGGTGCTGGCGGTGGTGCCGCTCGTCGGCGTTCTCTTCGCGGTGCGTATCGTCGACCGCTGGGAACCCGAGCCCCGCGGACTGCTCATCCTCGCGATCGCGTGGGGTGCGATCGCCGCCGTCGGCATCGCGCTCGGCGTCGACCTGCTGCTGTCGATGGTGTTCGGCCCGGCGACCGGGTCCCGTGAGGTGCTGCAGACCGTCGTCCAGGCACCGGTCGTCGAGGAGTTCGCGAAGGGACTCGGCGTCTTCCTCATCTTCGCGACTGCCCGGCGCGCGTTCGACGGCCCGATCGACGGCATCGTCTACGGTGCGCTGGTCGGTGCCGGCTTCGCGTTCACCGAGAACATCCAGTACTTCGCCGTGAGCTTCATCGAGGGCGGTGCGACCGAGACCACCACGACGTTCTTCCTGCGCGGCATCCTGTCGCCGTTCGCCCATGTCATGTTCACGAGCGTCACCGGCTTCGCGCTCGGTCTCGCCGCGCGCCGCGGGCTGTCGACCGGTCAGGCGATCGGCCCCGGGCTGCTCGGACTGGCGGGCGCGATCGCGCTGCACGCGTTCTGGAACGGCTCCGCCATGTTCGGGGACTTCTTCTTCCTCTACCTGACGCTGCAGGTGCCGCTCTTCATCGGGTTCATCCTCGGTGTCGTGGCGCTCCGGCGAGAGGAGTCGCGGCTCACGCGCCGCCGGCTCGGCGAGTACGCGTCCGCCGGCTGGTTCACCCCGCAGGAGGTCGACATGCTCGCGACCTCGGCGGGGCGCAAGGCCGCTCTCGCGTGGGCGCGGACGCTGCGGGGGGACCGCACGGCGCTCATGAAGACCTTCATCACCGATGCCACGGCCCTCGCCGCAACGCGCCAACGGGCGATCACCGGGCGCGATCCGCAGGCGGCGGCCGAGGAACGGGACCTGCTCGCGAAGACCGCCGCGACCCGCACCGCGATGTTCGCGCCGTGACCGGAGAACCCCGGAGACAAAGACTCAGCGCTCGGTGCCGCGGCGATGCCTGCGTGTCAACCGAGCGCTGAGTTGGTCTGCCCCCAGCATGCCGGGCGCGCTGCGCAGGTGTCAAGAGAACCCCGGCGGTTCCCCTGACGGCGAACTCGCTCGGCGCTCGCGGACTTCGGATGGTTGGATGGAGGCATGACTGACGACCGTACCAAGCCCGAGATCGACGCACCCGCCGGCCCGGCGCCGGCCGACCTCGTCGTCCGCGACATCGTCGTGGGTGAGGGTGCCGAGGCGAAGCCCGGCGACACCGTGACCGTCCACTACGTGGGCGTCGAGTACGAGACCGGCGAAGAGTTCGACTCGTCGTGGAACCGCGGCGAGAGCATCCAGTTCCCGCTCCGCGGCCTCATCCAGGGCTGGCAGGACGGCATCCCGGGCATGAAGGAGGGCGGTCGCCGCGAGCTCGTCATCCCGCCGCACCTCGCTTACGGTCCGGCCGGCGGCCACTTCCTCGGCGGCAAGACGCTCATCTTCGTCATCGACCTCATCAAGGTCGGCTGAGCTCGTCGAAGCCTGACCCACCCCGATCGTCCGGAGGGACGGATGCTGCGGCATCCGTCCCTCCTTCGTTCCCAGGAGTTCGCGCGTAATTTGCATTCACGGGAATAGAACATCTGCGAGGCTGTGTTGGACCACGTATGCCCGTCCCCTCGGGCGGCCCCACACGGACCTGAAACACGAAGGACGACCATGACCGACTCCACCACGATCGACGTTCCCGGCTACAAGGCGGGCACCTGGGTGCTCGACCCCGCGCACAGCGAGGTCACCTTCAGCGTGCGCCACATGATGATCTCGAAGGTGCGCGGCACCTTCGGCATGAAGAGCGCGACCCTCGTCGCCCCCGAGAACCCGCTCGACGCCAAGGTGGAGGCATCCGTCGACGTCACCTCCGTCGACACCAAGGACGAGGGCCGCGACAACCACCTGCGCTCCGCTGACTTCTTCGATGTCGAGAACCACCCCACCATGGAGTTCGTCTCGACCGGCGCCCACGTGAAGGACGGCGAGTTCTTCGTGGACGGCGACCTCACCATCCGCGGCGTCACCAAGCCCGTGTCGTTCGAGTTCGAGTTCGGCGGCTTCGGCACCGACCCCTGGGGCAACTACAAGGCGGGCGCGACGGCCAAGACGGTCGTGAACCGCGAGGACTTCGGCCTCACCTGGAATGCCGCCCTCGAGACCGGCGGAGTGCTGGTCGGCAAGGACGTCACCATCACGCTCGACCTGCAGGGCGCGCTCCAGCAGGACTGACCTTCCGCACGCAGAAGAAGAGCGGATGCCTCGATCACGAGGCATCCGCTCTTCGTGCGCGCAGCCGATCCTGAGCGAGCAGGATGCCGAGGAACACGACGAGCGCGCCGATCGGCTCGTTCCACGTGATCGTCTCGCCGAGGATCAGGATGCCGAGGATCACGCCGACGACCGGGGTGATGTAGGTCACGGTCGAGGCGCGCGTCGGCCCCCACGCGCGCACGGTGTTCTGGTTCCACACGTACGCGATGCCGGTGCCGAGGCACCCGAGGAGCACCAGGCTCACCGCGATCGGGACGTCGAGGCGCACGGGCGTCAGCACGAGAAACGGCGTCAGCAGTGCCATGACGACGCCGGCCATCGCGATGTATCCTAACGTGAATGCGAGCGCCGACATCCCGGTGTTCGAGACGAAGCGCCGCATGTAGGCGAAGCTGAAGCCGTAGCTCGCGGTCGCACCGAGGATGGCGAGCTCGGCGACGAGGCTTCCGTCGAGGGCGATGCCCTGCCACGGGGCGATGATCACCACGACGCCGAGGATGCCGACGCCGATCCCGAGGACCTGCAGGGCCTTGAGTCGCTCGACGCGGAAGACCAGCCACGCCATGATCGCGGTCATGATCGGCGTGGTCGCGTTGAAGATGCTGGCGACGCCCGAACTGACGTGCTGCTGCGCCCACGAGAACAGCAGGAACGGGATGACGCAGAACGTGAGCCCGAGCACGGTCAGGTGCGCCCACACCTTGAGGCTGCGGGTCAGGTGCTCGCGCCGCAGGAGGACGAGTGCGCCGAGGGTCAGCGCCCCGAGGAGGATGCGGGTCCACGCGACCTGCGCGGGGGAGATGCCGGTGAGCGACACCTTCATGAAGAGGAAGCTCGCGCCCCACACGATCCCGGCGAGCACGAACTGCACCGTGATCCAGCGCGGGGACGGCAGCCGCTGCACAGGCAGTGCCGGCGGAGCCGTTCTTGTCGAGGTCACGGTCGCCACCGTACGCCCGCCCGCCGACGCCCGGGCCCGGGAGAGGATGCGACGTCCGAAATCCGCCGATGCACGGCCGTCAGGCTACGGCGCAGCTCAGGGGACGGGATTCTCGGCGTCGTACGCGCGGAACCGCGGCGTGAGCCGCACCAGCGTCGCGACCAGGCCGATGATGATGAAGCCGCCCAGCAGCGGCGGGAACCACAGTGCGGTGAGCGTCGCCAGCGTGCCCGCGTACAGGGCGCCGAGGCGCGGGCCGCCCGTCACCACGACGATGAAGATCCCCTGCAGGCGGCCGCGGATCGTGTCGGGCACGGCGGACTGAACCATCGTGTTGCGGAAGATCGAGCTGATGTTGTCGGCGGCGCCCGAGACCGCGAGTAGGAGGCACGCGAGTGCGATGAGCACCAGGTTCGGGGTGTCGGCGTCCACGCCGTCCGGCGCGAACCACCCGAGCGCGGCGGCGCCCAGGACGAGCCCCAGCGCGGCGATCGAGCCGCCGTACGCGAGGATCGCGCGCTCGATCCCGACGCCCTGACGCCGGATGCCGCCGACCCGGCCCGAGAACAGACTGGAGGCGAAGGCGCCTGCCGCCACCGAGGCGGTCAGCACGCCCGTCGTGATCGGCCCGCCGCCGAGCAGCACCGCGCCGATCGCGGGGAACAGCGAGAGCGGCTGGCCGAACGTCATCGCGATGATGTCGAGGATGAACTGGAGCCGGATGTTCGACGCGCGCTTCAGGAAGCGCCAGCCATCGCGGAGCGACTCGAGGCCCGGCCGCACGATCTCACCCTCGGGGCGGAGATTCGGAAGGGTCCACAGCCCGAGGAAGAGCGAGGTCATGAGCACGACGTCGAGTGTGTAGGTCCACGCGTAGCCGGTCAGCGCGACCAGCACGCCCGCGAGGGCGGGCCCCGCCATCACCATGATCCCGACCGTGATGCCGCCCAGCGCCGACGCCGCGGGCAGCAGCTCACGCGGAAGCAGGCGCGGAACGATCGCCTGGCGCGAGGCGAACACGATCGAGTTCGCCGACGAGTTGACGATGCTGAGCGCGTAGAGCCACCATACGGTCTCGAGTTGCGCCCAGGTCAGCACCGCGAGCAGCGCGGTCGAGGCGAACGTGACGGTCGCGGCGATGAGGGCCACCGCCCGGCGGTCGAAGGCGTCGGCGAGCATGCCGCCGTAGATGCCGGCGAAGATCATCGGCACGAGGCCCGCGACCGCGATCATCGACACCGCGAAGGTGGACCCGGTCAGGTCGTACATCTGCAGCATGATCGCGACGATCGTGAGCTGCCCGCCGAGGCCGGCGAGCGTCGAGCCGATCCACATGCGCGTGAACGGGGGACTGGCGCGGAAGGGCCGCAGGTCGATGAAGTGGCTGCGATGCTCTCCGGCGCTCACTCGCCGGCCTCGGTGTCCTGCACGGATTCGAGCGTACCCGGGCTCAGGGGCGGCCGGTTCGCCGGGGCATCCGTTCGCTGGTAGACTCTTCAGGTTGCCGTTGGATCGGCCGCGGAGAAAGAGAGCTCGCACATCGGGTGACGAGCACCGCGCAACAAGCAGAGAGGGGATCACCTATGGCACTGGAAGCAGACGTCAAGAAGGCGATCATCGAAGAGTACGCGACGCACCCCGGTGACACCGGATCCCCCGAGGTGCAGGTCGCGATGCTGACGCAGCGCATCAAGGACCTCACCGAGCACCTCAAGGAGCACAAGCACGACCACCACTCGCGTCGTGGGCTGTTCCTGCTCGTCGGTCAGCGCCGCCGCCTGCTGGGTTACCTGCAGGACATCGACATCAACCGTTACCGCTCGCTCATCGAGCGCCTCGGTCTCCGTCGATAAGGCATCGACCAGCGTTCAATCGCGCAAAACATTCTTGGAAGGCCTCCCCACGGTGTGGGGAGGCCTTCGTCATTCCCGGACGCGTCAACGCGACGGGCGAGCGGATGCCTCGACCCGGGCGGCGACCAGATCCGCGTGGTGGATCTCGGCCACGTCGGGGTGCGCGCGCAGGCGCGACTTCAGCGCGTTCTCGCCGTACAGCGCGTGGATCGGGTTGGACGGATCCTGCGTGACGCCGCGGGCCTGCGCCGCGAGCTCGGCCGGAAGCTCGATGAGCGGGAGGCGCTTGTCGAGGGCCGGGTTGAAGAAGAACGGCACCGAGATGCGGTCGTCGGGGGAGCGGGGAGAGATCACGCGGTGCTTCGTCGCGATGAGGTAGCCCTGCGTCGCGTACTCGAGGAGCTCGCCGATGTTGACGACGAACGCACCGGGTACCGGGGGAGCGTCGACCCACTCTCCGTCCCTCTCGACCTGCAGGCCGCCCTTGCCCGGTTCGACCCACAGGAGCGTCAGCACGCCGGAATCCTTGTGGGCGCCGACGCCCTGCTGCGGCGTCGGGTCCTCCTTGCCGGGGTAGCGCACGATCTTGATGAGCGTCGAGGGCTCGCCGAAGTGCTCGTCGAAGTAGTTCTCCGCGGCGCCGAGCGAGAGCGCCCACGCGCGCAGGAGCTTGCGCGCGACCCCCGACAGGTGGTCGTGCCACTCTGAGACGACCTCGCGCAGCTCGGGCTGGGCTGCCGGCCAGAGGTTGGGTCCGATGAGGCGTGCGAAGTCCGGGGCCGCCGGGTCGGCGATCGCCTCGCGTTCGGGTCCGATGTCGATCTGCTCGCGCCAGTCGACCTTGCCCTGCGTGCGCTCGCCGCCGACGCGGGTGTACCCGCGGAAGTGCGGGCTGTTGACGTTCTCGATGGCGAGCTTGTCGGCCTCGGGGAGGGCGAAGAAGTCGCGCGCGGCCTGGTGCAGTCGCGCCTCCAGGTCGGGGGTCACGCCCGTGCCGGTCAGGTAGAAGAAGCCGACGTCGTGGGTCGCGGCGCGCAGGTCGCTGCGGAACTGCGCGGCCGCCTCCGGGCCCGCGTCGAGCCGGGAGAGGTCGAGGATCGGCAGGTTGAGGTCGGTCATGGTGCGAGAGTAGGCGGCTGCGCCGCATCCGTCCCGTTTGTTGCCTTCGGTTTCGCACGGTCCGCGCCGATGCCGAATCGGCGGCTGACGCGCACCCGTTGCGCCCGCGACCGACGTCCGGTCTGCTGGACGCATGACGCGTCCCCCACGCAACGTGCTCGTGACCGGCTGTTCCACCGGTATCGGCCGCCAGGCGGCATCCGTCCTCGCCCGGCGCGGCTGGCGCGTCTACGCGACGGCTCGCCGTCTCGACGCCATCGCGGATCTCGAGAGGCATGGATGCCGCCTCCTCGAGCTCGACGTGACCGATGAGGCTTCGCGGGCCGCCGCCGTCGACGCGGTCATGGCGGCCGAGGGTGCGGTCGGCGTGCTGGTGAACAACGCCGGCATCAGTGAGCTCGGCGCGACGGCGGCCATGCCGGTGGCACACGTGGAGCGGATGTTCGCGACCAACGTCTTCGGCATGCTGAGCCTGACGCAGCTCGTGGTCCCGGGCATGCGCATGCGCGGCGCCGGGCGCATCGTGAACATCGGCTCGATGAACGGCCGCTGGATGATGCCGGGCATGGGATCGTACGCCGCCACCAAGCACGCGCTCGAGGCGTTCAGCGACGCCCTCCGCTACGAGCTCCGGCCTTTCGGCATCGAGGTCTCGCTCATCGCGCCCGGCATGGTGACGACAGGGTTCGGCCATTCGGCGGCGCGGCGCAGCGACAGCTCCGAAGACGACCCGCAGTGGGCGGACTTCACGGCCCGCGTGTCGGAGCTGACGCTCACGTGGGACGCGGGGCCGCGCGCCCGGCTCGCCTGCTCGCCGCGCGATGTCGCCGAGCGCGTGGTGCGCGCAGCCGAGTCTCAGCGGCCGCGGGCCCGCTACCGGGTCGCGCCGTCGGCGACGATCATGCTGTCGCTGCGCCGCGTGCTGCCGGAGCGGACGTTCGAGCGTGTGTTGCGCGCCCAGTTCCCGTCCCCGCGGCCCTGACGCCGGACGATGGCCGGGCGCGCGGCCCGGCCATCGGCGATCCTCAGGAGGTGGGGCGGTTCATGTCGGGGATGGTGATCGGGGTGGTCGTCCCCGATGCGCCGCGGTTCAGGAAGGCCATCGCGATGCCGCGGAGGAGCTGGTCGAACAGGTAGAAGTTCGCCGGCATGAGCGGAAGGAGCCCCTCGCGGAACGCGATGTAGCTCGGCCAGCCGACCCGGATGGTGGCGGCCGACACATAGTCGCGGGGGAGGGCGAGCCAGTCGCCGATCTCGTTGCCGAGCTGGTAGCGGACGAACTCGTTGAGGAAGCCGCGCGTGACCCCGAGGTCGATCTGCGCAGTGAGCCCGAGGAGCGTCTCGGCGAGCTCCTGGCCCTCGGGCGTCCACGCGAGCTTGGGCGTGAGGATCTGCGCGGCCTGGGCATGTGCGGCGTCCCAGGTCGCGGGGATGTACTCGTCGCGGACGCCGAGGAAGTGAAGCGCCACCTGCCACGAGTGCAGGAAGGCGTCCTGGTCGGCCGTCGACATCGGCACCCGCCACTCCTTGAGCTTCTTGTGCGCGAAGGTGCCGGTGCTGTGGAAGGTGACGAGGATGTCGTGGTTGCTGATCGGGATCTGCTCGTCGTGACCGCTCTGCTGCCAGTGCGGCGACTGCGGCAGGAGGTGGCGGACGGCGGAGTGCACCATGCGCGTCTTGTTCGAGGTCACCATGAACTCGCCCGTCGTCTCGAACGCGTTGATGTCGCTCAGGTCGTAGCCGAAGCTGAACGTCTTCGCTGCGCGGTCCTGCATGTCGGCGCCGCCCTTCGAGTGGTACACGGACCGTGCCTCACGCGGGATGACGGTGCTCATGATGCCGCCGCCGATTCCGTAGATCATGAAGAGGTAGGTGTCCTTGCGGCGGTTGAAGTCCGCCGCGCGGCGCAGCTTGGTCCGGTCGGCCCAGGAGGGCAGCTGGGTCGAACCCTGGAGGAAGCCTGCCAGCTCCGGCGGAAGGCCGGTGGGCACCGGCTGCCAGTTGTTGACCCACGGCAGGATCGCGTCGTTGACCGCAGCGGTCTGACCGCTGGAGATGACGGAGGCCATGATGCGGTCGAGGTCGTCGTCCCACACCCACTGCGGATCGACGCCGGAGCCGGTGCCGAGCACCGACCCCGCGGGCGACCACGACCAGGCCGCTTTGGGGATGGCGACGCCGGCGAGACCGAGCGCGGCCCCCAGCGTCAGGACGGAACGTCTGGTCATTTCGGGCATGGGGGTACCTGCTTCCCGACGGGGGACGGATCACGCCCGGCGACATCGTCGACGCCGGTTCCCGCGTGTCGATCCATCCAGGACGAATGTGATTCGCCGTTAACATATGTGGTGCGGGCGCGCCGCACAACCCCCTGATGTCCAGGGGTTTCGGAACGGGGTCAGCCGTTCTGGCGCGGATCGGGTCGGGGCGTCCGCGGTTCCTCGCGCGGCCGGCGCGATCCCGTGGGATCGTTGCGCCGTCCCTCGCGGCGGGCGAGGGTGCGATCGGCGAACAGCCAGGTCGGACGCGGCTCGACCAGCGGGCGGAAGACGCGGCGCACGGGTTTCGTCGCGAGCCCGAGGGCGATCAGCACGGATCCGATGATCACGAGTGGCAGCCACAGCCACGTCGGCTCGGCGTTGCGCAGCAGGCCGTTCTCGCGGAACGGGTAGAGCACGAACGAATGCAGCAGATAGACGTACATCGTGTACTGGCCGAAGTGCGTCCACCAGTGCGTGTCGCGCGGCACGAGCGCGAAGAACGCGGTCGACAGCACCACTGCCACGACCATCAGCGAGAGGCGCACACCGCCCGCCCACCACTGCGTGCCGCCGATCGACGCGTAATTCTCGTCGTAGAACAGCCACTCGCGCAGGTTCATCGCGCGCCAGTCGTCGACGAAGAACCACGCCGCCCATCCGGTGACGGCGAAGAGTCCGAGCGCGCCGGCCAGCACCCACCAGGGCCGGCGGTCGAGGAGTCGAAGCCGTGCGACGACGTCGTGCTCGCGCAGCCACCAGCCGAGCGTGAAGAACGGCAGCAGCCCGAGCGTGCGCGACAGCGAGAACGTCGAGCCGATGTTCGGCAGGTAGCCGGCGCCGATCGAGATCACGATGGTCCACAGCAGCGGCCAGCGCAGCAGCGCCAGATAGGGGAGTACGACTCGGAAGATGCCGAGCGCGAGCAGGAACCACAGCGTCCAGGAGGGCTGGGTGATGTTGGGGTTCGCCTGTCCCTCGACGATCCACTTGGTGAGGGTCCACAGTCCCTCGAACACGATGTACGGCACCAGGATGTCGGTGATCACGCGTGCCATCTGCGTCTTGGTCGGGGCGTCCGACTTCGAGAAGTAGCCCGAGATGATCGCGAACGCCGGCATGTGGAACGCGTAGATGACGAGGTACAGGCCCAGCGCGATGTCGGAGTCGTACGTCAGCCGCTGCACGGCGTGACCGAGCACCACGAACACGATGCACGCGAAGCGCGCGTTGTCCCAGAACGGCGTGCGCCGCCGCGGACGGGCGATGGATCCCGTCGGGGTGGTGGTCGTCGCCGTGGGCGGAACGCTGCTGCCGGTCATCGTCACCTCTCGCCGGGGGCGCAGACCAGACTAGCCGCGTGCGCCGGGCGGCGCTCTCGCTTGACACCGAGTCCCACGCTGGATGAATCTGAGTGCGAGCGTGCCGACGGCGGTCGCCGGGAGGGATTCACCGATGAGGGATGCTGCGACCCACGCCGGCTGGTCGAGCTCGGCGACCGATCGGCCCTCCGTCGCAGTGAGCACCGGGGTGATCCGCGGAACCCGGGAGGGTGCGCTCGACCGCTTCCTCGGCATCCCGTACGCCGCCCCGCCGGTGGGTGAGCGCCGCTTCCGGGCTCCCGAGCCTGCCGCGGCGTGGGTGGGGGAGCGGGATGCCTCGGCCTTCGGCCCGACCGCGCCGCAGCGTCCGTACAGTCCGGCGATCGCGAAGTACCTCGCCTCCGTCGAGGTGCCCGGCGACGACATCCTCACGGTGAACGTGTGGACGCCCGCCGATCGCGCACCGGACGCCGCGCTGCCCGTGCTGGTGTTCGTGCACGGCGGCGCGCTCACGCGCGGCACGACCGCGCTTCCCACCTACGACGGCGAGCGGTTCGCGCGGCATGGCATCGTGTACGCGTCGATCCAGTATCGGCTGGGCCAGGAGGGCTTCGCGGTGCTCGACGACGTGCCCCGGAACCTCGGCGTACTCGACCAGGAGCTCGCTCTGCGCTGGGTGCGCCGCGAGATCGCCGCCTTCGGTGGAGACCCCGCCCGCGTCACGGTCATGGGGCATTCGGCCGGTGCCAACACGCTCACGGCTCTCCTCGCCCTCCCGCACGCGAAGGAGCTGTTCGACCGGGCGATCCTGCAGTCAGGCCCGCTCGAGGCGCGGCCGCCCAAGAAGGCGGGCCGTATGACCCGCGAGATCGCCCAGCGCCTCAAGGTCGCCACCACGCGTGCGGGATTCTCCGGCGTCCCTGCGGATGAGCTCGTCTCGCAGCAGACCGCGCTCGCCGCGGGCGGCTCCCCGCTCGGCGGCGGGCCGACGGTCGCGCTGGTGATCGGGGGCGAGGCCGTGCCTCGCAGCCCGCTCGACGCTCTGCTCGAGGGCGCGGGTCGAGGCATCCCGGTGCTGATCGGCTCCACCAGCGAGGAGTACCGGCTCTGGCTCGTCCCGTCGGGGGCGGTCGACAAGGCGAGCTGGCTCACCGTGACCGTCGCGCGGCTGGCCGCCCGCGTGCCGGCACGCGTCGTGCGGGCTCACCGCGCACGCCGCCCGGCCGCGAAACCGGGTGAGGTGCTGGGCGAGGTGATCGGTGACATCCTGCTGCGCGGACCGATCACACGGTTCGCCGACAGCCGCACCGCGGCCGCGGACTCGCCCACGTGGGTCTACGAGTTCCGGTGGCGGAGCCCCGTCGACGGGCTGGGCGCCGCGCACGTCATGGAGCTCGGCTTCGTGTTCGACCGGCTCGGCGAGCCCGACGCGATCGGCATCGGGGGTCCCGACGCGCCCCAGACCCTCGCCGATGCGATGCATCGGGCGTGGGTGTCGTTCGTGGTCGACGGCGATCCGGGCTGGGAGGCATGGTCGGCGCGGCGGCCGGTGCAGGCGTTCGATGCCGACGGCGGGCACATCGACTACGCGCCGCGTCAGAACGAGCTCGACGGCCTTCCCGAGGGGTAGTCTCGCAGGCGCGATGACGACGATCGACGACGCGCTGCAGCGCGACCAGGCCATTGCCGACCTCGATTGGCATGTGTTCCCGGTCGGCACGGAGCGCGACGTGTTCCGCGCCCCCAGCGGCGGTCTCGCACGGATGCGCCTCGGCGAGCACGGCGCGCCGAGAGTCGTGCTCGTCCCCGGCGTGGCCGGGTCGAAGGAGGACTTCGTCCTGCTGTTCCCCCTGCTCGCCGCCGCCGGCTACCGCGTCGAGTCCTACGACATCGCCGGCCACTACGAGTCGGCGCAGGCCGGCCCGCACCATCTCGATCCGCCACGGGATTCGTACGACTACGCGCTGTTCGTCGACGATCTCATCGCGATCCTCGAGGACGGCGGCCCCGCCCATGTGCTCGGCTACAGCTTCGCGGGCCTGGTCACCGAGCTTGCGCTCGTCGAGCGCCCCGACCTCTTCCGGAGCCTCACGCTCATGGCTGCGCCGCCCGCGACCGGCCAGGTCTTCCGTGGCGTGAAGCACATCGGGCCGATCTCCGACATGTCGCCGCACCGCGCCGCGGGGCTGATCCTGTGGGGCATCCGGTACAACCTCAACCGCACGCCTCCCGGCCGCATCGCCTTCGTGCGCGAGCGCCTCAGCATCACGGGCCGGCCCTGCATCGACGACGTCGTCGCACTCATGATGTCGACGCCCGACGTCGCCGACGCCGTCGCGGACGTCGACATCCCGAAGCTGATCGCCGTCGGCGACCAGGACCTCTGGCCGCAGGCGCAGCACGATGCCTACGCCGCGCGCATCGGCGCCCGCGTCGCGACCTACCCCACCGGGCACGCGCCCTGCGAGACCGCCCCGCACCAGCTCGCACGCGACATGCTGCTGCTCTTCGCCGACGCACAGTGACGGGGTGGATGCCGCGGGCCGCGGCATCCACCCCTCATCTCACTTGATCGAGCCCCGCGTGACGCCCGAGATCACCCAGCGCTGGCTGAAGATGTAGACGATGAGCAGCGGCGCCATCGCCATCAGGTAGGACGCGAACGCCACGGTGTAGTCGGTGTTGAACTGACCCTGGAAGACGTACTGCGCGAGCGACAGCGTCCGTGCCGAGGGCTCGGTGAGCACGACGAGCGGCATGATGAAGTCGTTCCACGCCCACACGCACGTGAGGATGCCGACCGTCGCGTTCATGGGCATGAGCAGCGGGAAGATCACCTGCCAGAACACCCGCCACGTCGAGGCGCCGTCGACGCGCGCTGCCTCTTCGAGCTCGATCGGAATCGAGCGGATGTATGCCGTGTAGATGAAGATGTTCAGCGACAGCCCGTAGATCGTGTACAGGATGATCATGCCGGCCTGGTTGTCGAGTCCCAGGATGGACGTCTGCTTGACGAGCGGCAGCATGATGATCGGGAACGGTATGAACAGCGCCGCCAGCAGATAGAAGAACACGCCCTTGAAGAACGGGCGGTGGATGTTGCGTGCCAGCGCGTACGCCACGATCGAGCTCGTCAGCAGTGTGAACGCCACGGAGCCGACGGTGATGATCGCCGTGTTCAGCAGCGCCTGCGGAAAGCTCGTCCGCACCCAGGCGTCGGCGAAGTTCTCCCACCGGATCGGGTTCGGCAGTTCGAACCCGGTGCCCTCGGTCAGCTGATCCGGCGTCTTGAGAGCGACGACGACCGCCAGGTACAACGGGATCAGCACGGTGAGCGAGCACACCGCGATGAGCGCCGTCGCCCACCAGTTGGTCTTGCGCGTGTCGTCGTCAGGCTCCCTGCGACGCTTGCGGCGGCCGTTCGCCGTGATGGCGTCGACCTCCTGCTCGAGCTGGGACGCGGTGTTGGTCATGGTGGTCATCAGAAGTCGGCCTCTCTGCGCTGAAGGACCCGGAACTGCAAGAGCGAGACGACGGTGATCACGATGAAGAAGATCACCGCGTTGGCCGTCTGGTAGGCGAACTCGCCGCCCGAGAAGCCGCCCCGGAAGATGAGCAGCGTCACCGATTCGGTCGACGTGCCCGGGCCGCCGTTGGTGAGGGCGACGATCGGGTCGAAGACCTGGAGGAACCCCTTGAGGCTCAGCACCACGTTGATGGTGAAGAAGGCGCCGATGAGGGGGAATGTGATCGACCGGAACTGCCGCCACGGGCTGGCGCCGTCGAGCGACGACGCTTCGTAGAGCTCCGCCGGAATCGTCTGCAGCCCCGACAGGTAGATGATGATCGCGAAGGCGCAGGCCTGCCAGACGGCGAGTGCGACGATCGCGGTCCACGCCCACGTCTCGCTGGTGAGTATGTTGTCGCGGAACAGCGGGATGCCCGAGAGGATCTTCGGCAGCGAGTTCGAGAAGAAGAACTGGAAGACGTAGCCGATGACGAGGATCGCCAGGATGTAGGGGACGAAGTACACGCCGCGCCAGAAGTTGCGCGCCTTGATCTTCGCGTTCAGTCCGAGGGCGATCGCCAGCGAGAACACGTTCGTCAGGATCGTGGCGACGATGGCGAACAGGAACGAGAACCCATAGGCCTGCAGCACGCGATCGTCTTTGAACAGGTTGAGGTAGTTCGACAGGCCCACGAAGTTCCAGGCGCCGTAGCCGGCGTAGTTCGTGAAGCTGAAGAAGATGCCCACCACGACCGGCAGGGTGTGGAACGCGGCGAACGCGATGACCGCGGGCCACACCATCCAGTAGTAGGCAGGCAGGGCGCGTGCGGAGTCGCTGCGCGTGCGGGTCGCCCGCTTGCGGGCGGCGCCCGCGGGTGTGGACCGTACGGCTTCGGTGAGAGTGGTCATGTCATTCTCCCGTCACGGGAATCGTGCGGGCGGCCACCTTGGCCCACTCGCGGTCGAGGGTCTTCAGCGCCTTCTCGGCGTCCCCGTCGAAGAGGAACTGCTGATCGGTGGGGATGAGGGGGAGCGCAGGCGGGATCTGGTGGTCGATGAAGCCCGTGATGCGCCGGTCTTCGAAGTACGGCCGCACGGACTGCAGCGCGGGATCGTCGCTGAGCTCGGCGCCCTCGACCGACGGGACCATGTTCTGGGACGCGGCGAACTTCTCGATCACCTCGGGCTGGAACACGTAGTCGAGGAACCGCATCGCGGCGTCGTGCTTGGGGCTGTCCTTGCCGAGGGTGAAGACGACGTCGACGCCCGAGACGAGGAGGCTCTCACCGGGCTCGTCGGTGGGGTAGGGGAAGATCCCCATCCGGATGTCGGGGTTCACCTGCTTGATCGGGTTCGTCGCCCAGATGCCCTGCAGCAGCATGGCCGACTCGCCGCGCGCGAACGCGGCATTGCCGTCGTCGTACGTCTTGCCGCGGTAGCCCTCCTGCATGTACGAGTACAGCTGGTACTGGCGGTCCATCGCTTCGGCGAAGTCCTTCTCGAAGGACACCTCGGAGTCAGGGCCGACGTTCTCGCCCTCCTCGCGCATCTTGTCGAAGAAGCCGTTCTGGGCGGGGTAGGCGCCGAGGGCGTTCCACGACGGGATGCCGGTCCACGAGTCCGCGAGCGTGCCGTAGAAGGGCTGGATGCCGGCGTCGACCAGCGCGTCGCAGACCGCGATGAACTCGTCCCAGGTCTGGGGGACCTCGAGGCCCTGTTCCTCGAAGATGTCCTGGTTGTAGATGACGCCGTTGGCGTTGTTGACGTAGCCGAGACCGTTCACCTCGTCGCCGTAGGAGCCGAGGTCGGCGAGGATGTCCTGCACGGCGGGGTTGATGGTCTCGAGCACCGGCTCGTTCGAGAAGTCGTAGAACACGCCGGCCTGTGCGAGCCGGCCGAAGTTGCCGTTCGCGTTGAGGGTGATGACATCGGGGATGCGATCCTTCACCAACAGCGTGCGGATGGCGGTGTCGGCGTCCGCGACCTGGTTCTGCACCACCTTGATGTCGGGGTTCTCCGCCTCGAAGCCCGCGATGATCTCGTTGAAGTCCTCGAGCGCCTCGCCCTTGAACTGGAAGAAGTTCAGGGTCGTCACGCCGTCGGCGGGGTTCTGGGCGCAGCCGCCGACGGCGACGGCGGTCGCGGCGATGACGGCGACCGCGAGCGGCCGGATCCATCGTCGGTGAATGGTTCTCATCGTGCGCCTCCTTGCGCGTGGGGGTGGGGAGTGTTCAGTTCTCGGCGGTGAGCTCGACGACCATCGCCTGCTGCGGGCGCTGCACGGGTGGGCGCACGCCCACTTCGGCCAGTTGCCGGCCGGTCAGCACGATGTCGGACTCGGCCCATTCGAGGGCCGACTGCCCGGCGTCGTCGTCCCGCATCAGGACGCGGAGCCGGTAGGCACGGGCGGGATCGAGTCCGGGCATGCGGACGCGACCGGGCGGATACGCGGCGCTGGTCGCGGTCTGGACGATCGTGAAGACGGCGGATGCGGCATCCGCTCCCACCACCCCGCGCACGTCGATTCCCGGGTCGGTGCCGTCGACGTGGATGACGCGACCCGACGCGACGAGGGGGCGCAGGCGCTTGGCGAGGGCGACCCACTCCGCGATCTCGGCACGACGGGTGTCGTCGAGGCTGGTCAGATCCCATTCGATGCCGAAATGGCCGAGCAGCGCGACGGCGCCGCTCAGACCGAGCGAGACGGTCCGCCCCGACGAATGGACGACGGGACTCGTCAGGTGCATGCCGAGCATCTCGGGGGGCACCACGATGCCGGTGTGCTTCTGGTTGTCGAGCCGCTCGAGCGGATCGAGGCTGTCGCTGGTCCACACGCGATCGGTGCGATCCAGGATGCCGAGATCCACACGTGCGCCGCCGGACGCGCAGCTCTCGATCTCGAGCCCGGGATGGGCTGCCTTGAGCTCGTCGATCAGCCGGTAGACCGCGAGCGTGTGCTCGTGCACGCGGGCGCCCCCCGCGGGTCCGCTCGCGGCGTCGACGAGATCGCGGTTGTGATCCCACTTGAGGTAGGCGATCGGGTACTCGTCGAGCAGGGCATGCAGACGCCCGGCGATGTGGGCGTACGCCTCCGGCTGCGAGAGGTCCACCACCTGCTGCTGGCGAGCGGACGGCGGCAGCGACATCCGTCCCCGCAGGAGCCAGTCCGGGTGCTGCCGCGCAAGGTCGCTGTCAGGGTTGACCATCTCGGGTTCGACCCAGAGGCCGAACTCCATCCCGAGCCCTCGCACGTGGTCGACGAGGGGGTGAAGGCCCCGGGGCCAGACGGCGGTGTCGACCGTCCAGTCGCCGAGCCCCGCGGTGTCATCGCGGCGGCCCTCGAACCAGCCGTCGTCGAGGACGAACCGCTCGACGCCGACGGATGCTGCGGCGTCGGCGAGTGCGGTGAGCCGATCGAGCGAGTGGTCGAAGTAGACCGCCTCCCAGGTGTTCAGCGTGACCGGCCGGGGCCGACGCGGATGCTGCGGCCGGGCGCGCCACTCGTCGTGGAAGCGCGCGGACAGCGCGGTCAGCCCGTCGCCCCACGAGCCGATCACCCAGGGGGAGCTGTACGCCGCACCGGCCGCCAGCACCACCTCGCCGGGCAGCAGCAGTTCGCCGCCCGCGAGGAAGGCGTCTCCGGTGGTCGTGCGCTCGGCGAGAACGCGGTGGTTGCCGCTCCAGGCCACGTGGATGCCGTGGACCCGGCCTCTCTCGAAGCCGAACCCCGGCCGGCCGGCCGCGAGGAGGATCGTGGAGTCGGCCCCGGTCCGGCCGCGACGGCTCTCACGGACATGGACGCCGATGCCGAGGTCGCGCCGCTGCGGCGACCGCTCGCGGAGGTGGTGTCCCGTGGTGTCGAGCACCTCGGTGGCATCCCAGGGGAGGGGGAAGGTGGGGTGCGCGGCCTGCAGTGTGTACGGCGTCGCGCCGGCGTTGCGCACCGTCACCCGCTGGTGGAGCAGGCCGCTCGGCCCGATGCGCACCTCGACGCGCACGGCGAGACCCGCCTCGGCGTCGACGAGGGCCAGGCTCGCGCGATGCTCGCCGGCCTGCACGTCGGCGAGAGAGAGACGGATGCTGACACCCGCACCCTCGCGGTGCCCCTCGAGTCCCGGGGCGGCGAACCATCCTTCGGCGCCGGTGGGCACGAGTGTGAGGGCAGGCGTCGTGTCGAGGCCGCCGGACACGCGCTGGCCGCGCGCGGCCACCGCGAGTGAGCGCAGCGTGTCAGGAGTGGAGCCCGTGAGCGCCTCGCCCCAGTGCACGATCGCCGGTCCGGGCGTCGCGTCGAGGTCGACGACGACGCTCGTTCCTCCGCGGCTGAGGTGGAGCACGCGAGGCTCGGCGGACGGAGAGGTGCGCTCGGCGTCGAGCAACCGGTCGGTGCTGTGCATGAAGTTAGTTTTACCACGGAAGTAATGAGTCCCACAAGAGGGAGCGAAACGGTCGCGCCATCGGCGCTTGAAGGGGTATTCGTGCCAGAATGAAACCATTAGGGATGTGGGGGGAGATCGCCGACGATGCTGACGGACAGCGAGCGCGCCCTCGCGCGGGCCGTGCTCATCCATGGCCCGATCGCTCGCAGCGCGCTCACCAACCGGCTCGGCCTGTCGCCGGCGAGCCTCACACGGCTGGCAAAGCCGTTCCTCGATCGTGGCTACCTCGTCGAGCTCGACGATCTGGCCGACGGCACGGTGGGGCGCCCGGTGCGACCGCTCGACGTCGCACCCGGCCTCGGAGTCTTCGCGGGCGTCAAGATCACCGGCGACGCCGTCCATGCGGTGGTCACGGACGTCCGTGCCGGTCTCGTCGCTCAGCGGGCGGTCCCGCTCGGCACGCATGAACCCGAAGGCGTCGCGGCAGTGATCGCCGGAGCGCTCCGCGCCATGACGGACGACTCCCTCGTCGGTGTCGGTGCCGCCCTCGGCGGTGCGGTCGCCGACGGCGTGGTGCGTTATGCCCCGTTCCTCGGGTGGGAGGGGGTGGACTTCGCGTCGATCCTCGAGCGTGAAGTCGGCGTCCCCGTGACGCTGGAGAACGATCTTGTCGCGCTGACCGAGGCTGAGCGCTGGTTCGGCCTCGGCCGAGGCATCCCGGGTTTCGTCGTCCTGACGATCGGAGTGGGCGTCGGCTACGGGCTCGTCGTCCACGGCGAGGTGGTCCACTCGGCGGAGGCGGGTCTCGGCCTCGGGGGGCATATCCCGCTGAGCGACACCGGCCCGCTCTGCCAGGAGGGGCACCGCGGATGCTCGCAGGCGATGCTGACATCGGGTTCGATCGCCGCGCAGGTGTCGGCGGCACTGCAGCGCACGGTCACCTATGACGAGGTCCTCGCGCTGGCGATCGCCGGTGAGCCGGCCGCCGCCGCGGTGGTCGATGCCGCGGCCGATGCGCTGGGCAGGTTCATCGCGCTGGCGGCCAACCTGACATTCCAGAGCGCGGCGGTGCTGGCGGGCGACGGCATCGGGCTGTTCCCGATCGTCGAGGATCGGATCCGCGCCGCGATCTCGGCGGGTCGGGACCCGCGAGCGCAGCCCGTGCAGCTGTTCGTCGACGACTCCGGATTCACCGCCTGGGCCCGGGGTGCCGCAGCCGTCGCGATCCAGGCCGCGGTCGACAGCCTGCAGTTCGACTGACACACTCCCGCGCTCGAGGGCCCACGGCGCCCGTTCCGAAACGGTCCGGAATATTCTTGGTGCGCACACGTTGCACGAGATACATTCATTTGCATGGATTCGCACGACGGAGAACCCGCACGGCGAAAGAGCGGAGAAGCGATCGTGAGCGAGAGCACCACGTGGTCGGGTATGCAGTTCGGCATCTTCACGGTGTCCGACATCACCCAGGACCCGACCGACGGCACCACGCCCAGTGAGGCGGAGCGGATCAAGGCGACCCTGAAGATCGCCCAGCACGCCGAGGAGGTGGGCCTGGACGTCTTCGCGCTCGGCGAGCACCACAACCCGCCGTTCTGGTCGTCGTCGCCGACCACGACGCTCGCGTACATCGCGGCGCAGACCGAGCGCCTCATCCTCTCGACCGCCACGACGCTCATCACCACGAACGACCCGGTGAAGATCGCCGAGGACTACGCGATGCTGCAGCACGTGTCGGACGGCCGCGCCGACCTCATGATCGGGCGCGGCAACACCGGCCCGGTGTACCCGTGGTTCGGCAAGGACATCCGCCAGGGCCTGCCCCTCGCGATCGAGAACTACAACCTGCTGCACCGCCTCTGGCGCGAGGACGTCGTCGACTGGGAGGGCCAGTTCCGCACGCCGCTGCAGGGGTTCACCTCGACCCCGCGTCCCCTCGACGGCGTCGCGCCCTTCGTGTGGCACGGCTCGATCCGCACCCCCGAGATCGCCGAGCAGGCCGCGTACTACGGTGACGGCTTCTTCGCGAACAACATCTTCTGGCCCAAGGAGCACTACCAGCGCCTGATCCAGCTCTACCGCCAGCGCTTCGCGCACTACGGTCACGGCACGCCCGAGCAGGCGATCGTCGGCCTCGGTGGGCAGGTCTTCATGGCCGCGAACTCCCAGGACGCGGTGAAGCAGTTCCGCCCGTACTTCGACAATGCGCCGGTCTACGGCCACGGCCCGTCGCTCGAGGACTTCAGCGAGATGACGCCGCTCACGGTGGGATCGCCCCAGCAGGTGATCGACCGATACGCCGCGATGCGGGAGACGTACGGCGACTACCAGCGCCAGCTCTTCCTCATGGACCACGCCGGTCTGCCCCTCAAGACCGTGCTCGAGCAGCTCGACATCCTGGGCGGCGAGGTGGTTCCGGTGCTGCGCAAGGAGCTGCAGAAGAACCGGCCGGCGGACGTTCCGGATGCCCCGACGCACGCGAACCTCGTGACCGCGAAGTACGGCGACGAGGCGCCGCGCCAGGCTGTCCCCGGCGCGAACCGCGGCGACAACCTCGTGGGCGCGAGCCCCTACGCCGACACCCCCGCCCCCGCGGGCGCGGCGTTCGGTCTCGGCCGGAAGGAGGCGTGACATGACCAGCTCCGCACGCCGCATCGCAGTGATCTCGGCGGGACTGTCGAACCCGTCGTCGACCCGCATGCTGGCCGACCGGCTCGCGGCAGCCACCGCGAAGCAGCTCTCCGAGCGCGGCATCGAGGTCGAGGTCGACGTGTTCGAGCTGCGCGACTACGCGCACGACATCACGAACAACCTCCTCACGGGGTTCGCGCCTGCGGCGCTCGAATCGGTGATCAACGCGGTCGTGTCGGCCGACGCGGTCATCGCGGTCACGCCGATCTTCTCGACGAGCTACTCGGGACTCTTCAAGTCGTTCATCGACGTGCTCGACCCCGACGCCCTCACCGGCAAGCCCGTGCTGATCGGCGCGAACGCCGGCACCGCGCGCCACTCGCTCGCGATCGACTATGCGATCCGGCCGCTGTTCACGTACCTGCACGCCGAGCCCGTCTCGACCGGAGTGTTCGCCGCATCCAGCGACTGGGGTGCGTCGGCCGACAACATCGCCTCGCTGGGCGAGCGGATCGACCGCGGCGCCCGGGAGCTCGCCGAGGCGATCGCGCGCCGTGAGCCGGCCACCGATGCCGATCCGTTCGACCCCGCCAACTACCTCGGTGAGGGCCGTTCGTTCGGCCATCTGCTCGGCGGTCTCGCGGGGGAGTAGCCCTCAGCCGAGAACGACATCCTCCGGGGCGCGGAGGGGACGCCACGCGTCCTCTCCGCGCACTGTCGTGCGGGGGAGCACATCGGCCTCCACGAGCGGGCCGAGATCGACGCCCGCGAGCTCCTCGATGTCGCCGATCGGCACCTGGAACGTGCGGAACGCGCCCAGCACCGGCACCCCGAGCACGCCCTCGCTCAGGTCGATCAGCTGCGACTGGTCGAGCACGAAGCCTGCCGCCGCAAGCCGCGGCTCTCCGTCGTCGTGCGGTGTCGCCCACGCGGCGACCTTGAAGAATCGTCGCGGAACACGGATGCCGCGGTATGGCGGATCGTCGTCGTGCAGCACCGGTGCGGTGAAGACGCTGAGGCGTTCGTCGGTCGTCTCGGCGAACTCGAGCACGTGGTCCTCGAGGCCGAGCCACAGCTCTTTGGACTGGTTGAACCCGCTCGCCTGCGGCGCCGCATTCGGATACGTGAACGTCGCCTCGGTCGCGCGCCGCGCCTCGGCGGCCGAGCCCCAGCCCGGATCCCGCCGGCGCACCAGGTGCCCCCGATCGAGGTCGTTGGAGGCGTAGACGGCGGGCCCGGCCTGCTCGGTCGCGGGAACGCGCGCGTCGAGCTCCCAGTCGCCGGTGCGCGGGAGGTCCTGCAGCGTCGCCCCGTCGATGTTCACGCCGGTGACGACCGCGAGCCGGCGCTGCGGATCGAGGAGCACCGTGAACCGGGGGTAGGTCAGCTCGCGCACCGCGCGCCCGTCCGCCGGATGCGGGAGGGGGAGCGGGATGCCGAGGAAGCCGTCGTCGTACGCGTCCGAGATCACGTCTGCCACGACTCCATCCTGGTCTGCGCGGGCGACACCGCGCGTTGCCACGCGTCACTCATCGCCCGTCGCCCGCCGGGCTCGCAGCCGGCGCGCGAGCACCGCGTCGATGGCCAGCCCGAGGCCGACCGCGAAGACCACCGAGACCACGACCGCGACGACCGGGCCGCCGGGCACCAGCGTCGCGACGAGCGCCCCGATCAGAGCCTGGTAGATCGCCCACGCGAGCGCGGCGAGGCCCGCCACCGCGAGGTAGCGCGGCGCCGGAAGCCGGGTGGCTCCCGCCGTCAGGTTGACCGCGAGTCGTGCGAACGGGATGAACCGGGCGGTGAAGAGCACGAGCGCCGCACGGCGCTCGAGCCGCAGCCGGGCCCATGCGAACGCGGCCTGCGTGCGGGGTGCGCGCATCCAGCGCCAGCGCTCGAGGCCGATCGTGCGGCCCACGAGATAGCACGCGACGTCGCCGGTCAATGCGGCCGCGGCTGCCACGAGCACGATCGCGGCCAGGGCCGGCTCGCCCTGAGACACCGCCAGCGCCCCCAGCGCGGTGACGGCCGCCTCGCCCGGTATCACCACCAGGAACGCGTCGCCCAGCACGAGCACGAACAGCAACGGCAACGCCCACGCGCTCGACGCGATGCTGGTGAGCAGGTCCTCGACCATGTCTTCTTGGTAGCCGCCCGCGGTGAACGGCGACGGAACGGGGCACGTCCGGTGACCCGCCGCGGTGCATCCGGTGAACTCTTGCGCACGGACGCCGGTTCGCGGCATCCGTCCTCCTTCGTCCCGTCACCCTGGAGGCGTGAGAGTCGCACTGCTCGCCGAATCGTTCCTGCCCCATATGAACGGGGTGACGGGGTCGGTGCTCCAGGTTCTCCGGCATCTGGCCGCCGAAGGACACGAGACCCTCGTCATCGCACCGCGTGCCGGGGAGATCACCACCGATCTCCACGGCGCCCGCACCGAGCTGCTGCGCTCGGCGCCCCTGCCGTCGTATCCCGAGGTGCGCGTGGTGTTCGCGCGCGCCGCCCGGCTGACGGCGATCCTCCGCGAGTTCCGGCCGGATGTCGTGCATCTGGCGTCGCCGTTCGTCCTCGGCTGGCAGGGTCTCGCGGCCGCCGACGCGCTGCGCGTGCCCTCCGTCGCCGTGTACCAGACCGACGTGGTCGCGTACGCGGAGAAGTACGGGATGCCGCAGGCCGCCGCGCTCGTCGGACGCCACATCGGGCGGCTGCACCGACGGGCGACGCTCACCCTCGCGCCGTCGACGGCGTCGCTGCAGCAGCTGGAGGGCCTCGGCGTCGACCGCCTGCGTCGCTGGGGGCGCGGCGTCGACGCCCTGCGCTTCGGTCCCGAGCGGCGCAGCGACGGCTGGCGTGCGCAGGTGGCGCGGGGTCAGGCGATCGTCGGCTACGTCGGCCGCCTCGCCCCCGAGAAGCAGGTCGAGGATCTCGCGGCGCTCGCCGGGCTCCCGGGGACGCGCCTCGTGATCGTCGGCGACGGACCCTCACGACCGGCGCTCGAGCGTGCGCTGCCCGACGCCGTCTTCACCGGGCACCTCGCCGGAGCTGCGCTCGCCGAGGCGCTCGCGAGCTTCGACGTGTTCGTGCACCCCGGCGAGAGCGAAACGTTCGGGCAGACGATCCAGGAGGCGCTCGCCAGCGGCGTGCCGGTCGTCGCGACCGGTGTCGGCGGTCCCGTCGACCTGGTGCGATCGTCGGTCGACGGCTGGCTGTACCGGCCCGGAGACCTGGTCGACCTGCGCGCGCGGGTCGCCGATCTCGTCGGCGACGACGGCAAGCGCCGCGCGTTCGCTGCGGCTGCCCGCGAGTCGGTGAGCGAGCGCACGTGGCACGCCGTCTGCAACCGCCTGGTGGAGCATTACGACGAGGCACGGATGCTGCGGCCCATCGACGACGCGCAGCCTCAGCGCGCGGCGACCCGGCCGGCGGTTCCGACGCCAGCTCCGCCGCGCTCGTGGTCGCGGTTCGTCGCGCTCGGCGACTCGATCACCGAGGGGCTCTGCGACGCCTCGCGGATGCCGACCGGGCGGTACCGCGGGTGGGCGGACCGGCTCGCACAGCTGCTCGCGCACGCCGGCGGCTCCGGCGAGCCGTTCCGCTACGCCAACCTCGCGGTGCGCAGCCGTCGGGTACGGCACGTCGTCAGCGAGCAGGTGCCGCAGGCGCTGGCACTCAGGCCGCAGCTGGTCTCGATCCTCATCGGGGCCAACGACCTCGTCGGGCGCCGCGTCGATCCGATCGCCGTCGCGCGCGACCTCGAGAAGTCCGTGAGGGAGCTGCGCGCAGCCGGCATCGACGTGCTCCTCGTGACGCCCTTCCTCCCGCGTCGGCGCCCTGCGCGGCTGTTCGGCCGCCGGTTCGCGGTGTTCTCGTCCGAACTGCGCCGGATCGCCGCATCCACCGGCGCGGTGCTGCTCGACACCGACGCGTTCCTCGACGCGCGCGGGCTCCCCGCCATCGGCGACCTCGACCTCTGGGCCGACGACAAGGTGCACCTTCGCCCGCGCGGCCACCGGTACCTCGCGTACCGTGCGGCCGAGGCGCTCGGGGTGCCCGACGCCGAGGCCCTCGGCGAGCTCGACGCGAGTCTGCACGCCGACGACGACCCGGTGCTTCCGGGCACGTGGCTGCGCCGCGACGCCCTGCCGTGGGTGTGGCGACGCCTCCACGGACGCACGGCCGGCGACGGACTCGTCGCCAAGCACACGGACTACGTGCTCATCGGCGGTCCCGGCGACGTGCCTGCTCGCGTGCACGCCGGCTGAGGCATCCGTTCCGTCTCTTCAGTCCGCCTCGCCGATCGTGCGCCGGGCCAGCAGCGCGGCCGCGAAGAAGCAGAGCGCGCCGACGCCCGTGCCGAGGTTCGCCCACAGCGGGCTCAACAGCTCGCCGGTCGACGGCACCACGAACGCCGCGACCGCCGACACCCCGAAGGCGATCGAACCCAGCAGGTTGAGGCCGGTGCCGTGCCACGTCCGCGCGTCGCGATCCCACAGCGTCCCCCGGTCCTTCGTCGCCGCGACCGCCAGGACGCTGGAGACGAGGAAGGCCGCGGAACCCCATGCGTCGGGCCGCCATCCGGCCCCGACGTAGTCCGGATCCGCGATCGCAGCGATGAGG
The DNA here is from genome assembly GCF_031844125.1 of Microbacterium sp. PRC9. Classification (NCBI taxonomy): domain Bacteria; kingdom Bacillati; phylum Actinomycetota; class Actinomycetes; order Micrococcales; family Microbacteriaceae; genus Microbacterium; species Microbacterium sp. PRC9. Next base: position 226,334 of record NZ_JAUZUR010000007.1, read on the forward strand.
GCGGCGGCGGTCGACACGTTGAACAGGAGCGTGCCGGCGAACTGGATGGCGGCGGCCCACCAGTCGAAGCGGTCGGCCCGGTTCATGCGCGCGTCCGGCGTGCGGCGCCCGCTCAGCAGCAGCTGGATGAGACCCGCCGTGGTGAAGAAGATCGATCCGGCGAAGAACGTGACGTTCGCGCCGACCGGACCCGCCCACGCGGCGTAGGCCGGGACGACGCCGATGAAGAACAGCGCCGACCCGACCGCGAAGCCCCAGGACTCCCGCCGGAGTCGCCGGATCCGCCGCGCGGCCGGGTCCAGCGGTCGTCGCGCGCTCAATGGTGGAAGCTGGGGCCGATGCCGGGGTGGGGCATGGGGCTGTCGAGCGAGTCGAGGAACTCGGTCTCGTTCTTGATGTCCCTCATGAGGTCCTCGGCGAGGTCGCGACTGAGCCCGTTGCGGCACACGATGCGCATCACGGTCTGATCCGACAGCTCGCCCGACAGCGGATACGCGGGGACGAGCCATCCCTTGATCCGCAGTCGCTCGGACAGGTGGTACAGCGTCCACTTGTCGGTGTGGCCCTCCTTGAGCCGCCACGCGAACACGGGGATGTCGGTGCCGTCGCTGAGCAGCTCGAACGCGTCGAGCTCGGCGATCGCCGACGAGAGGTACACGGCGACGTTCTGCGAGGCCTGCTGGATCGCGGTGTAGCCGGCGCGACCGAGCCGCAGGAACCGGAAGTACTGCAGCAGCACCTGCGTGCCGGGCCGGGAGAAGTTGAGCGCGAACGTCGGCATCGAGCCACCCAGGTAGCTCACCTTGAAGACGAGGTCGTCGGGCAGCGCCGCGGCGTTGCGCCACACCACCCAGCCGACGCCCGGGTACACGAGCCCGTACTTGTGCCCCGACGTGTTGATGGACTGCACGCGCTCCACGCGGAAGTCCCACTCGAGGTCGGGCTGCAGGAACGGCGCGATCATGGCACCCGACGCGCCGTCGACGTGCATCGGGATGTCGAGCCCCGTCTTCTCCTGGATCTCGTCGAGCTTCGCGGCGATGGCCTTCACCGGCTCGTACGCGCCCGTGTAGGTGACGCCCACGATCGCGACGACGCCGATCGTGTTCTCGTCGACGTAGTCCTCGAGCCCGGTGCCGTCCATCAGCGGGTGCTCCGCGGTCACGGGCACCAGCCGCATCTCGACGTCGAAGTAGTTGCAGAACTTCTCCCAGCACACCTGGACCGCCGAGCTCATGATGAGGTTCGGCTTCTCGGTGGACTTCCCCGCCGCGCGGCGTGCGTGCTGCCAGCGGCGCTTGAGCGCGAGGCCGCCGAGCATGCACGCCTCGGACGAGCCGATCGTCGACGTGCCGATCACGTCGTCGTTGTCGGGGACGTTCCACAGGTCGCCGAGGATGCGCCAGCAGCACTCCTCGATGGCGGCCGTGGCCGGGTACTCGTCCTTGTCGATCATGTTCTTGTCGGCGGAGTCGACGGCGAGCTTGTTGGCGTAGTCGTCCATCCATGTGCCGACGAAGGTGGCGAGGTTCAGCCGGGCGTTGCCGTCCAGCATCGTCTGGTCGCGGATCACGCGGTACGCCGTCTCGGGCAGCATCTCGCCCTCAGGGATGACGTTGTACCTCGCGGTCGTCGCCTCCCCGGCGCGTGTGAAGGTGGGCTGGAGCGCTTCGTCCTGGTACATGCATCCTCCGTCGCTTGCGGGCCTGTCGCGCGGGCGCGCCTCGGGGCCTGCGATGCCCAGTCCACCGCGCCCCGATCGGTCCCTTCGGTGCCGAAGCTATACCGCTGCGGTCGCGCCGTCATCCCCTGGATCGCGTGAGAGGGCGATGTTCGGTCGCTGTTCTCCTACGGAAGGGACGGATGCTGCGCCCACGCGTACTCGGACTCCGGCCGGCCGCGCGTGCCGTAGCGCGCCGCGCGCTGCGCTCGACCCTCGGCCACGAGGTGCTCGAGGTAGCGACGAGCGGCGACGCGCGACATCCCCAGCCGCTCCGCGGCCTCCGCGGCCGAGACAGGGCCGCGCTCGCGCACCTCGTCGCTGATGCGGGCGAGTGTGTCGGCCGAGAGGCCCTTCGGCAGCGCGACCGGCGTCGCCGGACGCAGCGCCCCGAGGAGCGCGTCGATCTCGGCCTGCGTCGCCGCGCCCGCGGCTTCGGCCGCGCGTCGACGGAACTCGCGGTACTGCTCCAGGCGCTCGCGGAAGACCGCGAAGGTGAACGGCTTGACGAGGTACTGCGCGACGCCGAGCGACACCATCTGCCGCACGACGTCGGCGTCGCGGACACCGGTTATCGCGATGACATCGACGGCGGCGCCGCGGGCGCGCACATGCCGCAGCACGTCCAGCCCCGTGCCGTCCGGCATCGTGACGTCCAGCAGCACGAGGTCGATCTCGTTCCCGCGCTCCAGCACGGCCTCGATCGCGGCACGAGCGCCCGTGCACTCGCCGACGGACTCGAAGTCGTCCAGGCGCGCGAGGTAGTCCCGGTGCAGCTCGAGCGTGAGCGCGTCGTCGTCGACGAGGAGGACACGGATCATGTCGCCCTCGCCGGAAGGGTGACCACGAAGACCGTGGGGTCGTCGCGCAGCTCCACGTGACCGCCGGCGCTCGCCACGATCGAGCGCACGAGCGCGAGGCCCACCCCGCGTCCCTCGGCTCCGCCCGGCTTGGTGGTGAAGCCATGCTCGTAGATGCGCTCGCGCAGCGCCTCGGGCACGCCGGTGCCGCTGTCCGACACCTCCAGCCGCAGGGCGGCAGGGGAGGAGGGCGTCTTCCCGAACACGACGCGCACCCAGCGAGGCGGCTCCGCCGCGGCCGCGGCATCCATCGCATTGTCGATGAGGTTGCCGACCACCGATACCGCGTCGACGGGCGACAGCGCGCTTCGTGGCGCATCCGGGTCGATCTCGGCCGACCACTCGATGCCGCGCTCACGCGCCTGGGCCGCCTTGCCCAGCAGCAGCGCCCCCACGGTGGGGTCGCCGCCGCGCCGGGCGGCCACCTGGTCGACGAGCTCCTGGCTCTGCCGAGACGTCTCGGTGAGGATCTCGATCGCCTCGCTCGTGCGGCCGAGCTCGAGCAGCGACACCGCGGTGTGCATGCGGTTGCCGTGCTCGTGGGTCTGCGCGCGCAGCGCCTCGCCGAGCGTCCGCACGGACTCGTACGACGCGACCGCGTCGCGGATCGTCCCGGCGGGCAGGTCGCCCGCGACGCGCCGCGTCGTGCGACGGGCGAGCCACGCGCCCACGAGGCCCGCAGCGAGGAGGGCGAGGGCGATCGACACGACGAAGGGCAACCGCGGCAGGATCTTCGACCAGATGCTGCCGATCGTGACGCCGACCGAGACCCAGCCGACGACTCCGCCTTCGGCGGTCACCGGCACGATCGTCCGCACCGACGGGCCCAGCGTGCCCGTGAACTCCTCGGTGAACACACTCGGCGTGCTCGGGATCGTGCCGAGGTAGTGCCGGCCGATCTCGGCGGGGTCGCGGTGGCTGACGCGGATGCCGTCCGGGGTCATGATCGTGACGAAGTCGAGGCCTGTCTGTGCCATCACGTCGGCCGCGAGCGGCTGCAGCGCCTCCGAAGGGTCGGGCGCGCTCAGGGACTCCGCCACCTCGGGCAGTGACGCGAGAGACGAGGCGACGGCCCGCGTCACCTCCTCCGCCTCATTGCGTTCGGAGCGCTCCGCGTCGAGCACGAGCACGGCGGCGAGGGCGGCGACGATCACGGCCGCCGAGACGGCGACGACGACGAACACGCGCGATGCCGCGCTGCCGTGCTGCGTCCTCGCTGACATGGCCCTCCTCATCGATGCCGCCGCCTCCATCCTCGCCCGTCGAGGGCGCCGGGGGGAGTCCGCGGGTGCGACCAATACGACCGTAAATCGCCGGTTGCCGCCGCGGCGCGCACGCTGTGTCACACGCCGCACTCTCGAGCGGCACCGCGGAAACACCGCCGTTTCATCCCGCAGGAGGCAATGATGGCTCTCTCGACCCGCACCACGTCCTTCACGCTCCCCGGTTTCAACTGGAGACGTGGCAAGCAGGCGTGGGACAAGCACACCTGGCTCTACCTCTCGGTCATCGCCGCCGTCGTCCTCGGCGCGATCGTCGGGCTGGTCTGGCCCGACGCCGGCGTCGCGCTCAAGCCGCTCGGCGAGGGCTTCGTCGCGCTCATCAAGATGATGATCGCGCCGATCATCTTCTGCACGATCGTGGTGGGTGTCGGATCCATCGCGAAAGCGGCCACCGTCGGCAAGATCGGCGGTCTCGCGCTGCTGTACTTCATGGTGATGTCGACGTTCGCGCTCGCCATCGGCCTCGTCGTCGGCAACCTGCTGCACCCGGGCGAGGGCCCGAACATGGCGAGCGCCACCTACGAGGCGACCGCCGAGGCGAAGACGACTCAGGAGTTCATCCTCGGCATCATCCCGACGACGTTCTTCTCGGCCTTCACCGGTGAGAGCGTGCTGCAGGTCCTGTTCATCGCCCTGCTCGTCGGCTTCGCGCTGCAGCAGATGGGCGACAAGGGGGCGCCGATCATGAACGCGGTGAAGCACCTGCAGGCGCTGGTCTTCCGCATCCTCGGCATGATCCTGTGGCTCGCGCCGATCGGAGCGTTCGGCGCCATCGCCGCCGTGGTCGGCAACACCGGCATCGCCGCGATCTGGGCTCTCGGCACGCTGATGATCGCGTTCTACATCACGTGCGTGCTCTTCATCGTGGGCGTCCTCGGCACCCTGCTGTACGCCGTCACCCGCGTGAACATCTTCAGCCTCATCAAGTACCTGGCCCGCGAGTACCTGCTCATCGTCGGCACGTCCTCCTCCGAATCGGCGCTGCCCCGCCTCATCGCGAAGATGGAGCACCTCGGCGTCTCGAAGCCGGTGGTGGGCATCACCGTGCCGACCGGCTACTCGTTCAACCTCGACGGCACGGCGATCTACCTGACGATGGCCTCACTGTTCATCGCGAGCGGCATGGGCGCCCCGATGTCGATCGGCCAGCAGATCGGCCTTCTCGTCTTCATGATCATCGCCTCGAAGGGTGCGGCCGGCGTCACCGGTGCGGGCCTGGCGACGCTCGCCGGCGGTCTGCAGGCGTACCGGCCCGACCTCGTGAACGGCGTCGGCGTCATCGTCGGCATCGACCGGTTCATGTCGGAGGGCCGCGCGCTCACGAACTTCACCGGCAACGCCGTCGCGACGGTGCTGATCGGCACGTGGACGAAGGAGTTCGACGCCTCCCGCGCGCGCCGCGTGCTCGCCGGGGAGCTGCCGTTCGACGAGACGACCTTGTCGGGCGACGGTCACGACGGGATGTCGCGCGCCGCGGACGCGGTCGGCGTGCAGGGACTCGAAGAGGCCGCCGTCACGGAGGCGGAAGCCAAGGAGCGCCGCGCCCGCGAACGCGAGCAGCTGCTGTCGCGCTGAGCGGACGGAACGGGCGGGCGCGGGTCGGACCCGCGCCCGCCCGTTCAGTCGTCCGGCGCGATCTCGCCGGCTTCGATCGCCGACTCGCGCTCCTCGAGTTCGAGCTCGTCGACATCCTCCTCGACCGCTTCGAGCGGGTCGATGGTCGGCGGCGGGAGCTCGAACTCCACGCCGTCGTCGACGGGCACGTCGCGCTCGTCGTCGGGGATCCGCTCTCGGAAGTCGCTCATGGCCTGCTCGCGATCACTGCTCGCCGTACGGCGGCAGCTCGTCTTCCTCGATCTCGCCCGCGAGGGGAGGGGCGTCGTCCTGACCGTCCAGGTCGGGCAGCTCGTCGGCCTCGTTCGAGATCTCGTGGAACGTCGGGTCGAAGACCATGGCCTGCTCCTATCCGCTCTTGCGACGGAACTCGCGCTTCGTGACCGCGCCGTGCGTGCCGTGGATCGCGGAGTCGCCATCCATGTGGGCCTCGCCCTCGCGGTGATTCGCGTTCTTCTTGTCGAGTGCTTCCTTGAATTTGCGCTTCATCTCATCGGATGCCGCAGACGCCGGCTTCTCGTCGGTGCTCATGCCCCCACCCTAGGCGCGGCATCCGACGCTCGCCAGGGTGGGGGTCAGCGGGCATGCTGCTGATAGGCTTGGGCGGGTTGCCGTGTGGCAACCGCTCAATTCCACATGTGAGCACTGTGCTTCAAATGGGCACTGTGGAGCAGGCCGGCAGGAAGCTGGTCCCCTGTGGTGGATTCCCCGCCGGACGACGTCGGGTGATCTTCTACTGGTGACCAGCGCTGGCGAACCCCGCGGCACTCCCGCGCGCCGAGATCTGCCTGTTCCTGCTCCTTCGCACAAGCTCGTGCGCGAAACGCGCGTGCGAGCCTAAACAAAGAAGGAGAGACCTCTTGGAAGGTCCTGAAATCACTGCCGCTGAGGCCGTTCTCGACAACGGCCGCTTCGGCACCCGTACCGTCCGGTTCGAGACCGGACGACTCGCGCAGCAGGCACAGGGTGCCGTCGCCGCGTACCTCGACGAGGAGACGATGCTCCTGTCGGCGACCAGCGCCGGCAAGTCGCCTCGTGAGGGCTTCGACTTCTTCCCGCTGACCGTCGACGTCGAAGAGCGTTCGTACGCCGCGGGCAAGATCCCCGGTTCGTTCTTCCGTCGCGAGGGCCGTCCCTCGACCGAGGCGATCCTCGTCTGCCGTCTCATCGACCGCCCGCTGCGCCCGTCGTTCGTCGACGGTCTCCGCAACGAGGTGCAGATCGTCGTCACGGTGCTCTCGATCGCGCCGGGCGAGTTCTACGACGCGCTCGCGATCAACGCTGCCTCGCTGTCGACCCAGATCTCGGGTCTGCCGTTCTCGGGCCCGATCGCCGGTGTGCGCCTCGCGCTCATCCCGGGTCACGGCGAGCACGCCGACCAGTGGATCGCGTTCCCGACGGTCACCCAGCTCGAGGAGGCCGTGTTCGATCTCATCGTCGCCGGTCGCGTCCTGCCCGACGGCGACGTCGCGATCATGATGGTCGAGGCCGAGGCCACCGAGCACAGCTGGAACCTCATCAAGGCGGGGGCCACCAAGCCGAACGAGGAGATCGTCGCGCAGGGCCTCGAGGCCTCGAAGCCCTTCATCAAGGAGCTCGTCGCGGCGCAGAACGTCGTCGCCAACACCGCGGCGAAGGAGATCAAGGAGTTCCCCGTCTTCCTGCCGTACAGCCAGGAGACGTACGACTTCGTCGCGCACCGCGCGTACGACAAGCTCGTCCCGATCTACCAGATCGCCGACAAGCAGGACCGCCAGAACGCCGACGACGAGCTGAAGGACGCCGTCAAGGCGGAGCTCCTCGCCGCCGTCGAGGCGGGCGAGCTCCCGGCCGTCGCGACGACCGAGTTCTCTGCCGCCTACAAGTCGGTCACCAAGAAGATCGTCCGCGGTCGCATCCTCGCCGAGGGCGTCCGCATGGACGGTCGTGGCCTGGCCGACATCCGTCCGCTCGACGCGGAGGTGCAGGTCATCCCGCGCGTCCACGGCTCGGCGATCTTCCAGCGCGGCGAGACCCAGATCCTGGGCGTCACCACGCTGAACATGCTCAAGATGGAGCAGCAGATCGACTCGCTGTCGCCGGTCACGAGCAAGCGCTACATGCACCACTACAACTTCCCGCCCTACTCGACCGGTGAGACCGGCCGTGTCGGCAGCCCGAAGCGTCGCGAGATCGGGCACGGCTTCCTGGCCGAGCGCGCACTCGTGCCGGTGCTGCCCAGCCGCGAGGAGTTCCCGTACGCGATCCGTCAGGTGTCCGAGGCTCTCGGCTCGAACGGCTCGACGTCGATGGGCTCGGTGTGCGCCTCGACCCTGTCGCTGCTGAACGCGGGCGTGCCGCTGCGCGCTCCCGTCGCCGGCATCGCGATGGGTCTCGTGTCGGACGAGGTCGACGGCCAGACGCGCTACGCCGCGCTGACCGACATCCTCGGCGCCGAGGACGCCCTCGGCGACATGGACTTCAAGGTGGCCGGCACGAGTGAGTTCGTCACCGCGATCCAGCTCGACACGAAGCTCGACGGCATCCCGTCGTCGGTGCTCGCCGCGGCGCTCACGCAGGCCAAGGACGCGCGCCTCACGATCCTGGGCGTGCTCAACGCCGCGATCGACGGCCCGGACGAGATGGCTCCGACCGCCCCGCGCGTCATCAGCGTGCAGATCCCGGTCGACAAGATCGGCGAGCTGATCGGCCCGAAGGGCAAGACGATCAACGCGATCCAGGACGAGACCGGCGCGCAGATCTCCATCGAGGAGGACGGCACCGTCTACATCGGTGCGACCGACGGCCCCTCGGCCGAGGCGGCCCGCGCTCAGGTGAACGCCATCGCCAACCCCACCAACCCGGAGGTCGGCGAGCAGTTCCTCGGAACGGTCGTCAAGATCGCGACGTTCGGCGCCTTCATCTCGCTGCTGCCCGGCAAGGACGGCCTGCTGCACGTCAGCGAGGTCCGCAAGCTCGCCGGTGGCAAGCGCGTGGAGAACGTCGAGGATGTGCTCTCTGTGGGTCAGAAGCTGCTCGTCAAGATCACGAAGATCGACGACCGCGGCAAGCTCTCGCTCGAGCCGGTGCTCGAGGAGGCTGCTGACCAGGAGGGTCGCGCTGCGGCCAGCGAGGGCCCGGAGGCTCCCGCCGAAGGCTGACTCCTCGCCGTCCGGTGATAGCCGGTCTGGAATCACGGATGCCCGTCCCCGAAAGGGGGCGGGCATCCGTCGTAAGTCGTCCGGTAGGTGCTTGGCGCATGGTGTCCGCCGAACAGGGGACATATCCCCTAGGGATCAGCCCTTCGTGACCAAAGCGTTATGTAATGTTTATCCATAGTTCGCCTCAGGGAACGGCGCCCTGTCCGGACTGGCCTACCCTTTGTGTAAGCGCCGGGGGGCGCGCATAGTGATCACGACTCCCGTAAGGGATCTCGTGAGGGGGTGGCACATGGCTTACTTCGGCGTTGACTCGACGCTCCCGTCGTCGAGTCCGGATGCCGCGCCCGCGCAGCCGGGCGCCGTCGTGCGCGGCCCGCACCCCTCTGCTCCGATCCCCGTGCAGGGCCCTTCGATCGGCAGCAACGTGCGCGTCGCGCTCGGTGAGAGCGGCTCGCACATCTTCCCCCTGATCCTCGGCGCCGCCGAGTTCGGGTGGAACGTCGACCTCGAGTCGAGCCACGCGATCCTCGACACCTACGCCGAACTGGGCGGCAACGCCGTGCACACGGCCGACAGCTACTCGAGCGGTCGCAGCGAGCACATCATCGGCCAGTGGCTGCAGTCCCGCGGCCTTCGCGACGACATCGTCCTCGCCGTTCGCGTCGGCGGCCATGCCGACAACCCCGGTCTGGGCCCGGTCAACCTCGTGCGCGCCGTCGAGGCTTCGCTGACCCGCCTGCGCACCGACCGCATCGACGTCCTCTACCTCGACGCGACCACCGATCGTGCGTCGTCGCTCGAAGACACGCTCGCCACGGCGGAGTGGCTCGTCGAGACCGGCAAGGTGCGGGCGCTCGGCGCGATCGGCTACAGCGCCGCGCAGCTCGTCGAGGCGCGCATCTTCGCGTCGGCGGGCTACCCCCGGATCGCGGTGCTCGACGTCCCGTTCAACGTGCTGCGCCGCCACGAGTTCGACGCCGACCTGCGACTCGTCGCCGGGGCGCAGGGCATGGCGGTGACCCCGTCGCACGCGCTGGAGCACGGGTTCCTCGCCGGCCGGCAGCGCTCGAAGATCCGTGGTGCCCTCTCGGTGCGCGGCGCGCAGCTCGCGGCGAACCTCAACCGCCGGGGGAGTCGGACGCTGCGCGCGCTCGACGCCGTCGGCGCCGATCTCGGCGTCCCCGATGCGGCCGTCGCGGTCGCCTGGCTGCTCTCGCAGAAGCTCGTCACGGCGCCCATCGTGAACGCGTACGCGCCGCAGCACGTCGAGGAGCTCGTGCAGGGCGTCGGCGTCCGCCTGAGCCGCGGCCAGCTGTCCGACATCGGGCGCGCCTCGGAGTAGTCGCAACCGCGCTTGGGACTCGCCGTCCACAGTCGCTGAATCGCCCCGGCGACGTGTCGTAGGCTGGATATCGTGCCTTTCCCCAGGGCACGGGATCCCCGACGGAGTGAACTGCGTGACGCACTACATCTACCTCGTGCGGCATGGCGAACATCAGGATGCCGAGCACGGACTCGTCGACGGGCCGCTGTCGCCTCGCGGCCGCCGGCAGGCCGCACTGCTGGCGGACCGGCTCTCCGGGGTGCCGTTCGACGCGCTGTGGCACTCGCCGCTCGAGCGCGCCAGCCAGACGGCCCGCGCGGTCGCCGAACGGATGCCGTCGCTCACGCCCGAACCGTCCGCGCTGCTGTTCGACTGCGTGCCGACGGGCATGACCGAGGAGACGCCCGCCGCCTTCGAGCCGTTCTTCGGTTCGGTCACCGAAGCCGAGGTCGAAGCCGGCCGTGCGCAGATGTCTGACGCGACGAGCGAGTTCCTGGCGCGCAAGCGCGGCGAGGTGCACGAACTCCTGATCACCCACAACTTCGTGATCGCGTGGTTCGTGCGCGAGGTGCTGCAGGCGCCCGACTGGCGCTGGATGACGCTCAACCAGGCGCACTGCGGCCTGACCGTGATCGCGCAGAAGCAGGGACGCCCGTGGACGCTCCTGTCGCACAACGATCTCGCGCACCTTCCGGTCGAGCTGCGGACCGGCCTGCCCGAGGTCTACCCCGTCTGACCCGCCTCCGCGTTCAGAGCACCTTGCCGTACCAGCGGGACGCGTTCGGGTTGTCGTTGTAGGGCTCGATCGCGACGAATCCGGTGCGCGCGTAGAGCGCGCCGGCGGCCTCGAGCGAGTGGTGCGTGTCGAGCACGAGCTCGGCGGCGCCGAATCCACGGGCGCGCTCGACGAGCCCCTCGACGAGCAGGCGGCCCCACCCGCGCCCGCGTGTGACCGGCCGCAGGTACAGGTGCTTCAGCTCGTACCGCGGGCCGAGCGGCCCTTCGGGGATGAGACGGATGCCTCCGCAGCCCTGTGCGACGCCCGCGTCGTCGTCGAGCAGGACGAAGACGCCGGCGGGCGGCACGAAGGCCGCCGGATCGGGGAAGGTCGTCCGGTACGCGACGCCCTGGTCGGCGAATCCTTCGGTGCGGGTCCGGAAGTACTCGGCGAGGAGGTCGTGGGCGTCGGGCGCGTCGACGGGGGAGGGGCGGAGAGTCACCACGGCCTCCAGCGTAGGCGTCTGCCGCGGTCGGCAGGCCCGGCCGCTCGCCGGCCCCCGCCTAGGATGGAGGCATGACGACACGCGTGGCCATCGTCGGCGGCACCGGAAAGCTCGGAGCGATCATCCGCGACGTGGTCGACGCCGAACCCGGATTCGAGGTCGCCGGGGTGCTGTCGTCCCGGTCGGAATTGTCCGAGCTCGACGGCGCAGACCTGGTGGTGGACGCATCGACACCCGCCGTGTCGATCGACGTCGTCCGTGCCGCGATCGAGCGCGGCATCAACGTGCTCATCGGCACCTCCGGCTGGTCGGCCGAGCGCATCGCGCTGGTCCGTCCTCTCGTCGAGGCCGCCGGCACGGGTGCCGTCTTCGTCCCCAACTTCTCGCTCGGCTCCGTGTTGGGCTCGGCGCTCGCGGCCGCCGCGGCGCCGTTCTTCCCGTCGATCGAGATCGTCGAGGCGCACCGCGAGACCAAGATCGACTCGCCCAGCGGCACCGCCGTGCGTACGGCCGAGCTCATCGCGGCCGCGCGTGACGGCGTCGGCCCGGTCGAGTCGCCGCACGTCGACCAGCGTGCCCGTGGCCAGCAGGTCGCGAGCGTGCCGATCCACTCGCTGCGCCGCCCTGGCGTCGTCGCCCGGCAGGAGACGATCCTGTCGGGGGCAGGGGAGTCGCTCACCATCGTGCACGACACCGTGGAGCCGGCGCAGGCGTATGGTCCCGGCATCCGTCTCGCCCTCGCCGCCGCGCGCGACGCGTCGGGTGTCACCGTCGGCCTCGACAGCCTGATCGACATCGGCATCGGTCGCCGCGCGGCGCAGCCCGACGGTCGGCCCGTCGACGAGGGCGGCGTGCCCGGCCAGGTCGCCCGCACGACCGGGGCATGAGCGCGCGCATCGGCGTCGCCGTCATGGCGGCGCTGCTCGCGCTGTACATCGTGCTCGTCGGGCAGCGCGCGTGGCTGCTGCTCGTGAGCGGCGACCCGGTCGGCATCGCGATGGGCGCGGCGCTCGTGGTGCTGCCGCTCATCGCGGCGTGGGCCCTCGGGCGCGAGCTGTGGTTCGGCGTGCGCGCGCAGCAGCTCGGCAAGCGGCTCGAGGCCGAGGACGCCCTGCCGCAGGAGGAGGTCGCCGTGCGTCCGAGCGGCCGCGTGATGCGCGAGGACGGCGACGCCGTCTTCCCTGCGTATCGCGCCGACGCCGAGGCCCACCCCGATGACTGGCGGGCGTGGTACCGGCTCGGACTCGCATACGACGCCGCCGGCGACCGCCGCCGCGCACGAGAGGCGGTGCGGGCCGCCATCCGGCTCGAGAAGGCCGACCGCGCCGGCTGAACCTGGCGTCGGATCAGGATGCCGCGGGCACGGCCGCCGCGACCGCGTCCTCGACCGTCGGGTGCGAGAACGCGAAACCCGACGTCTCGAGCGCCTGTGGCACCACGTGCGCATCTGCGGTGAGGATCGCCTCCGTGGCGTCCGCGCCGAGCGCGAGCTTCATGCCCCACACCGGCGCGCGCAGAAGGAACGGGCGGTTCATCCGCACCGCGAGCGCGAACCCGAGGTCGTTCGCGGTGGCGCGGGTGGGTCCGGAGAGGTTCACGGGACCGGTGAGGCGGGCGTCGATCACGTGCCGGATGGCGCGCACCTCGTCCTCGAGCGAGATCCACGGCCATGCCTGCGTCCCGCGGCCGATCGGGCCGGAGAGGCCGAGCTTGGTCAGGAGCATCAGCGGCTTCAGCACGCCGTCGGCGTGCACGATCGGGGCGGTGCGCAGCACCGACACCGCAGCATCCGTCCCCGCGCCGTACGCCGCGGCCTCCCACTCGCCGCAGAGATCCGCGAGGAACGACTCGCCGCGCGGTGCGTCCTCGACGAGGCGCGCGCCCGGCACCGAGCCGTAGTAGCCCACGGCCGATGCCGACACGAAGTGCGGGGCCGCTGTACCGAGCTCGCGCACCGCGCGGGCGAGCGCGCGTGTCGGCGCGATGCGCGACCACAGCAGGGTGCTCTTGTACGACGGCGTCCAGGGGAAGCGCCCGATGCTCGCGCCGTTGAGCCCGACGACCGCGTCCGCCCCCTCGAGCACCGCGGGATCCAGCGGCTCGGCCGTCGTGAGCCACTCGACTTCGTGCGCGGCCGCGGCGGGCCGGCGCACGAGGGTCGTCACCTGGGCGCCGTCGGCGCGGAGGCTCTCGACGAGCGCCCGGCCGATGAGGCCGGACGCCCCGGCGACGACGATCCGCCGACCGTGGTCACCGCCCGGTGGGCCTTCAGGCAAGCGTGGCCTCGATCGTGATCTCGATGCCCGCCAGTGCCTGCGAGACGGGGCATCCGGCCTTTGCGCTCTGGGCGAGTCGCTCGAAGTCCTCGGGCTCGAGTCCCGGGACGACCGCGTTGACGTTCAGGTGGCTGCCGGTGATGCCCGTGCCTGGCTTGAACGTGACCGAGGCGGTCGTGTCGATCGACTCCGGGGGAGTGCCGTTCTCGGCCAGCGCGAGGGAGAACGCCATGCTGAAGCACGAAGCGTGCGCGGCCGCGATCAGCTCCTCCGGCGTCGTGACCGACGTGGAGCCCTCGCTGCGCGCCTTCCAGTTGACGGGGAAGGTCCCGAGGCCGGACGACACGAACGTGGTCTCGCCGGAGCCGTCGAACAGACCGCCCTTCCATACCGTGGTTGCTTCGCTCGTGACGGTCATGTGGGCCTCCTCGCTGGCGGGGCGCCCGCGTGCCGGGCGTCTCGCGTCAGCCTATGGCGTCGGGCTGCCGCACCGCGATGGGTTGACACCGGATGCTGCGCCCCTCGGTCCGCGCACGGCCGACGCGGCGTCAGGCCGACGCCGGGCGGGTGCGGCCGACGATGCCGGCGCGCTGCAGGAGGAGGTACAGCTGGCAGCCGAGGCAGAGCCCGAACACGGCGTTGAGGAACGCGGCGATGAAGGCCGCCGAGGCGGCGATCGTCAATGCCCACGGCACGCCGAACAGCTGCAGCACGAGACCGAGAGCCGACACGAACAGGCCGACGCCCTGCGCGAAGCGCGGCGGGCGCGGGTCCTCGAGCTCGGTCGGAGCCGACAGGCGCGGCGCCACGACCGCGCGGTAGAGCGCACCCCACGGCGCGGTGCGCGGCGAGACGACGCCCCACAGGAAGAGCAGGGTCGTCACGAGCAGCAGGAGGAAGGCGGGGTCGAGGATCCGCTGGGCCACGCTCGCCGCGGAGATCGCCCATCCTTCGGCCGTCTGCGCCGTCGAGAGGCCGGTGAGCCCGAGGAACACGACGACCAAGAGGAGCACGGCGGTGATGCCGGCCGCGAAGCGCGGACCGCGGGGGTCGATGCCACGCGGGGTCGCAGCATCCCGTCGCTCAGACATTCGCGTCCTCCGCGATCAGCCGGTTGAGCTCGAGTTCGAGCACGTCGCGACCCGGGGCGCCGCCGAAGCGGGTCTGCACGACGCCGTTGCGGTCGAGCACGAGCGTGGTCGGCGTCTGGAGGACGTGGAAGTGCTTCGCGATGTCGGGGCGATGGGTCAGGTCGACGTCGAGGTGGCGCACGCCCTCGTGGTCGTCGGCGATGGCCGCGAGCGTGCGGTGCACACCCGGACAGCGGGCGCAGAGCTCGGTGCTGAACTGCAAGAGGGTGGCGACCTCGCCGAGCCCGTCGGCGCCGAGGCGGTGAGGTTCGACGACCTCGTGCTCGACGTTGCGGCGGGCCTGCGACTGTCGCCAGTTCAGGAAGACACCGAGTGCCACCGTCGCCGCAAGCAGCACGGCGAGGGCGATGAGGGCTCCGACCAGGGTCACAGCAGATCAGGCTAACCCCTTTCACCTGAATGGAGGCCGAATCGGCGAATATGACGCGATCGATGTAACAGAAGGCGACTCGGCGCTGTGAGGAGAGCGCACGGTGCGGGCACGGCCGGGATGTCCCGGGGCGCGGGTATCGTGGCAGCCGTGACGACGCCGATCCCGACCCCGTACGAAGACCTTCTGCGAGACGTGCTCGAGCACGGCACCCACAAGGACGACCGCACCGGCACCGGCACGACCAGTGCGTTCGGCCGGCAGATCCGGTTCGACCTCGCACAGGGCTTCCCGCTCATCACGACCAAGCGCGTGCACTTCAAGTCGATCGCATATGAGCTGCTGTGGTTCCTCCGCGGCGAGTCGAATGTGGCGTGGCTGCAGGAGAACGGGGTCACCATCTGGGACGAGTGGGCGGATGCTGCCGGCGAGCTGGGTCCGGTCTACGGGGTGCAGTGGCGGTCGTGGCCGACGCCGTCGGGCGACCACATCGACCAGATCGCGCTCGTGCTCGACCAGATCCGCGCGAACCCCGATTCGCGTCGGCTGATCGTGTCGGCGTGGAACCCCGCCGACATCCCCGACATGGCGCTCGCGCCGTGCCACGCGATGTTTCAGTTCTACGTGGCCGACGGCAAGCTGTCGTGCCAGCTGTACCAGCGCAGTGCCGACCTCTTCCTCGGCGTCCCCTTCAACATCGCGTCGTACGCGCTGCTGACCCTCATGGTGGCGCAGCAGGCGGGGCTCGAGCCGGGCGACTTCGTGTGGACCGGCGGCGACTGCCACATCTACGACAACCACATCGGGCAGGTGCGCGAGCAGCTCACCCGCGAGCCGTACCCGTATCCGACGCTGCGCATCGCGCGCACGCCCGAGTCGATCTTCGACTACCGCTACGACGACTTCGTGCTCGAGGACTACCAGCACCACCCCGCGATCCGCGGGGCGGTCGCGGTATGACGGCCCCGATCGGCCTCATCTGGGCGGAGGCGCACGACGGCGTGATCGGCGCCGACGGCGGCATGCCGTGGCACGTGCCCGAGGACCTCGCCCACTTCAAGGCACTGACGCTCGGTGCGCCGGTCGTGATGGGCCGCCGCACCTGGGAGTCGTTCCCCGCGCGATTCCGCCCGCTGCCGGGTCGGCGCAACATCGTGATCACCCGCCAGGAGCAGTGGACGGATGCCGGCGCCGAGCGCACCGCATCGCTCGGGGCCGCGCTGGCCCTCGCCGACGAAGGCGCGCCCGAGCGCATCTGGGTGATCGGCGGCGGGCAGCTGTTCCAGGAGGCCATCGAGCTCGCCGACCTCCTCGAGGTCACCGAACTCGATGTCGCGGTCGAGGGTGACACCCTGGCGCCCGACCGCGCCGGCTGGGTCTCGGCCGCGACGGACCCGGTCGACGGCTGGCACACGTCGGGTTCCGGCATCCGCTATCGCTTCCTGCGGCTGGTGCGGCCGGCGGCGCACGGCTCGCGCTGACACGGCAATAGGCTGGCGCGCATGGCGAAGACGGCGCTCATCACCGGTGCGAGTTCGGGTCTCGGTGCGGAGTACGCGCGCCAGCTCGCGGCGAAGGGCGCGCACCTCGTGCTCGTCGCGCGCGACCGGCAGTCGCTCGAGCAGCTCGCCGTCCGGCTGCGGTCGACCTACGGGGTCGAGGTCGAAGTGCTCGCGGCCGACCTGCTGAAGCGACGCCAGCGCGAGCGGGTCGAGGCGCGTGTCGCCGATGAGGCCCGGCCGATCGAGATCCTCGTGAACAACGCGGGGTTCGGACTGCCGCTGGCGTTCGAGCGAAACGACATCGAGGACGAGGTCCGCCACCTTCAGCTGCACGTCGAGGTGCCGATGCGCCTCACGCACGCCGCACTGGGCGCGATGCTCGCGCGCGGGCACGGCCGCATCGTCAACGTCGCATCGGTCGCCGCCTTCATCCCGCGCTCGACGTACGGCGCCTGCAAGGGGTGGCTCGTGAGCTTCAGCCGCTGGGCGAACGGCCGCTACGGTCCGCGAGGTGTCACGGTGACCGCGGTGTGCCCGGGCTACACCCACACGAACTTCCACGAGCGCCTCGGGCTGCCGCCGGGACAGGAGGGCGTGCCCGACGGGATGTGGCTCGACGCGCGGGACGTCGTGGCCGAGTCGCTGCGCGATGCGGCACGCGGTGCGGCGGTGTCGATCCCTTCGCTGCGCTACAAGGCGCTCGTCGCCCTGGCCCGGTTCGCCCCGCCGTCGGTCGCCGCGCGCATCGGAGAGCGCGGCCGCTGAGCCGGCCCGGCGTCACCGGGGACCCCCTCCCTTTGCCGAAACACGGGTCGGCAAGGGCGACACGCCGGTGTCGGCTGCCGTGGCCCGGCGTGTCGCGCGATCGACCCGTGTTTCGGCGGAATGCAGCCGGCGGTCACCGTCGAGCCCGGGTCGCCTGCAGCCGTCGTGAGATTCACCGGTCTGTGTGCCGAAGCACGGGTCGGTAACGGGGGCACGCCGGTGACGGATGCTGCGACCCGGCGTGTCGGATGACCAGCCAGTGCTTCGGTGGCAGCCGGGGAGGGGCCTGGTGCGCTCGGCGGTGCGACGGGGGAGGGAACCCGGGGTTCCTCCCCAGATGGCTCGGCTCGGAGCTTCTCCACCGATCGACCCACCTGGTCCGCGGGTGCGAAGAGATGGCGCGACCGTGAGGCATGACCGTCGAATCCGCCGTCGCTGCCGTGGAGCTGATCGGAGGCGTCGCGCGCACCCGGGACATCGTCGCGCAGGGCGTCCGGAAGAGTGACCTCGGCCGGGCCCACGCCGAGGGGCTCCTCCTGCGACCTCGGGTCGGCATGTACGCGACACCTTCGACCCCAACAGCAACCGTCGAGGCGCTGAGCCATCGCGGACGCATCGCATGCGTGACCGCGGGACGCGCCTACGGGCTGTGGCTCCTCGACGACGGCGATCAGGAACCGGTCCACACCTGGATCGACGAGAAGCACCACCCGATGCGGATCGCCATCCATCCCGAGCCCGAAGAAGGTGCATGCTGCGCCTTCCACCGTGACATCGCCGTCGACGAGCCGACATTGGCGTCCGTCGGAATCCTTCACTGTCTCCGGCAGATCCTTGCGTGCCGGGGCGAGGAGGCGTTCTTCGCGGCGCTCGAGTCGGCTCTGCGGCAGAGCCTGGTCGATGATCAGGCGCGAGAGCGGCTGAAGCTGAGCCTCCCCGCTGGGTTTCGCTGGCTCGTCGACTTCGCTCGCACCGACGCCGACAGCGGGCTCGAATCCCTCGTTCGGCTGCGGCTCCGCAGGTACGGGCTCGCGCTCACCCCGCAGGTCGCCGTTCCCGGGGTCGGCGTGGTCGACTTCGTCATCGGCGACTGCCTGATCGTGGAGGCCGACGGCGACACCCATGACGGACCGTCTCGGCACCGTGACCGCGTACGCGACGCCGCGGCGATGGCACTCGGCTTCATCACACTTCGCTTCGACTATGCGCTCATCGTGCACGACTGGGAGATCGTCGAGGCTGCGATCCTGGCCGCTATCTCGCGGAACCTGCACCGGAGCCCCGCCGGCCTCACGTGGTGAGAACGGTCTGCCTCGGTCGGACCCGCGGCACGCAGCATCCGCGTCCCTCCATTCGCGCGAGCGCCGAAACACGGGTCGACGACTTCGACACGCCGGCGACGGAGGCGTCGGCCCAGCGTGTCGCGCGATCGACCCGCGTTCCGGTGAAGCCGGGTCGCCGTCGTGGGGTGACCGTCACCGGGCGCGCCGGGGCGCGGCATCCCGATAACCTGAGTGCATGACGCATACGGGCAATCCCTTCGGACAGGTGCTCGTCGCGCTCGTCACCCCCATGACGGCCGACGGCGAGGTCGACTGGCCCGCTGTCGAGAAGCACATCGACGACGTCATCACCGCGGGGGCCGACGGCATCGTCGTGACCGGCACCACGGGTGAGACGTCGACCCTCACCGACGCGGAGAAGATCCGCCTCGTCGAGGTCGGAAAGGATGTCGCCGCCGGCCGCGCCAAGATCATCACGGGCGGTGGGTCGAACGAGACCGCGCACGCGATCGAGCTCTACAAGGCCAGCGAGAAGGTCGGCGCCGACGGCATCATGATCGTCACGCCGTACTACAACAAGCCCACGCAGGCGGGCATCCTGACGCACTTCCGCCTGGTCGCGGACGCCACCGACCTGCCGGTGATCCTGTACGACATCCCGGGCCGCACCGGCGTGCCGATCCGGTACGAGACGATCCTGCGTCTCGCCAAGCACCCGAACATCCTCGCCATCAAGGACGCCAAGGGCGACTTCAGCGAGGTGAGCCGTGTGCTCAACCAGACGGATCTGATGTACTTCTCGGGCGACGACGCCAACGTGCTGCCGCACCTCGCGATCGGCGCGACGGGGCTCATCGGCGTCACCGCGAACATCGCGGCGCAGCCCTACCGTGCGATCGTCGACGCCGTGAACGCGGGCGACCTCAAGACGGCCACCGCGGCGCACCAGCAGCTCGAGCCGCTCGTGCGCGCCGTGATGACCCACGTGCCCGGCACGGTGTCGGCGAAGTACATCCTCCACGGCCTCGGCCGCATCGGCAGCCCGCGTGTGCGGCTGCCGCTGGTCGGACCGGAGGAGTGGGAGGCCGCCAAGATCGAGGACGAGCTCGCTCTCGTGCACGATGTGCCCGGCGCCGACTTCTCGAACTTCCGCCCCGACCGCAACGCCGCCGCCGGCGGCGCGCTGCCGAAGGTCTCAGGCACCACGAGATGACGAATCGCGCCGTCGAACGGTCGACGGCGCGCAGATGACGGGCGTCCCAGCGCCCGGAGGAGGCTTCGCAATGCCCACCACCCCGTACGACCCGCCGGAGCTCGCAGCAGGAACCCTACGGATCGTCCCGCTCGGCGGCCTCGGCGAGGTCGGCCGCAACATGACGGTGTTCGAATACGGCGGGAAGCTTCTCGTCGTCGACTGCGGCGTGCTGTTCCCCGAGGAGCACCAGCCCGGGGTCGACCTGATCCTCCCCGACTTCGAGCCGCTCAAGAAGCGGCTGGACGACATCGTCGGCGTCGTGCTCACGCACGGCCACGAGGACCACATCGGCGCGGTGCCGTACCTGCTCAAGCTCAAGAGCGACATCCCGATCATCGGATCGGGACTGACCCTCGCGCTCACCGAGGCGAAGCTCAAGGAGCACCGGATCAAGCCGTACAGCCTCACGGTGGCAGAGGGCCAGAGCGAGAACCTCGGGCCGTTCGAGCTCGAGTTCGTCGCGGTGAACCACTCGATCCCCGACGCTCTCGCCGTCGCGATCCGCACGCCCGCGGGTCTCGTGCTCGCGACCGGCGACTTCAAGATGGACCAGCTGCCGCTCGACGGCCGGCTGACCGACCTCCGCGCGTTCTCGCGGCTGGGGGAGGAGGGCGTCGACCTCTTCCTCGTCGACTCGACGAACGCCGATGTGCCCGGCTTCACGCCCCTCGAGCGGTCGATCGGCCCGGTGCTCGACCAGGTGATCGGCAAGGCGCCGCGGCGCGTGATCGTGGCGAGCTTCTCGAGCCACGTGCACCGCGTGCAGCAGGTGCTGGATGCGGCCGCCGCCCATGGTCGCCGCGTGGCCCTCCTCGGCCGCAGCATGCTGCGCAACATGACGATCGCCGAGGACCTCGGGTACCTGCACGTGCCCGAAGGCGTGCTGATCGACTACAAGAAGGCCCGCGACCTGCCTGACGACCAGATCGTCTACATGTCGACCGGCTCGCAGGGCGAGCCGATGGCCGTGCTCAGCCGCATGGCGAATCTCGACCACGCGATCGAGCCGGGCCCCGGCGACACCGTGATCCTGGCGTCGAGCCTCATCCCCGGCAACGAGAACGCGGTGTACCGGGTGATCGACGGGCTCACCAAGCTCGGCGCGAACGTGGTGCACAAGGGCAACGCCAAAGTGCACGTGTCGGGGCACGCCGCCGCCGGCGAACTGCTGTACTGCTACAACATCCTGAAGCCGAAGAACGTGCTGCCGGTGCACGGCGAGTACCGCCACCTGATGGCGAACGCGCGTCTCGCCCAGGACACCGGGATCGAGCCCGAGCGGACCATTCTCGCCGAGAACGGCACCGTGATCGATCTCAAGGACGGCGACGCGCACGTCGTCGGACAGTTCGACCTCGGCTTCGTCTACGTCGACGGCTCGACAGTGGGGGAGATCACGGACGCCGACCTCAAGGATCGCCGGATCCTCGGCGAAGAGGGCTTCATCTCGGTGATCGTGGTGGTCGACGCGTCGACCGGCAAGATCATCTCCGGCCCGGAGGTGCACGCCCGCGGCTTCGCCGAGGATGACGCGGTCTTCGAAGACGTCAAGCCCAAGATCGCCGCGGCCCTCGCCGAGGCGGCCAAGTCCGGCGTCCGCGACCCGCACGCGCTGTCGCAGGTCGTGCGCCGCACGATCGGCCGCTGGGTCAACCAGTCGCTGCGCCGCCGGCCCATGATCGTCCCGCTCGTCATCGAAGCGTAGCGAGATGACCATCAAGCGGAGTATCGAAGCGTAGCGAGATGACCATCAAGCGGGGAATCGAAGCGTAGCGAGATGACCATCAAGCGGAGAATCGAAGCGTAGCGAGATGACCATCAAGCGGAGAATCGAACCGTAGCGAGATGACCATCAAGCGGAGCATCGAAGCGTAGCGAGATCGCCATCCGCGGAGTATCGAGACGTAACACGCGGGCCGTACGATCGGCGTCGTGGCCTCCTCGTTCCGCATCCGCCCCGCCGTGTCAGCAGACGGCGCCTTCCTCGGCGACATGGTCGTCGAGGCGGCCAACTGGCGCCAGGGCGGCGCGCGACCCCGCCACGAGGTGATCGGCGGCGCCGATCACCGGCGCTACGTGGCGAGTTGGATGCGGCCGGGCGATGCCGGCTTCGTGGCCGAGGACGCCAACGGGGAGCCGGTGGGCGCCGCCTGGTACCGCATGCTCCCTCGTGACGACCCGGGCTTCGGGTACGTCGGCACCGGAGTGCCCGAGCTCATCATCGGCGTGCGTCCCATCTGGCGCGCTCACGGGGTGGGCCGCACCCTCCTGCAGAGACTGTGCGAGCACGCGGGAGCGCAGGGGTTCGCGCGCATCAGCCTCAGCGTCGAGCGGGGCAACTTCGCCTCGACGCTGTACCGCAGCGAGGGCTTCGCCGTCACGCAGAGCGGGTCGGGCCGCGACACGATGGTCAAGCGCCTGCGCTGAGGCATCCGGCGAGGCGGGCCTTCGCGACGCGCCGGGCCTGCGGCCGTACGGCGGCGTGGTTGCGGGCAAATGTCGGGGTGTCGGCCTACCGTGGGGGGATGGCCAGGAGCTCAAGCCCGACCAGCCGGTCGCGCGCGTCTTCGACCGCGTCGACGAACGCGCGCTCGAGCGCGTCCTCGTCGGCGCGCAAGCCCGCGGCCGCCAAGCCGGCACCCGCACCCAAGCGCTACGTGAACGAACCCGACCGTCCGCCGGTCATCGCCCGGGCGTGGATGGGGCTCGCGCACGCCACCGGCAGTCTGTTCCGCGCATTCGGTCCCGAGGCGCTCGAGAAGGACCAGCGCCGCGACGGCTTCCCGTTCCTTCTCGTGCTGCTGGCGATCGCCGGCGCCGTGAACGAGTGGTTCTTCATCGGCAACGAGGTCGCGAAGACGATCAGCGCGTATACCGTCGGAATGCTGATCGGCCGTGAGGCCTTCGTCATGCCGGTGCTCCTGCTGCTGCTCGCGGGCTGGATGTTCCGGCATCCGTCGTCCGTGCACGACAACGGCCGCGTGGGCATCGGCTTCGGCCTGCTCGTCCTCACGATCGCAGGCTTCTGCCACGTCGCGGGCGGGCGCCCCCAGCCGAACCAGGGACTTCCCGCCCTGAGCGAGGCGGGCGGCCTCTTCGGCTGGATGCTCGGCGAGCCGCTCGCCATGGTCCTCACCGACGTCGGCGCGTACATCGTGCTGTCGCTGCTGGCCGTGCTCAGCATCCTGATCATCACGAAGACGCCCCCGAACCGCATCGGGCGCCGTCTGGGCGAGCTGTACGCCTGGATGTTCGGCGCCGAGCCGCGGGAAGAGAAGGCGACGACGGATGCTGCGGCCCCGGCCGCTGCGGACGACGAAGGCGACTCCTCTCTGCCGTTCTGGCGACGCAACAAGACCGGCCGCGAGAAAGACCCTGAGGGCGGCCTCGGCTCGCAGGATCTCACGGAGCTGCTGACGCCCGGCACGTCGCAGGGCGGGTTCGAGCAGGCCGTCGTTCAGCCCGTGACGCCACCCCCCGCGCCCCCGACGGACGCCCTCACCGAGGTCATCGACCCGGCGGTGCTGTCGGCGGCGAAGGCGGCGACCTCCTCGCGCACGTCGCTCCGCGACGACGCCGAGGTCATCGAGGACGACGGCACGCTTCCCGGCCTCGACGGCATCGGCTCGGCCACTGCCGTCGACTCGCCGTCCGCGCCGTACCGGCTGCCGTCCGTCAACTCGCTGGCCGCAGGATCGCCCCACGTGGCGCGCTCTCAAGCCAACGACGACACGGTGCGCGCGATCACGAGTGTGCTCGAGCAGTTCAATGTCGATGCACGCGTCACCGGATTCTCGCGCGGCCCGACCGTCACGCAGTATGAGATCGAGGTCGGTCACGGCGTCAAGGTGGAGCGCATCACGGCGCTCACGAACAACTTCGCGTACGCCGTCGCCTCCAACGAGGTGCGCATCCTCGCGCCGATCCCGGGCAAGAGCGCCATCGGTGTAGAGATTCCCAACACCGACCGCGAGATCGTCACCCTCGGCGACGTGCTGCGCTCGCAGACGGCCACCAGCCAGACGCACCCGATGACCATCGGCGTCGGCAAGGACGTCGGGGGCGGCTACGTCGTCGCGAACCTCGCGAAGATGCCCCACCTCCTCGTCGCCGGCTCCACCGGATCGGGCAAGTCGAGCTTCGTGAACTCGATGATCACGAGCCTCCTGATGCGCGCCAAGCCCGCCGACGTGCGTATGGTGCTCATCGACCCGAAGCGCGTCGAGCTGACGTCCTACGCCGGCGTTCCGCACCTCATCACGCCCATCATCACGAACCCCAAGAAGGCCGCCGAGGCGCTGCAGTGGGTCGTGAAAGAGATGGACATGCGGTACGACGACCTCGCGTCGTTCGGCTTCCGTCACATCGACGACTTCAACAAGGCCGTCGTCGCCGGCGAGATCACGCTTCCGCCGGGCAGCGAGCGCGTGCTCAAGCCGTACCCGTACCTGCTCGTGGTCGTCGACGAGCTCGCCGACCTCATGATGGTCGCGCCTCGTGACGTCGAGGACTCGATCGTGCGCATCACGCAGCTCGCACGCGCCTCGGGCATCCACCTCGTGCTCGCGACGCAGCGCCCGTCGGTCGACGTCGTCACCGGCCTCATCAAGGCGAACGTGCCCTCACGGCTGGCGTTCGCCGTGACGAGCGTCACCGACTCCCGCGTCATCCTCGACCAGCCCGGCGCAGACCGCCTCATCGGCCAGGGCGACGGCCTGTTCCTGCCGATGGGCGCCTCGAAGGCACTCCGCGTGCAGGGCGCCTGGGTGAGCGAGAAGGAGATCGAGGAGGTCGTCAAGCACGTCACCCACCAGGCGCGACCGGAGTACCGGGCCGACGTCGCGGCGGTGGCGGAGAAGAAGGAGATCGACGCCGACATCGGGGACGATCTCGAGCTTCTCCTCGCGGCGGCCGAACTCGTCGTGTCGAGCCAGTTCGGCTCGACGTCGATGCTCCAGCGCAAGCTGCGCGTCGGTTTCGCGAAGGCCGGCCGTCTGATGGATCTCCTGGAGTCCCGCGAGATCGTCGGCCCCTCCGAGGGCTCAAAGGCCCGCGACGTGCTCGTGACCGTCGAGCAGCTGCCGTCCGTCCTGGCTCGCATGCGCGGCGAGGACGTGCCCGCCACGGCGCCTGCTCCGGCGGCGCCCGCTCCGGCGGAGGACGACCGCTACGGAACGGATGCCGTGGCCTCGCAGTACGACGGCTACCCCGTGGTCGAGAGCGACGACGACGGCTCCGAAGACGCGTGGGGTCTCACCGGCCGCGACTGACCCCCGGCGCCGCCCGGCCGGGGCGCGCCGATAGGCTCGGGTCCATGGCGATCCCCCGGCAGCTGCCCAACGCGATCACGATCGTGCGCATCCTGTGCGCGCCGGTCTTCCTGTGGATGCTCCTGGCCGACGGGGGAGCGGACGGCGCCCTGCGGTGGTGGGCTGCCGCGCTGTTCATCGTGGCGATCGCGACCGACGGGATCGACGGCTACCTGGCCCGCAAGCACGAGATCGTCACCGATCTCGGCAAGCTCCTGGACCCCATCGCCGACAAGGTGCTCACCGGATTCGCCTTCATCGGCCTGTCCATCCTCGGCGAGCTGCCGTGGTGGATCACGATCATCGTGCTCATCCGCGAGATCGGGATCACGGTGTACCGCTTCATGGTCGTGAGCGACCACGTGCTGGCCGCCGCCTGGATGGGCAAGCTCAAGACCCTCGCCCAGGCTCTCGCCCTCTCCTTCGCCCTGCTGCCGCTGTGGACCCTCGTGGGCGACTGGATCTTCTGGGTCAACGGGGTGCTCATGACGATCGCGGTGATCCTCACGATCGCGAGCGGCATCGACTACATCGTGACCGAGCTTCGCGCTGCTCGCGCGAAGCGGAGGGACGCGTGACGGACGAGCCTTCGGATGGGACGGATGCCGCGGCCGCCGTGCTGCGCGCCCTCCAGATCCGCGGCTGGTCGATCGCCGCGGCGGAATCGCTGACCGGTGGCCGGGTCACCGCCACGCTGATCGATGTGCCGGGTGCGTCCGCGCAGGTGCGTGGCGGGATCGTCGCATACGCCACCGATCTCAAGACGACCGCGCTCGGTGTCGAAGCGGACCTGCTGGCGGCCCGCGGTGCCGTGGATCCCACGGTCGCCGAGGAGATGGCGCAGGGCGCTCGCCGTGTGCTGCGCGCGGACGTGGGCGTCTCGACGACGGGCGTCGCCGGGCCCGATCCGCAGGACGGGCATGCCGTGGGCACGGTCTACATAGCGGTCGCGACGCCCGAGACGGCCATCGTGTCGGCTCTCGCTCTGTCGGGAACGCGCGACGAGATCCGCACCGCGACGGTGCAGAGCGTGCTGGAGCTGGCCCTCACCGTGTTGTGAGGCATCCGCGAATGGTGACATCCGGTCCGGGAACAGATGGTGTTTCGTCTCGGTTACATTCGGTGATTCCCACCCATTGCCCAGTTGTCGGGATTAGATTGGCATCATCCGGTGCTGTACTGTTGGGCACCCGGACGACGGTGGAATCAGAAGTGAGGAGGGGCCCTGATGATCCTGGTACGTCAAGAGATCGGCGAAGTGCTTCGTGATTTCCGCCAGCAGAAGGGGCGCACCCTCCGCCAGGTGGCGAGCCGCGCGAGCGTCGCGCTGGGATATCTGAGCGAGGTCGAGCGCGGCCAGAAAGAGGCATCGAGCGAGATCCTCGCGTCGGTCGCCGAAGCCCTGGACGTCCCCATCTCGACGATCATGCGCGAGGTGGGCGACCGCATCTCGGTGCTAGAGGGCATCCAGCACTTCCCGGACGTGGTTCCCGACGACCTCGTGGCCTCGGTCGACGCCGAGTTGTCGCTGCGCTGATCGCCGCTCCGCAGTTCTTCTATGCGACGCAGTGAGTTCCAGCGTGCCGTGGCGGACGAGTTCGGCGTGCGCGCGAACGCCGTCGTGACCGACCTGTACCTGTCGAAGGTGGGCGGTCGAACGGCCGCCGAGGCGATCGATGCCGGGGTGGACCCGCGCGAGGTGTGGCTCGCACTGTGCGAAGAACTCGATGTTCCCGCCGAGCGCCGGTACGGCGTCGGACGACTCGAGCCGCGCCGCCGCTGACCCGCTCCGCGGTGCGCGTTCCGGTCGCCGCGACCCGGCGTGTCTTCGAAGAAGTGTTCGAGATCCGCGTAGGCTCCTGCACAGCAGGTGTCGAGGGCGTGTTTTCCACGCAGCGGGAAGGAGCGAAGACGGATGTCGGAGCCCCTCCCTAACGTGAACAGCGTCGAACGACACCTCACGCCTTGTCGCAGCATCCGTCCCACCGGGGTGGAGCGCGACAGCCTACAGGCGACGGAACGCGAGCACTGAGGAGCACGTCATGCCATCACCCGTTGACCGCGAGAAGGCCCTGGAATCGGCCCTCGCCCAGATCGACCGGCAGTTCGGGAAGGGCTCGGTGATGCGCCTCGGCAGCGACGAGCGCGCTCCCGTCGAGGTCGTGCCCACCGGCTCGATCGCCCTCGATGTGGCGCTCGGCATCGGCGGTCTCCCGCGCGGCCGCATCATCGAGATCTACGGACCGGAGTCGTCGGGTAAGACGACCCTGACCCTGCACGCGATCGCCAACGCGCAGCGCGCCGGCGGCATCGCGGCGTTCATCGACGCCGAGCACGCACTCGACCCCGATTACGCGCAGAAGCTCGGCGTCGACATCGACGCGCTGCTCGTCTCGCAGCCCGACACGGGTGAGCAGGCGCTCGAGATCGCCGACATGCTCGTGCGATCGGGCGCGATCGACCTCATCGTGATCGACTCCGTCGCCGCCCTCGTGCCCAAGGCCGAGATCGAAGGCGAGATGGGCGACTCCCACGTGGGTCTGCAGGCGCGCCTCATGTCGCAGGCGCTCCGCAAGCTCACGGGTGGTCTCAACCAGACCAACACCACGATGATCTTCATCAACCAGCTGCGCGAGAAGATCGGCGTGTTCTTCGGCTCGCCCGAGACCACCGCCGGTGGTAAGGCGCTCAAGTTCTACGCATCGGTCCGTCTCGACATCCGTCGCATCGAGACTCTTAAGGACGGTACGGAGGCGGTCGGTAACCGCACCCGCGTCAAGGTCGTCAAGAACAAGATGGCGCCGCCGTTCAAGCAGGCGGAGTTCGACATCCTCTACGGCGTGGGCATCTCGCGCGAGGGCAGCCTCATCGACTTCGGCGTGGAGCACGCCATCGTCAAGAAGTCCGGCGCCTGGTACACCTACGAGGGCGAGCAGCTCGGGCAGGGCAAGGAGAACGCCCGCAACTTCCTCCTGAAGAACCCGGATGTCGCGGCCGAGATCGAGACGAAGATCAAGACGAAGCTCGGCATCGGCGTGCCCAAGGCCACGGGCGAGGTCGCGGACGAGCTGGCGGCGCGCCGCCCGGCCTGATGGTGCGCTTCGTCGACAGCGGCGGCGAGTCCGACGAAGGCAACGGCGACGGACTCGCCCCCGTGACATCGCTCTTCGGCGACCGCCGCGCGAAGGCGTACCCGAAGACGGTGGCAGACGTTCGGCAAGAGCTCGAGGACCGCATCCCCGCGGGTCGAGCAGACCCGGACTCGTGGGCGGGGCCTGTCTCCGCGCCGTCAGCACCGGCTGCGGCTGAGTGGCGGACCGAGTGGAACGACGGCCCCGGGGCGAGCACGAGCGCAGGCAGCGGACCCGAGCGCGATGAGCGTGAGGAGCGCCCCATCGACCTCGACGCCGAGCGCGCCGGCAGAGCTCGTTCCGGGGGGAGTCGGCGAGGTGCGCCGGAGGCCACCGATCCCGCCGGGGCGGCCGAGCGCGGTCTGCTGAAGAAGCTGCGTGGTCGGCAGGTCTCCGTATCGGAGGCGAAGACGTACCTCGGTCAGTACGAACTCGGCCGAGAAGGCGTCGAGGCGATCCTCGACGCCTTCCTCGAACGCGGCTACCTCGACGACGCCCGGCTCGCGGAGCAGGTGGTGCATTCCGGCGTCGATCGCAAGGGACAAGGACGCCTGGCGCTCTCGCAGAGCCTCGCGAAGCGGGGTATCCCGCGCGACATCGCCGACGCGGCGCTGGCAGGGCTGCCCGACGACGACGCGGAACGGGCGCTCGAGTTCGCACGATCCAAGGCGGGCTCCATGCGCGGGCTCGAGCGCGACGTCGCGCTTCGTCGTCTCGCCGGCCAGCTGGCGCGACGGGGCTACGGAGGCTCGGCGGCGCTCAACGCCGCCCGGCAGGCGTTGGACGAGTCGATGCGTCCCACCGGACGCGTGCGATTCGACTGACGCCTGCCGCGAGCTCGTGCGTGTCATGCCCAGGCACGGGGCCGCACGCGCAGCATCCACTGCCCAGCCTCCGTGCATGCGGACGGCTCGTAGAATGGCGGGATCATGTCTTCCCCTTCCGCCACCCCGACTCTCATCGCGCCCTCCGAGGCCGCGCACGATGTCGACGGGCGTGCGCGCACATACGAGGTGCGCACGTTCGGCTGCCAGATGAACGTGCACGACTCCGAGCGCCTCTCCGGTTCGCTCGAGAGCGCCGGCTACGTCCGCGCCGAGGCGGGCGAAGAGGCCGACGTCGTCGTGATCAACACGTGCGCCGTGCGCGACAACGCGGCCGGCAAGCTGTATGGCACGCTCGGTCACCTCAAGTCCCGCAAGGACAAGCACGCGGGCATGCAGATCGCCGTCGGCGGCTGCCTCGCGCAGATGGACAAGGACGTCGTCCAGCAGAAGGCGCCCTGGGTCGACGTCGTCTTCGGCACCCACAACATGGGATCGCTGCCGAGCCTGCTCGAGCGTGCGCGCCACAACGGCGAGGCCGAACTCGAGATCCTCGAGTCGCTCGAGATCTTCCCGTCGACGCTGCCCACCAAGCGTGACAGTGTCTACAGTGGCTGGGTGTCGATCTCGGTCGGCTGCAACAACACCTGCACGTTCTGCATCGTGCCGAGCCTGCGCGGCAAGGAGAAGGACCGCCGCCCCGGCGACATCCTGAACGAGATCCGCCTCCTCGTCGACGACGGCGCGATGGAGGTCACCCTCCTCGGCCAGAACGTCAATTCGTACGGCGTCGAGTTCGGCGACCGTCAGGCGTTCGGCAAGCTGCTGCGCGCCGCCGGCGAGATCGAGGGCCTCGAGCGCATCCGCTTCACGAGCCCGCACCCCGCCGCGTTCACGGACGACGTCATCGACGCGATGGCCGAGACTCCGGCCGTCATGCCGCAGCTCCACATGCCGCTGCAGTCGGGCAGCGACCGCATCCTCAAGGCGATGCGCCGGTCGTACCGCAGCGACAAGTTCCTCGGCATCCTCGATCGCGTGCGGGCCAAGATGCCCGACGCCGCCATCACGACCGACATCATCGTGGGTTTCCCGGGCGAGACCGACGAGGACTTCGAAGACACGATGCGCGTCGTGGAGCAGGCGCGCTTCGCCAGTGCCTTCACGTTCCAGTACTCGATCCGCGAAGGCACCCCGGCGGCCACCATGCCCGACCAGGTGCCCAAGGAGATCGTGCAGGCGCGCTACGAGCGCCTCGCCGCCCTGCAGGAGCGTATCTCGCGCGAAGAGAACGAGAAGCAGCTCGGCCGCGAGCTGCAGGTGCTCGTCTCGACCGGTGAGGGCAAGAAGGACGCCGAGACCCACCGCCTGACGGGCCGCGCCGAAGACAACCGGCTCGTGCATTTCGAGGTGCCCGAGGGCTCCGAGATCCCGCGCCCCGGTGACGTCGTCTCAGTCGTGGTGACGCACGCTGCGCCGTTCCACCTGCTCGCCGACTCGACCGATGGCACGCCGCTGCGCATCCGCCGGACGCGCTCCGGCGACGCGTGGGATCGCTCGCAGGCCGAGTCGTGCGGCATCCCGGCGCCTGCGGGCGACGCGTCGACAGGCTCCGCCGGGGCACCGCGCGCGGTCTCCCTCGGGCTGCCGACGCTGCGCATCGGCGTCTGACACCCTCCGTGAACACCGCGGCCGAGTCCGCCCCGCAGCCGCGCCTGTGGGCTGTGGTCGGTGCGACGGGGACGGGTAAGACCGCGCTGTCGCTCGAGCTCGCCGAAGCGCTCGCGGCCGGCGGCCGCCCGGCCGAGATCGTGAACGCCGACGCGATGCAGTTCTATCGCGGCATGGATATCGGCACCGCGAAGCTTCCCGAGGCCGAGCGGCGAGGCATCCGTCATCACCTCTTCGACGTGCTCGACGTCACCGACGACGCCGCGGTCGCCTGGTATCAGGATGCTGCGCGCACCGCGATCCGCGAGATCCACGGTCGCGGCGCCGACGCCGTGCTGGTCGGCGGCTCCGGACTGTACGTGTCGAGTGTGCTGTTCGATTTCCGCTTCCCGCCGCGGGACGAGGAGCTCCGCGCCCGGCTCGAGGCGGAGCTCGGCGAGCACGGCCCCGGCGCACTCTATGCCCGCCTGCGCGAACGGGATCCCGCGACGGCGGCCAAGGTCGATCCGCGCAACGGCCGGCGCATCGTGCGCGCGCTCGAGGTGCTCGAGCTCGGTGAGCGCACGCACGGCGCGATGCTGCCCGACGCTCCCATCCTCTGGTACCCCGACACCCGCATCGTCGGCGTCGCGGTGCCCCGCGACGAGCTCGTGCTCCGCCTGGACGCGCGCGTGGAGGCGATGTGGCGGGACGGGCTTGTCGACGAGGTGAGGGCGCTGCGCGCGCAGGGCCTCGAACGCGGCGTGACGGCGCGACGAGCGATCGGCTACGCGCAGGCGCTCGCTCAGCTGACAGGCGAGATGACCGAGGCCGAGGCGATCGCCGAGACCCAGGCCCTGACACGCCGCTACGCCCGGCGGCAGGTGTCGTGGTTCAAGCGCTACGAGGACCTGCGGTGGGTGGATCCGGAGACGGATGCCACCGCCCTGGCAGACTCGTGGTCATGAGCATCGCGATCCGGGCCTTCGATCTCCCCGACACCGAGGCGGTCGTCTCGCTGTGGCAGCTGACGGGGCTCACGCGGCCGTGGAACAACCCGTACCAGGACATCCGCCGCAAGCTCTCGGTGCAGCCGGAGCTGTTCCTCGTCGCCGTCGACGACCGGACGATCGTCGGCACGGTCATGGCCGGCTACGACGGCCACCGCGGCTGGCTCTACTACCTCGCGAGCGCGCCGGACCGGCGCGGCGAGGGGATCGCACGCAAGCTGGTCGCCGAAGCCGAAGAGCTGCTGACCGAGATGGGCTGCCCGAAGGTGCAGCTCATGGTGCGGCCCGAGAACGGGATCGCACGCGGGTTCTACGACTCGCTCGGCTACGAGCCGTTCGAGACGTGGAACACCGGCAAGCGCCTCATCGCCGACTGAGCCGGCCAGGGCCCGGCGCCTCGGATCCCGCCCGTAGACTGGTGCGATGCCGCAGACGATCGCGTTCACCAAGGGCCACGGCACCGGCAACGACTTCGTGATCGTCCCTGACCCCGACGGCGTGCTCGACCTCACCGACGACCAGGTCGCGGTGCTGTGCGACCGGCGCTTCGGGATCGGCGGCGACGGCATCCTGCGCGTGGTGCGCGCGAGCGCCATCGACGAGGGCGCCGAGGCGGCGGATTCCGGAGCCGAGTGGTTCATGGACTACCGCAACGCCGACGGTTCGAAGGCGGAGATGTGCGGCAACGGCGTGCGGGTCTTCGTGCGCTACCTCGTCGACGTCGGCTGGGCCGACGTCGACGGCGACCCGCTCAAGGTCGGCACGCGCGCGGGCATCAAGACCGTCACCCGCAGCGACCGCGGGTACGAGGTCGACCTCGGCCCGTTCGTCGTCGACGACTCCGGTGTGCTTGTGCGCACGCGCGGCGGAGGCGCTCCTCGTCCGGGTGTCGGGATCGACGTCGGAAACCCGCACGTCGTCGTGGCGCTGCCCGACGACGCGGAGCTGGAGGGACTCGACCTTGCCGCGCAGCCGCTGCTGCAGCCCGAACCTCCGCACGGCGCGAACGTCGAGTTCGTCGTCCCGAGCGACCCGCTCGTGCACGAGGGCGTCGGCTCGATCCGCATGCGCGTGTTCGAGCGCGGGGTGGGCGAGACGCTGAGCTGCGGCACGGGTGTCGCGGCCGCGGCGCTGGCGGTGCGGCACTGGGCCGGTCCCGCGGCACCCGATCACTGGGTCGTCGAGGTCCCCGGCGGCACGCTGGGCGTGCGGGTACCGGAGGTCGACGGTGCGCGTCACGTGCTCCTGTCGGGCCCCGCGACGCTCGTCTACACCGGCGAGGTCACGCTCGCGTAGCGCAGCTCAGCCCTCGGGCAGCTCGGGCAGGTCGATCGGCTCGCTCGGCGGTGAGCCGTGGCGGCGCACCTTGAGCACGCGGAAGCCCCGGGCCGTCGCCGCGCGGTGCACGGTGAAGCGCCGGTCGAGCGTCGCGGCGAGCCAGCGCTGCAGCGAATCCGAGCCGAGGTTGCGCTGCACCACGAGCCACGCGTCCGCCCGCTCGTCGAGCCGGGGGAGCCAGCGCTCGAGCAGACCGTGCAGCTCGTTCTTGCCCACGCGGATGGGCGGATTCGACCGGATCGTGCGGAACATGATGTCGTCGGGAACATCATCGGGCAGCGACGCGTTGACGTTGTCGAGCCCGAGTGCCGCCGCGTTGCGACGCACCAGGTCGAGCGCACGCTCGTTCACGTCGACGGCCCACACCGTCGCGTGCGGCGCATCGAGCGCAAGGCTGAGGGCGATCGGTCCCCACCCGCACCCGAGGTCGAGGAAGTTCCCGCTCGCCGGAGGCGGGGGAGTGTTCGACAGCAGCACCGCGGTTCCCGAGTCCACGTGATCGGGGCTGAAGACGCCCCCGGCAGTCGTGACCTCGAGATCGCGACCGGCGAGTGTGACCCGGATGCGGCGCAGGTTCTCGGGGCTGGCGGGCGTCGCACTGAAATAGTGGTCACTCCCCATGGCTGACGAGCCTAGCGGAGGTGCTCCGCACAACGGGAAGCTAGAATTCACGGATGCCGCGAACCGGCCGATGAGCGGCGGAAAACGGCATCCACCGCAACAACCGAAGGAACACATGACGGATACCACGACACCCCAGAGCACCGACGAGACGCCGGTGGACCCGGTGGATCGCGTGCTGGCGCGCGCCGAAGCGCGCTCGGGGGTGCACGTCTTCGGGGCCGCTCAGGCGCTCCAGGACGAGGCAACGATCGGGCGCGCCGACAGCGACGGCGAGCAGTGGGACCGCGAGGAGCGCGCCGCGCTCCGGCGCGTCCCCGGGCTCTCCACCGAGCTCGAAGACGTCACCGAGGTCGAATACCGGCAGCTGCGACTCGAGAACGTCGTGCTGGTCGGCGTGCACGCGCAGGGCGAGACGGAGGATGCCGAGAACTCGCTGCGCGAGCTCTCGGCGCTGGCCGAGACGGCCGGCGCCGTCGTGCTCGACGGCGTGCTGCAGCGGCGTCCCCACCCGGACCCCGCGACGTACGTGGGTCGCGGCAAGGCGGAGGAGCTGCGCGACATCGTCGCCGCGGTCGGCGCCGACACCGTGATCGCCGACACCGAGCTCGCCCCCAGCCAGCGGCGCGCCCTCGAGGACGCCGTCAAGGTCAAGGTGATCGACCGTACGACGGTGATCCTCGACATCTTCAGCCAGCACGCGAAGAGCCGTGAGGGCAAGGCCCAGGTCGAGCTGGCGCAGCTCGAGTACCTCCTCCCGCGCCTGCGCGGTTGGGGCGACTCGATGAGCCGTCAGGCCGGTGGCCAGGTGGGCGCGGGCGGTGCGGGCATGGGCTCGCGCGGTCCCGGTGAGACGAAGATCGAACTCGATCGTCGCCGCATCCGCACGCGCATGGCGCAGCTGCGCAAGCAGATCCGCGACTTCGCCCCGGCGCGCGACGCCAAGCGGGCCGAGCGCAAGCGCAACACGATCCCGTCGGTCGCGATCGCCGGGTACACCAACGCCGGCAAGTCGTCGCTGCTGAACCGCCTCACGAGCGCGGGCGTGCTCGTCGAGAACGCCCTGTTCGCGACGCTGGACGCCACCGTACGGCGCACCGAGACGAACGACGGCCGGATCTACACGCTCACCGACACCGTCGGTTTCGTGCGCAACCTGCCGCACCAGCTGGTGGAGGCGTTCCGGTCCACGCTGGAAGAGGTCGGCGACGCTGATGTCATCGTGCACGTCGTCGACGGCTCGCACCCCGACCCGGCTGCCCAGCTGGCGACGGTGCGCGATGTGATCGGCGACGTCGGCGCGCGCGACATCCCCGAGATCATCGTCTTCAACAAGGCCGATCTGATCGACGACGACGCGCGCCTGCTGCTGCGCGGGCTCGAGCCCAAGGCGGTGTTCGCCTCCTCCCGCACAGGCGAGGGGATCGACGAGCTGCGGGCCCTCATCGAAGAGACGCTGCCGCTGCCGGCGGTCGAGGTGCGGGCGCTCGTGCCCTACGACCGCGGCGACCTCGTCTCGGCGATCCACGAGCAGGGGATGATCCTCGCGCAGGAGCACGAGGAGGGCGGCACCGCCGTGCACGCCCGTGTGGGCGAGCACCTCGCCGCACGCCTCGCCCCCTTCACGGTCTGAGACCGCGAGCCGCCGCTCGAGCCGCTAGGAGAGCTCGAGCGGCGGCACTCCCGGCGTCTCGAATCCGAACACCTGGCCGAGGAACGCGAGCTCGGCCTCCATGGTGCGCACAAGCGTCGTCGCGCTGCGGAAGCCGTGGCCTTCGCCCTCGAACGCGAGGTAGGCGTGGGCGACGCCGTTCGCCGCGAGGGCGTCGCGCACGGCCTCGGACTGCGACGGCGGCACGACGCGATCGTCGAGGCCCTGCTCGATCAGCAGCGGTGTGCGCAGTCGCTCGAGGCGCGACAGCGGCGACCGCTGGACGTACAGCGCCTCGGCCTCGGGCAGCGGCCCCACCATGCCGTCGAGATAGCGGGCTTCGAAGTCGTGCGTGTCATCGGCGAGCTTGCGGAGGTCGGCCACGCCGTAGCGGCTGATGCCCGCGCCGAACGCGTCGGAGTTCGTCAGTGCGCACAGCACCGTCCAGCCGCCCGCCGAGCCGCCCGCGATCGCGAGCCTGGCCCCGTCGGCGATGCCCGCCTCTGCGAGCCCGCGGGCCGCGGCCACGACGTCGTCGACGTCCACCACGCCCCACTGCCCGAGCAGGCGTTCGCGATAGGCGCGGCCGTAGCCGCTGGAGCCGCCGTAGTTGACGTCGAGCACGCCGATTCCACGGCTGGTCAAGTACGCGATTTTCCCGGATGCTGCGCCGCCCACGTGATCGGTCGGACCGCCGTGCACGAACACCACGTACGGCGGCCGCTCGCCGTCTGGCCCGACGACACCCGGGTTCGCCGGCGCGTAGTCGAAAGCGTGGACGGGGCCATGGGGTCCGGGCACGGTGACCGGGCGGGAGCGCGGCATCCACTCGGCTCCCCACGGCGAGGCACCGCCGACGATGAGCCGTGTCGCCGCGGGATCCTCGACGCCGACCTCCCAGAGCCCTGCGCCGCCGGAGCCCGCGCCCGAGAGGAGCACGCGGGTGCCGCGGGCGTCCTCGATCGACAGGCGCGTCACGGCGTCGACGGGCAGTGCGCGGCGGCCGCCGGCGGCGTCGAGCACGACGAGCTCCTCCGCGCCGTTCGTCTCGACAGCGGCGATGCGCCCGTCGGCGAGCAACGCGAACCACCGCGTGCCGAGCACCCACAGCGGACCGCCGGTGTCGGCGTCGACAGCCGCGATCGGCTCATGGTGCAGGTCGGCCGTGAGCCGCAGCCGCCACAGGTTCCAGCGGCCCGTCGGGTCGTCGGCGTAGACGAGGTCGTCGTCGTCGACCCACTCGGGCTGCAGCGGCGAGGAGCCGCCGCCCGCGACTGTGGTCCATTCCGGGCCGTCGCCGCCCTCGAGGCGCGCGATGCGCAGCTCTGCACGATCCCAGGCCATGTGGGGGTGGTTCCACGCGATCCAGGCGAGACGCGAGCCGTCGGGCGACAGTGCGGGGTGGGCGACGAAGTCGCTGCCGCTCGCGAGCGAGCTCAGGCGCGCAGCATCCGTGGCTCCGCTGCCGTCCCGGGGGACGTCCACGATGTCGCGAGCCGGAACCGCGGTGCCGCGGGTGTGGTCCTCGCGCACGGCGAGCAGGCGGCCGTGCTGCAGCGTCAGGCCGCCGAAGCGGACGTCGCCGGCCTCGGGCGTGAGCGGGCGCGGCTCACCACCCGGCTCGAGCCGCCAGACGCGCTGGTCGGTCTTCTCGACGAAGTACAGCACGCCGTGGTCGTCGGCCGTCCACGAGCCGCCGCCGTACTCGTGCACGCGCGACCTGGCGCTCCACGGCGTGGGGAGCACATCGATGACGTCTCCGGATGCTGCCCGCCGGCGCACTGCGGAGCGGCCGCCCTCCTCGGGCACG
This sequence comes from Microbacterium sp. PRC9, assembly GCF_031844125.1. Taxonomy (NCBI): domain Bacteria; kingdom Bacillati; phylum Actinomycetota; class Actinomycetes; order Micrococcales; family Microbacteriaceae; genus Microbacterium; species Microbacterium sp. PRC9. The sequence goes on from NZ_JAUZUR010000007.1 coordinate 263,444, forward strand.
GACTCGCCCCACCACACGTCCGGCTCGTCAGCACCGACGAAGCGCGCACCCTCCAGACGCGGAGAGGCCGCGGAGACCTCCGCGGCGGAGATGGGGGAGGGCCAGCTGCCGTAGGGGCGCACGTCCGGTGTCGTCACGCACACCACGGTACGACGAAGCCCGCGGGAATCGCGATCGAAACAGAACGTCACAGGCGACACGACGGCGGCGCGCTCCGCTACCGTGGACGAATCGTCGCCCGGTCGTCCTCACGGACGCCCCGAACCTCGGGGCCCGGGCAGGAGCGACAGCCGAGCCCGGCACCCGCCCGCGAATGACACCCCTTCCGCCGTCCCGGCGGGTGGAGGTGCCGCGGCCGATCGGGCCTTCCCGTACGGCTCAGCCCTGTCCGCCGATCCCTGAGAAGCAGGCCATGTCGATCGACCTGAGCACTCCTCCCGTGCCGATCTCCTTCGAGGTGTACCCGCCGCGCTCCGACGCGGGCGTCGCCGCGCTCCACGAGACGATCCGCCACCTGGCATCGGTCGACCCGCGGTTCATCTCGGTGACCTACGGAGCGGGCGGCTCCACCGGCGGTCGCTCCCTCGAGCTGCTGACCCACATCCTGCGCGAGACCCACGTCGAGCCCCTCGCCCACCTCACGTGCGTCGGGAACAGCTATGCCGCCGCGAACGCGCTGATCCGGGAGTTCCTGGATGCCGGGATCACGAGCTTCCTCGCACTGCGAGGGGATCCGCCGGCGGGCGTCTCGGAGGACGACGTCTTCCTCGGCGATCTCGACAGCGCGGCCCAGCTCGTGCAGCTCATCGACTGCGTGCAGGCGGAGCGTGAGCCCTACAGCGAAGCGCCGATCCCCGGCGTGCCGGGTGCGGTGCGGGTCGCGGAGCGCCCCCGCGTCGACATCGCCGTGGCGGCGTTCCCGAACGGTCACCCGCGGTCGAGGCATCCCTTCGAAGACATCGACGCGCTGCTCGCGAAGCAGGCGGCCGGTGCGACGCTCGCGATCACGCAGCTGTTCTTCCACGCCGACGACTACCTGGCGTTCGTGCAGCGATCGCGCGAAGCCGGCGTCACGATTCCGATCCTCCCCGGCATCATGCCGATCACCTCGCCCACTCGGCTGCGCCGGGTTCTCGATCTGACAGGGGAGCAGCTGCCGGTGGACCTCGCCGTCGCGCTCGACGTCGAGCCCACCGTCGAGGGGCAGCGCGAGGTGGGAGTCGCGCACGCCGCGCGACTCGCCCGCGAGGTCGTGGACGGGGGCGCCCCCGGCGTCCACCTGTACGCGTTCAACAACCACGAGACGGTCCTGGACGTGCTGAGCGAAGCCGGAGTGCTCGCCCCCTCCATGCGAATGCCCGACGCCGTCCGCTGACCCGGACGCCGCGATCCGTCGGATGACCGACGGGTCTCTTCGGCGACCCCTGAAGACCCCCCGATCCGAGATGAACGAAGCGAAAGAGAGAGCACGATGACCGAACCTCGCAGCACCTTCCCCCACGGCACGATCCTGGGCTATCCCCGGATCGGGCGCCGCCGCGAGCTCAAGCGCGCGGTCGAGGGGTACTGGGCCGGCACCGCCGACGCACAGCCCCTGGAGCAGACGGCGGCCGGCCTGCGCCGCGCGACGCGTGAGCGGCTCGCCGCGCTCGGTCTCGGCCGCGACGACTCGTCGATTCCCGAGTCCTTCTCGTTCTACGACCAGGTGCACGACGCGGCCGTGACCGTCGGGGCGCTGCCCGAGCGGTTCGCCGCGCTGCGCGATGCCGACGGTGCGATCGGTCTCGACGCGTACTTCACCGCCGCGCGCGGGGCGGGTGACGATGCTCCCCTCGAGATGACCAAGTGGTTCGACACGAACTACCACTACCTCGTGCCCGAGATCGGCCCCGAGACGGTCTTCTCCCTCTCGAGCGACCGGTTCGCGCGCCAGGTGGCCGAGGCCAAGGCCGACGGCTTCACCGTCCGACCGGTGATCGTGGGCCCGGTGACCCTCCTCGCCCTCGCGAAGGCGTCGGTTGCCTCCCCCCAGGGCTTCGACCCGCTCAGCCGTCTCGACGATCTGCTGCCGGTGTACGCCGAGCTGCTGTCCGCCCTTCGCGCCGCGGGCGCCGAGTGGGTGCAGCTGGACGAGCCCGCCCTGGTGAGCGAGAGCCTGCCTGCGGACGCGGCCGTGCTGGCGGATGCCGCGGCCCGCGCCTATGCCGCACTGGGCGTTCGCGGCGACCGGCCGGCGATCCTCGTCGCGGCGGGCTACGCGCAGCTGTCGCGGGAGGCCTGGGCGGCCCTCGCGGAGGCTCCGATCGAGGCCATCGCCATCGACCTCACCCGCGGCGCCGTGCCGGACGCCGTGCCGGGCCTGGACCGAAAGACGCTCGTGGGCGGCGTCGTCGACGGACGGAACGTGTGGCGCGGCGACCTCGACGCCGCATGGGAGCGCCTGCAGGCGCTGAGCGCGGTGGGCGCGTCGGAGATCAGCGCGGGCACCTCGACCTCGCTGCAGCACGTGCCCCACGACGTCTCCGACGAGTCCGCGCTCGATGAGCGGCTCGCGTCGTGGCTCGCCTTCGCCGACCAGAAGGTCGCGCAGGTGGTGACGCTCGCCACCGGCCTGGTCGAGGGGCGAGACGCCATCGCCGCGCCGCTGGCCGAGGCATCCGCCGCCCTCGCGGACCGTCGGAGCGCCCCCGGCGTGCGCGACGGCGCGGTGCGCGAGCGGGCCGCGGTGCTGGACGCCGGCGACTTCGAGCGCGGCGACTACGACGCCCGCGTCGCAGCGCAGGACGCCGAGCTCGCTCTCCCCGTGCTGCCCACCACCACGATCGGATCGTTCCCGCAGACCGGCGACATCCGCCGGGCGCGGGCTCGTCACGGCCGGGGCGAGCTCACCGCCGACGAGTACCAGCGGTTCCTGCGCGACGAGATCGCGCGCGTCGTGACGCTCCAGGAGGACATCGGCCTCGACGTCCTCGTGCACGGCGAGGCCGAGCGCAACGACATGGTGCAGTACTTCGCCGAGAACCTCGACGGCTTCGCGGTGACCGAGAATGGCTGGGTGCAGTCGTACGGCTCGCGTGCGACGCGTCCGTCGATCCTGTGGGGCGACGTGTCACGGCCGACGGCCATCACGGTCGCGTGGTCGGCGTTCGCGCAGTCGCTCACCGACAAGCCCATGAAGGGAATGCTGACGGGGCCGGTGACGATCCTGGCGTGGTCGTTCGTGCGCGACGACCAGCCGCTCGGCGAGACGGCGAACCAGGTGGCGCTGGCGCTGCGCGATGAGATCGCAGACCTCGAGGGTGCGGGCATCCGCGTCATCCAGGTCGACGAGCCGGCGCTGCGCGAGCTCCTTCCCCTCAAGGCGGCGGACCAGCCCGCCTACCTCGAGTGGTCGGTCGGCTCGTTCCGCCTCGCGACCGCGGGTGCCGCGCCGGCGACGCAGGTGCACACCCACCTCTGCTACTCGGAGTTCGACGTGGTCATCGACGCGATCGCGGCGCTCGACGCCGATGTGACCTCGATCGAGGCCGCCCGCAGCCGAGGTGAGGTGATCGGCGACATCCGGGCGTCGGGCTTCGCCGCCGGCATCGGTCCGGGTGTCTACGACATCCACTCGCCGCGCGTGCCGTCGGTCGACGAGATCACCGACCTCCTGGACCGTGCGGTCGCGGAACTCCCGCTGCGCCGCGTCTGGGTCAACCCCGACTGCGGGCTGAAGACCCGTGGGTACGACGAGACGGTCGCATCGCTGAAGAACCTCGTCGAGGCGACCGAGGCGGTGCGGGCGAGCGTGCCGGCCTAGGAGCCCTTCTTCTTCGACCCGGATGCCGCGGCCACATCGGTCGCGGCATCCGTCGCGTCCGGGATGACCTCGGTGTCGTTCAGCGGCTCCAGGACGGCGGTCGCCGCGTCGCCCGCCTCTTCGTCATCGGCATCGGCTTCGGCGACGTCGACCTCGAGGTCCGCGGCGGCGGCTGCGGCCTCGTCCGCGCGACGCTGCAGCAGCTCGAAGACCCACCACACGATGAGCCACACGATCAGCACGAGGAACACCTCGCCCACGCTGAGCGGCCGGAGGAGCATGAGCCAGAGGATCGCCAGGGCTCCCAGCACGATGCGCACGAGGATCCGCTGCGCGTAGAGCCACGTTCCGAAGCGGCCGGTGTCGATGCCGCGCTTCAGCGCGGCCCCCCGCAGCCCTGCATTCACCGAGGCGACGCCGTTGCGAGCCGCCGTGGCACCGCGCCAGCGACCGGACATCCATGCGATCACGGCGATCACGACGCCCAGCAGCGTGAGGACGATGGCCGTGTCGCGCATCGCGGCGGTGATCTGCTCGTACATCGACGCGAGGGCACCTGCCGGCACCCCCAGGTTCGGGGCGCTGAGCGCCAGCACCGAGCCGCCGATGCCGAGCGCGATCGCGAGGATCCCCGCGCCGACGGCGATCCCGACCCCGGTGCCGAGGACGGCGGTGGAGCGCCGCCGCGCGATCAGGATTCCGGCCAGGAAGAGAACGAGCGCGATGATCGGGGTCCACCAGCCTGCGGCGACGGCGAGGTTGTAGACGGTGCCGACGACCGTGAGGGCGTCGCTCTGCGCGACGACGATGGTCTTGTCGATGACCGGGATGGACTCGGCGAACCCGATGCCGCGATCTACGAGGCGCTTCTTGACCTCCTCGATGATCGGGCCGAGCTGGATGCCCACTTCGCCGGTGTCGCTGATCACCACGGCGCCGCCGGAGGTGCCCCCGGCGGCGACGGCCGCCAGCGACTTGTGGCTGGCCCGCAGCGCCGTCTCCCACACATCGGCGAACGCGTCGGACTGCACCAGACGCGTCACGGTCGTGTCGACGAGGTTCTGCAGACCTTGGGTGGCCGGTGCCCGCAGCAGATCGAGCGCGGCGAGAGCCCGCGGCGGCAGATCGAGCTGCTGGATGCCGTCGAACAGGTCGTTCGTCAGGCCCTCGAGGTCGAGCGAGTCCTCGATCGCCGTGGTGACCTGGTCGGCCACGAGCGCCTGCACCTGCGGATCCTCGGCGAGCGGGGCGAAGGTCTCCACGAACCGGGTCTCGTCGACCAGTTCGACCCGCGCCCATGCCGCGACGATCGAGACGGGCACCAAGATCGTCGCGATGACGATGCACAAAGCAGACAGGAACGCCCGCCAGCGGTTGCCGTGCGCCTTCTCGGAAGGAGGTGCCGGCGGCGGCGATCCGGCGCGCAGTCGGGCGTTCTCGGCCTCGAGGGCGTCGAGGCGGGCGCGAAGCGCGGTGGTGTCGTCCGCGGCGGTGACGTCGGTCATTCCCCCCTTATAGCGCTTGGCCGTGATCCACCGCCACCCGGCGCACCAGTTGGTGTCGAACTGTGCGTGAACGAAATGTCGACGAGATCGGCGTGGCCGCGCTCGAACAGGGGATTCAGACCGCGCGCAGCACCGCGACGACCTTGCCCAGCACCGTGGCGTCGTCGCCCAGGATCGGCTCGAACGCGGAGTTGCGGGGGAGGAGCCAGGTGTGGCCGTCGCGCTGACGGAACGTCTTCACGGTCGCCTCGCCGTCGAGCATCGCGGCGACGATGTCACCGTTGTCGGCGGTGGCCTGCGATCGCACCACGACCCAGTCGCCGTCGCAGATGGCGGCGTCGATCATCGACTCGCCGGACACCTTGAGCATGAACAGGTCGCCCTTGCCGACGAGCTGGCGCGGGAGCGGGAAGATCTCCTCCACCTGCTGCTCGGCCGTGATGGGGACGCCCGCGGCGATGCGGCCGACCAGCGGAACCAGTGCCGCGTCGCCGACCGATGGCGCGGCGTCCGCGGGGCTCTCGGTGGCGGTGCCGGGCAGGTCGATGAGGACCTCCATGGCGCGGGTCTTCCCGGCGTCGCGCCGCAGGTAGCCGCTGAGCTCGAGCTGGTTGAGCTGGTGCGTCACGCTCGACAGCGACTTGAGCCCGACGGCATCGCCGATCTCGCGCATGCTGGGCGGGTAGCCGTGACGGGCGATCGAGCGCTGGATCACTTCGAGGATCGCGAGCTGCTTGTCGCTCAGGCTCTTGCGCCGGCGGGTCTGGGGCTTCTCTCGCCCGGCCGCGTCGCTCATCTTCCGGCTCCGTCCTGCGCTCGGCCGCCGAGCGCTGTTTCTTCGAATGTCGGAGGCCCGTGGTGGGGTTCTCGTATCGAAACCGTATCCGGATCGCATGCGTTGAGGTGGCAACCTCGCCGCGTGTCGCGTTCGAGAGATCGACGTCGGAATCCGGTATTGACATCCTACAGACTCGAAGATAGCTTCGGAAGAGAGGTTCGCATTCCCCGCTCCCCGCCGAGTGGAGAATGCGAATCTCTCCCCATCAGGAGGAGATGAGCATGACCGCGATCGACTTCACGACGTCCGTCCCGTCGCCGGCCCGCGCCGCCGGCGCCGCAGCCCAGCGCGCCACGCGCGCCGTGGCCCAGCGATCCACGCGTCTGCGGTTGACAGTGCGCGGTCGCCGCGTGCTCGCCGTCCTCGCCGCTCTTCCGGCCGTGATCGCCCTGAGCGTCGCGGTGCTCGGCGGCGGCGCGGCGCTCGCCTCGCGCGACGCGGGCGCTCCTGCCGGTTCGTTCACCACCGTGACCGTCGCGCTCGGCGAATCGCTGTGGACGATCGCGGAGGAGGTCGCCCCCGACCTCGACCCGCGCGACGTGGTCGACGAGCTCGTGCGGCTGAACGCCCTCGACACCGTCCTCGTCCAGGCGGGCCAGCGCCTCGCGATCCCCGCAGCGTACGATCGCTGATCGCACGGCGCGTCGCGCGGCGTCACGCGGCGAGAGCGCCCCGATGGGCGGGCCTACCATGGGATGGGTGAGTGCACGTCTCGAAGATCTCCCCCTACGCGCCGATCTCCGGGGGCAGAAGCCCTACGGCGCCCCGCAGGCGCCCCTTCCGGTCGCCCTGAACGTCAACGAGAACACGCATCCGGTTCCGGGCGAGGTCGCCGACGACATCCTGGACTCGATCGCACTCGCACTGCGCGACGTCAACCGCTATCCCGACCGGGAGTTCACCGCACTGCGGGAAGGCTTCGCCGACTATCTCGGTCACGGTCTCACCCGTGACCAGATCTGGGCCGCCAACGGCTCGAACGAGGTGCTGCAGCACATCCTTCAGGCTTTCGCGGGTCCGGGGCGCACCGCCTTCGGGTTCGCGCCCACGTACTCGATGTACCCGCTGCTCACGCGCGGCACGGGCGCGGAGTGGATCTCAGGCACCCGATCGGCCGACTTCACGATCGACGCCGAAGACGCGGCATCCCAGATCGCGGACGCCGCGCCCGACGTGATCTTCCTGTGCTCGCCGAACAACCCGACCGGTACCCCTCTCGGCCTGGACGTCGTGGAGGCCGTGTACGAGGCGACTGACGGAATCGTCATCGTCGACGAGGCGTACTTCGAGTTCGCCCCGCACGACGAGCGCTCGGCGCTGACGCTGCTGCCCGGGCGGGAGCGCCTCGTCGTCTCGCGCACGATGAGCAAGGCGTTCGCGTTCGCCGGAGCGCGTGTGGGCTACCTGGCGGCCGATCCCGCGCTCATCGATGCACTGCGCCTCGTGCGCCTGCCGTATCACCTCAGTGCGCTCACCCAGGCGGCGGCGTCCGCCGCGCTGCGTCATGCTCCGGTCATGCTGGGCATGGTCGACGAGATCGTCGCCCAGCGCGACCGCATCTCGGCCACGGTCGAAGCGCTGGGCTACACGCCCCACGAGTCGTGGACGAACTTCGTGCTGTTCGGCGGCGTGGCCGATCCGGCGGCCACCTGGCAGGCCCTGTACGACGAGGGGGTGCTCATCCGTGACGTCGGCATCCCTTCCCACCTGCGAGCCACCGCGGGCACTGCGGATGAGACCACCGCATTCCTCGACGCCCTCGCCTCGGTAGGATCGGCGGCATGAGCGCCGCACCACGTACCGCCTCGCTGCGCCGGGCGACGAGCGAGTCGACCGTCGAGCTGGAGCTCGATCTCGACGGCACCGGCCGCAGCCGCATCGACACCACGGTGCCGTTCTTCGACCATCTCCTGACCGCGTTCGCGAAGCACTCGCTCACCGACCTCACGGTACGGGCGTCGGGCGACACCGACATCGACGCCCACCACACCGTGGAGGACATCTCGATCGTGCTCGGCCAGGCGATCCGCGAGGCCCTCGGCGACAAGTCGGGCATCTCGCGCTACGGCGACGCGCTCGTGCCGCTCGACGAGGCGCTCGCGCAGGCCGTGGTCGACATCAGCGGCCGCCCCTACCTGGTGCACACCGGCGAGCCCGCAGGCTTCGAGCACCACCTCATCGGCGGCCACTTCACCGGATCGCTCGTGCGCCACACCTTCGAAGCCATCGCGTTCAACGCGGCGCTGACCGTGCACGTGCGCGTGCTGTCGGGGCGCGACCCGCACCACATCGCCGAGGCGGAGTACAAGGCGTTCGCCCGCGCCTTCCGCCAGGCGAAGGCGCTGGACCCGCTCGTCGAGGGCATCCCGAGCACGAAGGGCGCCCTGTGACCGCAAGCGCTCCCGCCGAGCGGGAGAAGCCGCTCGTCGCCGTCCTCGACTACGGGTCGGGCAACGTGCACTCCGCCGTCAAGGCACTGGTCGCGGCGGGCGCCGACGCGCGCCTGACCTCCGATCGCGGACTGATCATGGACGCCGACGGGCTCTTCGTGCCCGGCGTGGGCGCGTTCCGCGCGGTGGCCGAGGCGCTGCGCGCGAGCCGCGGCGACGAGCTCATCGAGCGCCGCCTCGCCGGCGGCCGGCCGGTGCTCGGCGTGTGCGTCGGGATGCAGATCTTCTTCGAGCGCGGCGTCGAGCGCGGCGTCGACACCGAGGGCATGGGGGAGTGGCCGGGCGTCGTGACCGAGCTCGACGCCCCGGTGCTGCCGCACATGGGCTGGAACACCGTCGAGCCGGGTGAGGGCTCGCGCCTGTTCCGGGGCATCGAGCACGAGCGGTTCTACTTCGTCCACTCGTTCGGCGCGCAGAAGTGGCTGCTCGACGTCCAGCCCCCGTTCCCCGAGCCCGTCCTCACCTGGTGCGAGTACGGCACGCCGTTCCTCGCGGCGGTCGAGAACGGGCCGCTGTCGGCCACGCAGTTCCACCCCGAGAAGTCCGGGGATGCCGGCATCCGCCTTCTCACGAATTGGATCGACGGCCTCGGCGGGGCTACCCTCTGAGACCGTGCCGTCTGCGGGAGCGCGTGCTTCCGTGATCCGCCCCACAGCTTCCCCACGTCTGAGTCAGGATCCATGAACGATTTCGCGTCCACACCCAAGCTCGTCCTCCTGCCCGCTGTCGATGTCGCCGACGGCAAGGCCGTCCGCCTGACACAGGGCGAGGCCGGCACCGAGACCAGCTACGGCGACCCCGTCGACGCAGCCCTCGACTTCGCGCGTCAGGGTGCCGAGTGGATCCACCTCGTCGACCTCGACGCCGCCTTCGGCCGTGGCAGCAACGCCGGCGTGCTCCGCAAGGTCATCAAGCAGGTCCGCGGCGTGCAGGTCGAGCTCTCGGGCGGCATCCGCGACGACCGCACGCTCGAGGCGGCCCTCGAGAGCGGCGCCTCGCGCATCAACCTCGGCACCGCGGCGCTCGAGAACCCCGAGTGGGCCGCCGATGTCATCGGCCGCTACGGCGATGCGATCGCCGTGGGCCTGGACGTGCGCGGCACGACCCTCGCCGCACGCGGCTGGACGCGCGAAGGCGGCGACCTCTGGACCGTGCTCGACCGCCTCGAGGCTGCGGGCTGCAGCCGTTACGTCGTCACCGACGTCACGAAGGACGGCACCCTCCAGGGTCCGAACCTCGACCTCCTGCGCGAGCTGACCACGCGCACCCCGAAGCCGATCGTCGCCTCGGGCGGCGTGTCGAGCCTCGACGACATCGCGGCGCTGCGCGACCTCGTCCCGCTCGGCGTCGAAGGCGCGATCGTGGGCAAGGCGCTGTACGCCGGAGCCTTCACGCTCGCCGAGGCGCTGGATGTCGCCGGACACTGACCCCCACCGCCACCACGGCCACGCGCACGGCGGCGACTCCGCCGGCGTGCCCTGGGAGGGTCGCAGCTTCCAGGCGAACCCGCACTCCTCCGACGACGGCTCCGCCGATCCGGCGCTGCTCGCCGCGCTCACGGCGTTCCGCGCGGGAACGGGCGGGCAGCGCGAGGTCGTCGACGCCTACCGGACGGCGCGCCTGCTGATCCCGCTCGTCGCCGAGAAGGGCGACCACGGCATCGGGGCGCACGGTCTCGAGGTCGACAAGACGCAGGAGCTCTCCATCGTCACGGTGGCCGCTCCCGACGGCCGTCGCGTGCTGCCCGTGTTCACGTCGGTCGATGCCATGGGGCGATGGGATGCCGCGGCCCGGCCGGTTCCGGCCGACGGCGTCCGCACCGCTCTGTCTGCTGCGGCCGACGACACCGACCTCATCGTGGTGGACCCGGCGTCCGAGACCGAGTTCGTCATCCGGCGCCCCGCCGTGTGGGCGATCGGGCAGGGCCTCCCGTGGGAGCCGAGCTTCCTGTCGCCCGAAGTGGTGGCGGGACTCCACGAGAGCATCGGCGGTGAGCTGTCGGTCATCGACCTCGCCGTCGAGGCCGGCGACCCCGACGCGCGGCTGCGCGGCCCCGAGCTCGTGGTGCGCCTGCACCTCATGGACGGGCTCGAGAAGGCCGAGCTCGACGCGGTGCTCGCGCGCCTCGCCAAGCGCTGGGCCGCCGACGACCGCATCGCCGTCCTGGTCGACTCCCTCACGGTCAAGCTCGTCCGCGCCTGAGCGCGCGTGTCCGGCGCGCGTGAGGCGTGCTCTCCGTCTGCGAGCGTGCGCTCGGCGTGGCGCTGCTGCGCGGCTCTTGCGGCGGGGCGGATGGGGGCGGATGATCGGCTCGGCGAAGGGGGCCCCGCATGGACGACGGCGTGACCGGGCGGCAGTACCGTGAGGCGCTCGACGCGGCCCATCGGCACGCGCTGAGCTGGTTGGACACTCTGACCGATCGTCCGGTGCGGTCGGAGACCGACGCAGACGGGGTGCTCGCGCGGCTCGACCGCACCCTCCCCGCGGAGGGGACGTCGCCGACGGCGGTCGTCGACGAACTCGCCGAGGCCGTGGGCCCCGGCCTCATCGCTCTCGGTTCACCGCGCTTCTACGGCCTGGTGATCGGCGGAGCGTACCCGGCGGCAGTCGCCGCCGATTGGCTCGTCTCGGCGTGGGATCAGAATGCCGGTGCCCGGCAGCTCACGCCGGCGGCGGCCGCGGTCGAGGAGGTCGCCGCCTCGTGGCTTCTCGAGCTGCTCGGGTTGCCGGCGAGGAGCGGGGTGGGCTTCGTGACGGGTGGGACCATGGCGAACTTCGCGTGCCTCGTGGCGGCGCGCGACGCCGTGCTGCGTGGCGCCGGCGCGGATCCGTCCGCGGGGATCCAGCACGCGCCCGCGATCCGCTTCTTCGCCGGCGGCGCGGTCCACGTGTCGATGGTGCTGGCCGGTCGGCTCGCGGGCCTCGGCGCTCCGGACACCGTGGGCGCCGACGATCAGGGGCGCATCGACGTCGACGGTCTCGAGCGCTCGCTCGCCGAGGGGACGGGGCCCGCCATCGTCGCCCTGCAGGCGGGAGACGTGCACTCGGGCGCGTTCGACGACTTCGCAGCCGCGGTCGAGGTCGCCCACCGCGCCGGGGCGTGGGTGCACATCGACGGCGCCTTCGGTCTGTGGGCGGCTGCGAGCCCGCGCTTCCAGCACCTCGTCGGCGGCCTCGCCGACGCCGACTCGTGGGCGACCGACGCGCACAAGACGCTCAACGTGCCGTACGACTGCGGCGTCGCGATCGTGCGTGACGAGGCCGCGATGACCGCGGCGCTGGGGGCGCACGCCGCGTACCTGCCCGCGACGACCAGCGTCTCGGATCCGTACGACCGCGTCCCCGAGTTCTCGCGCCGCGCGAGGGGCATCCCCGTCTGGGCCGCCCTCCGGTCGCTCGGCAGGCGCGGCGTGGTCGGCCTGGTCGACGGACTGGCGGATGCCGCGGCAGCGCTCGCCGCCGGGTTCGACGAGATCCCCGGCCTCGAGGTCCTCAACGATGTCGTGTTCACGCAGGTGAGCCTCGCCGCGAGCGACGATGCGACGACCGCTGCGCTGGGGGAGTGGCTGCGCGCCGAGGGGACCGTGTGGGCGTCGTCGTCGATGTGGCGGGGCCGCACCGTCGTGCGCTTCGCGGTCAGCAACCACGGCACGGACGCCGAGGCCGTCCGCCGCACGATCGATGCCGTGGCGCGCGCAGCGGCCGCGCTCGGCATCGCGTAGTCAGCGCGGCGGTCGGGCGATCAGGTCAGGGGCTCGCCGGTCAGGTGACGGGGCCCGTCCACTTCTCGCCGGGGCCCTTGCCGATCGGGTCGGGGATGACCGAGGCCTCGCGGAAGGCCAGCTGCACCGAGCGCAGCCCGTCGCGCAGCGACCGCGCGTGCATGTCGCTGATCTCGGGCGCGCCGGCGGTGATGAGCCCCGCCAGCGCGTTGATGAGCTTGCGGGCCTCGTCGAGGTCGGTCTGCGTCTCGGGGTCGTCGGCCAGCCCGACCTTGACCGCGGCGGCGCTCATCAGGTGAACCGCGGCCGTCGTGATGACCTCGACGGCGGGCACGTCCGCGATGTCGCGCGAGGCCGAGGCGGCCGCCCGCTCCTGCTCCTCCCAGCGCGCCTGGCGCTCAGCATCCACTGCCGTCGCGCTGGTCTGATCGCCGTCCTGGTCTCGAATCGTGTCCACGCCGTTCTCTCTGATAGACTGCTGCGGTCTCCGGTGCGTTCTGTACCGGATCGGAAAGTGGATCACATCCCACCCGCGCTTGCCGTTCCAGGCTACCGGGTCATGCACTCCGCCCCGACCGTTCTGCGGCCGGGGTAGCCGTCGGGGCGACCGGACGGGAACTCCATCACCGGAGAGGGTGCAGGAAGTCGGCGCTCGAAGCGTCTGACGGGTGGAGTGGATCTTCCTCCGCCCGCGATACGACTGTGTGTCGCGGTGGTCCAGCCCATATACCCAAGGAGTTCCGCATCAGCGATCCCCGCACCAACGACCGCATCCGCGTCCCCGAGGTCCGCCTCGTCGGACCCGCGGGTGAGCAGGTCGGCGTCGTCCGCATCGAGGTGGCGCTGCGCCTGGCCCAGGAGGCCGACCTCGATCTCGTCGAGGTGGCCCCGAACTCGAAGCCGCCCGTGGTCAAGATCATGGACTACGGCAAGTTCAAGTACGAGGCTGCGCAGAAGGCCAAGGAAGCGCGTCGCAATCAGGCGAACACCGTCCTCAAGGAGGTCCGGTTCCGCCTGAAGATCGAGGCCCACGACTACATCACCAAGCTCAAGCGCGCCGAGGGCTTCCTCCAGTCCGGCGACAAGGTCAAGGCGATGATCCTGTTCCGCGGTCGCGAGCAGTCGCGTCCCGAGCAGGGTGTGCGCCTGCTCCGCAAGTTCGCGGAGGACGTCGCCGAGTTCGGCACGGTCGAATCGAACCCCACGATCGACGGCCGCAACATGGTGATGGTGGTCGCACCGCACAAGAACAAGTCCGAGGTGAAGACCGAGCAGAACGCTCAGCGCGCCGCGAACAAGGAAGCTGCCCGCTCTGCCCGCACCGGTGGCGCGACGCAGGCCGGCGCCCCGGCAGAGGCCCCTGAGGCCGACGCCCCGACCGCCGCTCCTGAGGCAGCTCCGGCCGAGTAAGGCCCCACAGACTCCCGCACCGCGGGATACCGACTCCCGCCTGGGCGGGAAGTGAAACGAAGGAAGAAGAGATGCCGAAGCAGAAGACCCACTCGGGCGCCAAGAAGCGCTTCAAGGTCACTGGCAGCGGGAAGCTCATGAAGCAGCAGGCGAACCTCCGCCACAACTTCGAGGGCAAGTCCAGCCGCCGTACCCGCCGCCTGTCGCAGGAGCAGGTCCTCGCCCCGGGCGACGCCAAGGTCGCGAAGAAGCTCCTCGGCCGCTGACGCGCGCCGACGCAAGTTAGGAACATCAAGAAATGGCTAGAGTCAAGCGGGCCGTCAACGCCCACAAGAAGCGTCGCGTCATCCTCGAGCGCGCCTCGGGTTACCGTGGCCAGCGTTCGCGTCTGTACCGCAAGGCGAAGGAGCAGGTCACCCACTCGCTCGTCTACGCATACCGCGACCGTCGCAAGCGCAAAGGCGACTTCCGCCGCCTGTGGATCCAGCGCATCAACGCGGCTGCCCGTCAGAACGGCATCACGTACAACCGCTTCATCCAGGGCCTCGGCCTCGCGGGTGTGCAGGTCGACCGCCGTATGCTCGCCGAGCTCGCGGTGAACGAGCCCAAGACGTTCGCGTCGCTCGTCCAGACCGCCAAGAAGGCGCTGCCCGAGAACGTCAACGCTCCCAAGAGCGCCTGACCTCGGCATCCGTTGTCTCGAAAGGGGCGTCCTCCTCACGGAGGGCGCCCCTTTCGCATGCTCACGCGGCGGCAGGCGGCGAGAAACTCGTGCGCAGACGGGTCCCCACGCCCTCTCCAGGCGCCGCTGGCGCGCCGTCCGGAGTCTCGGGGCGCGTGGGCCCAGCCGCGACTCTAGACTGATCCCGTGCTCGAGAACCCTCGCTCTCCGCGTGTCCGCGCCGTCGCGAAGCTGACGAAGCGGAGCGCCCGCCAGGAGACCGGCCTCTTCCTGCTGGAGGGTCCGCAAGCCGCCCGCGAGGCGCTGGCGTACCGGCCCGACACCCTCGTCGAGATCTTCGCCACGCCCACCGCGCTCGAGAAGCACACCGACGTGCGCGACGCCGCGAAGGACGCCGGACTCGAGGTCGTCTACACGACCGAGGCCGTGCTGGACGCGATGGCCGACACGGTGACCCCGCAGGGGATCGTGGCTGTCGCCCGCCAGTCGCCGACGTCGGTGCGCGAGATCTTCGCCGCTTCGCCGCGCCTCGTCGCGATCTGCGAGGAGGTGCGCGACCCGGGCAACCTTGGCACGATCATCCGTGCGGCCGACGCCGCCGGCGCGGACGCCGTCATCCTCACCGGCCGCACCGTGGACCCCTACAACCCGAAGGTCGTGCGCGCCACCACCGGCTCGCTCTTCCACGTTCCGGTCGCGGTCGGCGTCGATCTCTCGACGGCGGTCGAGAAGGCGCACGCGGCGGGTGTGCGCGTGATCGCGGCGGACGTCGGCGGAGGGGACTTCCTCGAGTCCCGGGACGTGCTCGCGGGGCCTACGGCGTGGCTGTTCGGAAACGAGGCCCGCGGCCTCGAGGAGGATGCCCTGGCGCTCGCCGACTTGTCACTCCGCCTGCCCATCTACGGCGCGGCCGAGTCGCTGAACCTGGCCACCGCGGCCAGCGTCTGCCTGTACGAGACCGCCTTCGCGCAGCGCGCGGCACGCTGAGCCGTTACGGTTCCGACCCTGTTACGGAACGGTAAAGGCTCGATCGAGCCTCTGGCCGAGTGTCGTGACTCGCCCCTAGTGTGAGGGAATGGCGACACCTGATGCCCCGGCGCCGGCGCCCCGGACTTCGAACATCAACGTCCGTCGCGGTGAGCCGCTCGTCGTCGTCGACCACGTCGACAAGCACTTCGGCGATCTCCACGTCCTGAAGGACATCAACACCGTGGTGAACCGCGGCGAGGTCGTCGTGGTCATCGGCCCATCCGGATCCGGCAAGTCCACGCTGTGCCGCGCGATCAACCGGCTCGAGACGATCGACTCCGGCAGGATCACGATCGACGGGGTGCCCCTCCCGGAAGAGGGCAAGGCGCTCGCCCATCTGCGCGCCGATGTCGGCATGGTGTTCCAGTCCTTCAATCTGTTCGCCCACAAGACGGTGCTCGAGAACGTCACCCTCGGGCCGATCCGCGTGCGGGGGCTGAAGAAGAAGGAAGCCGACCAGAAAGCGATGCAGCTGCTCGACCGCGTCGGCGTGGCCAATCAGGCGAAGAAGATGCCGAACCAGCTGTCGGGCGGGCAGCAGCAGCGCGTCGCGATCGCCCGATCACTGGCGATGAACCCGAAGCTCATCCTCATGGACGAGCCGACCAGCGCGCTCGACCCCGAGATGATCAACGAGGTCCTCGACGTCATGATCGGCCTCGCATCCGATGGCATGACGATGATCGTCGTCACCCACGAGATGGGCTTCGCGCGCAAGGCGGCCGATCGTGTGCTCTTCATGGCCGACGGCGCGATCGTCGAGGAGGCGACGCCCGACGAGTTCTTCACGAATCCGCAGAGCGAGAGGGCGAAGGACTTCCTGTCCAAGATCCTCGAGCACTGAGACACACTCCCGTCCGCCTCCCCACGCGGGTCGGGATCCGAGAGGACCGTCACGAGCGGTCCGTTCACAGCAAAGGACGAAGACATGAAGCGAATGCGACTTCCGCTCATCGCGCTGGCGGCCGCCGGCGCGCTGGCGCTGTCGGCGTGCGCCTCCGGCGGCACGCCGGCCGGCGAGGAGACGACAGCCCCTGAGCCCGCGCCCACGTTCGAGGCCGGGACGACGATGGCCGAGCTCGCAGAGGCGGGCACGATCACGATCGGCACGAAGTTCGACCAGCCGCTGTTCGGACTCAACGGTCCCAATGGGCCGGAGGGCTTCGACGTCGAGATCGGCAAGATCATCGCGTCCGAGCTCGGCATCGCCGAGGAGGACATCGAGTGGAAGGAGGCCGTGTCGGCCAACCGCGAGCCGTTCATCCAGAACGGTGAGGTCGACATCGTCGTGGCCACGTACACGATCAACGACAAGCGCAAGGAGGTCGTCTCCTTCGCCGGACCGTATTACATGGCGGGTCAATCGATCCTGGTGCTCGCTGACAACGACGACATCAAGAGCGAGGACGACCTCGTCGGCCAGCCGGTCTGCTCGGTGACGGGTTCGACTCCGGCGGCGAAGCTCGCCGAAATCGGCGCCGAGCCGGTTCTCACCGACACGTACTCGAACTGCCTCGAGCCGCTGCGCAGCGGCGCCGTCGTCGCAGTGTCGACCGACAACGTGATCCTCGCGGGCCTCGCGGCCCAGAACGAGGGCGAGTTCAAGGTCGTCGGCGAGCCGTTCACCGAGGAGCCCTACGGTATCGGCCTCGCCCTCGAAGACACCGACTTCCGCATGTGGATCAACGACGTGCTGGAGAAGGCGTACGAGGACGGTCGCTACGAAGAGGCGTGGAACGCGACGGCCGGAACGGTGCTGCCGTTCGTCGAGCCGCCGACACCCGACCGCTACTGATCGAAGACGGATGCCTCGGGTCGGCCGTACGCGTCGACCCGAGGCATCCGATCCCCGGATCCCGTTCCCGAAAAGAGGCGCATGGAGCAGCTCTGGTCGCTGATGCCGACCTTCCTCGAAGGCTTCCGCGTGACGCTCATCCTGCTCGCGGTGTCGGGCGTGAGCGCGCTCGTGCTGGGCACGCTCATCGCGGCGATGCGCATCTCTCCGGTCGGGGCGCTGCGCGTCTTCGCCGCGTTCTGGACCGAGATCGCGCGGAACACCCCGCTGACGCTGGTCTTCATCTTCACGGCGTTCGTGATGCCCATGCTCGGCGTCCGGCTGCCGTACCTCATCCTCGCGTTCATCGCGCTGACGTACTACACATCGCCCTTCGTGGCAGAGGCGCTGCGATCGGGGATCAACGGCGTCCCCGTCGGGCAGGCCGAGGCCGCCCGAAGCATCGGTCTCGGGTTCGGACAGACGGTCTCGCTCGTCGTCCTCCCGCAGGCCTTCCGCATGACCATCCCGCCGCTCATCAACGTGTTCATCGCCCTCACCAAGAACACGTCGGTGGCCGGCGGATTCTTCGTGGTCGAGCTGTTCGCGACGACGCGTCAGCTCGCCAACGACAACGGGAACATCGTGATCCAGATCCTGCTGACCGCGGCCGCCCTCTATCTCGTGATCACGGTGCCGCTCGGCTTCCTGGCCGGGCAGCTCGAGAAGCGTTGGGTGGTGCGGCGATGACCGGCGCGAGCGTTCTGTTCGATGCCCCGGGCCCTCGGGCGCGACGGCTGTCGCTCATCTTCTCGATCGTCGCGGGGCTGCTGATCCTCGGCGCGGCGGTGTGGGTCATCATGACCCTCGCCGCCCCGCGCACATCCGGCGGCATCAACCTCCCCGGCATGTTCGACGGGTCGCGGTGGAACATCTTCACCGATCCCGCGGTGTGGGGCTTCATCGCCGAGGGCATCGTGGCGACGCTGCAGGCGGCTGCGGTGGCCGCAGTGGGCGCGATCGCGCTCGGCATCCTGCTCTCGCTGCTGCGCAGCTCGCTCATCCCGTGGGTGCGCATCCCGACGGCGTGGGTCATCGAATTCTTCCGCGGCATGCCGGTGCTGTTGATGATGCTGTTCATCCTCCTCGTCGCTTCCACGGGAGCCTTCTGGGCCGTCGTCATCGCGCTCATCCTCTACAACGGCACGCTGATCGGCGAGATCCTGCGCGCCGGCCTTGCCGCGCTGCCGAAGGGCCAGCGCGAGGCGGCCCTCAGCGTGGGCATGCGCGAGTTCCAGTCGAAGATGCTCGTGGAGTTCCCGCAGGCGTTCCGGCAGATGCTGCCGATCATCGTCGCGCAGCTGGTCGTGCTGCTGAAGGACACATCACTCGGCTACATCGTCGGCTACAACGAGATCATCCGGAACAACATCAACAACCTGGGCAGCTTCTACGGCAACCGCTACCTGTTCTCGCTGTTCGTCGTCACGCTCGCGATCTACCTGACGATCAACCTGCTGCTGTCGTGGTTCGCGCGTTGGCTCGCACGCCGCACGGCCAGTGGCGGCCGTAAGGGCGGTCGCGGCAGGTTCGTCGAGGACCCCACGAACCCCGCGACCCTCCTGCACGTCGAGGCGAAGGCGGACACCGCCTCCGAAGGACCGGACGCGCGGTAGCGGAACGGGCGCACGACCGGACCGCGCATCCACCGTCGGTAGACTCGTCTCTCGTGTCCGACGCTCCCGAAACCACCGAGATCACGCCTGAGGCGGTGAACGCCGCCGTCGACGCCGCCCTCGGGGCCATCGCGGCCGCGGGCGACACCGCAGCGCTCAAGGCCGCGCGCTCCGCGCACTCCGCGGAGGGCTCGCCGCTGGCGAAGCTCAACGCGCGGCTGCGCGATGTGCCGAACGACAAGAAGGCCGAGTTCGGCAAGCTCGTCGGTCAGGCCCGCGGCCGGGTGAACCAGGCGTTCGCCGCCCGCGAGGAGGAGCTCGCCGCGGCCGAGACCGCCGCGAAGCTCGAGGCGGAGCGCGTCGACATCACGGCGCTCGCGGCTCGCGCGCGCGTCGGGGCGCGGCATCCGATCTCCCTCCTGCAGGAGCAGATCGCCGACATCTTCGTCGGGATGGGCTGGGAGATCGCAGAGGGTCCCGAGCTCGAGCACGAGTGGTTCAACTTCGACGCCCTCAACTTCGACGTCGACCACCCTGCGCGCCAGATGCAGGACACGTTCTTCGTCGACCCGGTGGAGCGTCACCTCGTCATGCGCACGCACACGAGCCCCGTGCAGGTGCGCTCGATGCTCGAGCGCGACCTGCCGCTGTACGTCCTGTGCCCCGGGCGTGTGTACCGCACCGATGAGTTCGACGCGACCCACCTGCCCGTCTTCACCCAGTTCGAGGGCATCGTCGTCGACAAGGGCATCACGATGGCGCACCTCAAGGGCACGCTCGACCACGCCGCCAAGGTGCTGTTCGGCGCCGAGGCGAAGACCCGCTTCCGCGCGAACTTCTTCCCGTTCACGGAGCCGTCGGCCGAGCTCGACCTGTGGCACCCCACCTTCAAGGGCGGTGCCCGATGGATCGAGTGGGGCGGCTGCGGAATGATCAACCCGAACGTGCTGCGCGCGGCGGGGATCGACCCGGAGGAGTACTCGGGCTTCGCGTTCGGCATGGGCATCGAGCGGACCCTCATGTTCCGCAGCGACGTTCAGGACATGCGCGACATGGCCGAGGGCGATGTCCGCTTCAGCGAGCAGTTCGGAATGGTGGTCTGATGCGCGTCCCGCTCTCATGGCTTCGTGAGTACGTCGACGTCCCCGCGGATGCCGCGCCCGAGGACGTCCTCGCGGCGCTCGTGCGCGTCGGTTTCGAAGAGGAGGACGTCCACCGCTTCGAGCTGCAGGGTCCGATCGTCGTGGGTGAGGTCCTCGAGTTCGTCGAGGAGCCGCAGTCCAACGGCAAGACGATCCGCTGGTGCCAGGTGCGCGTCGCGCCCGACGGTGAGACCGCCGCGGACGGCGGCGACGCGGTGCACGGCGTCGTGTGCGGTGCCCGCAACTTCTTCGTCGGCGACAAGGTCGTCGTGACCCTTCCCGGCGCGGTGCTCCCCGGCCCGTTCCCGATCGCCGCGCGCAAGACCTACGGCCACGTGTCGGACGGTATGATCGCCTCCGCCCGCGAACTGGGGCTCGGCGACGAGCACAACGGCATCCTCCGGCTCGTCGAACTCGGCATCGACGCACCCGTCGGCACGGATGCGATCTCCCTGCTCGGCCTCGACGACGTCGCGGTCGAGATCAACGTCACGCCCGACCGCGGCTACGCGCTGTCGATCCGCGGTGTCGCCCGTGAGTACTCGCACTCCACCGGTGCCGCGTTCCGCGACCCGGCAGATCGCACGTGGGAGGACGTCGCGCCGGGCGCCGGCTTCCCCGTGAGCGCCGACGACCTCGCCCCGATCCGCGGCCGCGCGGGCGTGACCGAGTTCGTGGCCCGGGTCGTGCGCGACGTCGACCCCACGAAGCCGACCCCCGCGTGGATGATCTCGCGCCTGTCGCTCGCGGGCATCCGGTCGCTCGGCATCCTCATCGACATCACCAACTACGTGATGCTCGAGCTCGGCCAGCCGATCCACGGCTACGACCTCGACAAGCTCCAGGGCGGCATCACCGTGCGCCGTGCGACGCCCGGCGAGAAGCTCGAGACGCTCGACGGCAAGGTCCGCACGCTCGACCCCGAAGACCTGCTCATCACCGACGACTCGGGACCGATCGGCCTCGCCGGCGTCATGGGCGGCGGCACCACCGAGATGGGCGAAGCGACCCGCAACGTGCTCATCGAGGCCGCGACGTTCGACACCGTGTCGATCGCGCGCACCGCCCGACGGCACAAGCTGCCGAGCGAGGCATCCCGCCGCTTCGAGCGCGGCGTCGACCCTCTCGTGCCCTTCGTCGCCGCGCGTCGCGTGGCCGACCTCATGGTCGAGTACGCCGGCGGCACCAGCGACGACGCGTACGGCGCTGCCCTGTTCGCCGAGGTGTTCATCCCCGGCATCGAGCTGCCGCCGACGTTCGTGCAGCGCCTCATCGGCGTCGACTACACGCCGGGCCAGATCGAGGCAGCGCTGCGGCTCATCGGCTGCGAGGTCGTCGGCGCCGAGGGCAGCGAAGGATGGCAGGTCATCCCGCCGTCGTGGCGCCCGGACCTCACCGACAAGTGGACGCTCGCCGAGGAGGTCGCCCGCATCGAGGGGTATGACCGCATCCCGTCGGTGCTGCCCCTTCCGCCGTCGGGCCGTGGTCTCACCGCCGCGCAGCAGGGCCGACGTCGCGTCGCGAACGCGCTCGCCGCTGCGGGCTTCGTCGAGACGCCGTCGTTCGGGTTCACCACCGAGGAGCAGAACGACCTCCACGGCTCTGCGTCGGGAGATCACCTGCCCAGCGTCAAGCTGGCCAACCCGCTGGACGGGCAGGCGCCGTTCCTGCGCCGCTCGCTCGTGCCCGGCCTCCTCCAGGTCGCGCACCGCAACGTGTCGCGCGGCTTCACCGACCTGTCGCTCTTCGAGACCGGCGTCGTCTTCCTCCCGACGGCCGGCGTGCAGTACGGAACGTCGTTCGTACCGCCGCTGGCAGTGCGACCGGATGCCGCGACCCTCGCCGAGCTCGACGCTTCGATCCCGCCGCAGCACCGCCACGTCGCCGTGCTGCTCGCAGGCAGCCTCGTCGCCAAGCAGCCCGGCATCGCGCCGGTGACCGCGGATCTCGCCGACGCGCTCGATGCGGTCCGCACGATCGCGGCCGCCGCGGGCGTCACGATCGATGTCGCTCAGGGGCAGCGCGCCGCGCTGCACCCGGGCCGCACCGGTGTGCTCTCCGTCGACGGCGCCGAGGTCGGCTACGTCGGCGAGCTGCTGCCGGCGGTGGCCGAGGCATCCGATCTTCCCGGTCGCGTCATCGTCGCGGAGCTCGATCTCGACCTCGTCCTCTCGCTTGCGGGGGACAAGGTCGTCGCCGCTTCGCTGTCGGGCTTCCCGGCCGCGACGCAGGACGTGTCGCTCGTGCTCGGCGCCGACGTCCCGGCCGCCGAGGTGCGCGGAGCGCTCGTCTCGGGCGCCGGCGACCTCCTCGAGTCGGTGCGCCTGGTCGACGACTATCGCGGGCAGGGCGTTCCCGAGGGCGAGAAGAGCCTCACCTTCGCGCTCCGATTCCGCGCCCCTGACCGCACGCTCACGGCCGCCGAGGCGACCGAGGCGAAGCTCGCGGGGGTGGCCGTCGCGACCGAGCGTTTCGGGGCGACACTGCGCGAGTAGCATCCGTATCGGAGGTGGCCCCATGCCCGAGGTGATCACGGTGCCGCTCGCCGGCGGCGAGGTCATCGACGCCTACGTCGCTCGCCCCACCGGCGACCCGATCGGCGGCCTCGTGCTCATCCACGAGATCTGGGGTCTGGTCGGCCACATCACCGACGTGGCCGACCGCTTCGCCGCCGAAGGGTGGCTGGTCGCCGCGCCAGACATCCTGACCCATGGCGGCGTCGCCCCCGCGCTCGGTGAGGAGCTCTTCGCGCTGGTGAACAGCGACGACGAGGAGGCCCGCACCGCGGCACAGCCGCGTATGCGCGAGGCGTTGTCGGGAATGCGCGCGCCCGAGTACGCCGTCTGGGCGGTCGCCGCGCTCCGCGCCGTGGTCGACTGGCTCGCCGAGCAGCCCGGGGTCGACGACCGGATCGCCGCGACCGGCTTCTGCTTCGGCGGGACGTACTCGTTCCTGCTCGCCGCGCACGACGACCGCGTGCGCGCCGTCGCACCGTTCTACGGCACGGCGCCGTCGGTGGACCGCATCGCCGACATCTCCGCGCCGGTCCTGGCGATATACGGGCAGCACGACCCCGCGCTCATCGACGCGCTCCCGGCGGTGACCGAGGCCATGGCCGAGGCGGGCGTCGACTTCACGGCCGTGGTGTACCCCGACTCGGCCCATGCGTTCTTCAACGACACCGGCCGTCGGTACAACCGGACCGACGCGGCCGACGCCTGGGAGCGCGTGACGGCCTTCCTCCGCAGCCGCGTCTGACGTTCTGCCGTCGGCGGAGAGGGATGCCTCGACCCGGCCCGTCTGGTTGGGTGGAGCCATGACCGACGTACTGGTGCTGGGCGGGACGGGCTGGCTGAGCGGGCGGATCGCCGAGCGGTGGGCGGATGCCGGAGCCGCCGTCACCTGCCTCGCCCGAGGGGGACGCGATGCGCCGTACGGGACGACGCTCGTCGTCGCCGACCGCAACGACCCGGACGCGTACGACGAGGTCGCCCGGCGCGAGTGGGACGAGGTCGTCGACGTGTCGTCGAACCCGGTGCACGTCGCCGCCGCGGTCGCGGCGCTGGGGGAGCGCGCGCGCCACTGGACGTACATCTCGACAGTGTCCGTGTACGCCTCCGACGACGTGCCCGGCGCCGACGAGACCGCCGAGCTGCTGACGCCCGCCGGCCCCGACGAAGACGAGGACTACGGTCGCGCGAAGGTGCGGGCCGAGGCATCCGTCCGCTCCACCCTCGGGTTCCGCGCGGCGATCGTGCGTCCGGGGCTCATCGTGGGGCCCGGTGACCCGACCGATCGGTTCGGATACTGGGTGGGCCGCTTCGCTCTCGCCGGATCGGACGACGTGCTCGTGCCCGACACCGCCGATCGCGGAGCACAGGTGATCGATGTCGACGACCTCGCGGAGTTCGTGCGGGCCGTCGGCCGCGAGCGATGGACGGGTGTGGTGAACGCCGTCGGCGATCCGGTCGCCTTCGACCGGCTCTTCGCGGACGCGCGTGAGGTCGCCGGGCACACCGGCGCGCTCGCCGCGGCCGACGACGAGTGGCTCGTGGCGCACGAGGTCGCCTACTGGATGGGTGCGCGGTCGCTGCCGCTCTGGCTGCCGGCCGACATGCCGGGGTTCTGGACCCGCTCGAACGCCGCCTACCACCTGCTCGGCGGCCGGCTCCGTCCGTTGCGCGAGACCCTGGACCGCGCGCTCGCCGACGAGCGCGCCCGGGGCCTCGGCCGCGATCGTCGGGCCGGGCTGACCCGGCCCGACGAACTGGCGCTGCTCGGCGAGCTTCAGCGGTAGCGGCGCCCCTCGTCGCGGCGGTACAGCCACACCGCCAAGGCGCCCAGCACCAGCGTCCACGCGAGGATCCCGACCACCGCCCACAGCGGCGCGCTCTGGCCGAGGGCGGCGGCGATGACGATCTCACGGGCCTCGCGCACCCACAGGAACTTCGAGGCGAGGTCGAGCCACTCGGGGAACAGGATCGGGGGGAGGAACAGTCCGCCGCCGAACGCGAGGAGGAACATCGCCACCTGGGTGATGGCGATCGCGGCCTTGGGTCCGGCGGTCGTGCCGATGATCGTCCCGAGCAGTGCCGAGGGCACGGCCGTGAGGATCGCAAGCCCGATCGCCGCGAACAGCTCCCCGGGCTGGACGGCGGCCGAGGTGAGGCTGCCGCCGACGATCAGGAGCGGGATCATCGCGAGGATCGAGATGATGAGAGTCGCCGACATGAGGCCGATGAGGCGCGCCGCCGGCGAGCCCGGGAGCGTGCGCAGATACGGCCACCAGGGCTTCGAGCGCTGCTCGGCCATGTCGAGGCCGATACTGAACAGGCTCGCCGACATGAAAGCGAACACGACCATCGATGCGATGGCGGCCGTCGCGAAATCAGGTTCGTCGACGACCATGCGCTGCGGCAGGACGAACAGGCAGAACGCGAGCGTCGGGAAGACGAGGGATCCGATCACGGCGATCGGCACACGCATGGTCTCCAGCAGGTTGTACTTCGTGTGGACCGCGGCGAGCGTGAGCGTGGACATCAGACCATCGCTCCCTTCGTGATCGTGAGGAATGCCTCTTCGAGGGATGCCCCGCGCACCGTCAGATCGGTGAACGGGGCGCCGGACGCGACGAGCGCCCGGATGAGCGCGTCGGAGTCCGAGACGACGGCGGTCACGACGCCGTCGTCCGGGTCCGTGGTGACGGTCGCGTCGGGATCGAGCGCGAGGACGCCTTCGGCAGTGACCCCGCGCAGCGTCACCCGTCGGCGGGCGACACCCGCGACCACGGCGGCGAGCGTGTCGTCGGCCCGCACCGCGCCGTGGTCGATGACGACGACGCGCTCGGCCAGCTGCTCGATCTCCTCGAGATGATGGCTCGTCACCACGACGGCGGTGCCTTCGCGATGGCGGGTGCGCACGGCATCCCAGAGGGCACGCCGGGCGTCGACATCGAGACCGGTGGTGGGCTCGTCGAGGAGGACGAGCTCGGGGTCGCCGACGAAGGCGAGGGCGACCGCGACGCGACGCTGCTGGCCTCCCGAGAGCGCCCCGCACTGCTTCGCCAGGAGCGGCTCGAGGTCGAACTCCGCGATGACGCGATCCACCGGCCCCGGGGAAGGGTAGTGGGATGCGACGAACCGCAGGACCTCCCGCACCTTGAGCGCCTCCGGCAGCGCGGTGGCCTGCGGCGTGGATCCGAGGCGGGAGCGACTCGCCGGCGTCTGCGGATCGCCGTCGAAGAGGCGCACGACGCCGGCTGTCGGCAACCGCAGCCCCTCGATGAGGGAGAGGAAGGTCGTCTTGCCGGCCCCGTTGGGACCGAGGAGGCCGACGCACTCGCCGGCGTGGATGTCGAGCGTGACAGCGTCGAGGGCGACGGTGTCGCCGAAGCGCCGTGTGAGGGCTTCGGTGTGGACCACTGCGGTCATGCGGATCCTCCGAGGAGTGCGAGCAACTGCGAGCGGTAGGAGCGGAACGCTCCGCGCCCGGCATGGGTCAACGTGATCTCGGTGACGGGCTTGCGGCCGGCGAACGACTTCGCGACCTCGACGTAGCCGGCATCCGACAGCTTGGCGAGATGTGTGGTGAGGTTGCCCGCGGTCATGCCCAGGAGCTTCTGCAGCGCCGGGAAGGTGATCGCGTCGCCGTCCTCGAGCACCTCGGCCAGCGTTGTCATGATCCTCAGGCGTGCCGGCGCGTGGATGACGGGGTCGAGTTCGTTCATGACCGCTCCGCGGCACTGGGTGCGACCGGCCCCCAGTACATGAGCGCGGCCACGATGAGCATCGCGACGGGGCCGGCGATCGCGTAGACGAGGAAGTGGGTCGGCGCACCGAAGAAGAGCCCGATCACGGCGATCACGATGAGCAAGCCGCCCAGGATGTACATCGGCACCGCGCGCCAGAGGGCGCCACCCGACAGATAGAGCACGCCCACCAGGAAGATGTAGAGGCTCGGGTACAGCAGCTGCGAGAGCTCCTGCGACAGGCCGTTACTCTGCAGCCCCGAGATCAGCGCCCATGCCGCCACCATCACGATCGTCCAGGAGCACCCGTACAAGGCGCCCTGCAGCTGGCTGCGCCCGCGGATCCCGTCGCTGCCCGCGCGGATGCCGACGACAGCGGACCACACGATCGCGATGACGAGCGCACCCGCGAAGATCCACCAGCCGACAGCGGTGGGGAGGAGGTCGACGCCTCCGACCCCGCGGGTCAGCCAGAGTGCGGCGAACCCGACGCCCCAGGCGATCGCCCAGAGCACCAGCAGCCCGGCGTAGCGACCCGTGATATGACGGACGGCCTCACGACGTGTCGTGTCGATGAGGTCGAGCATCTCTCGCGGATCGTTCGCGGCATCGAGTTTCTCGTTCATGCAAAGTAGTTTGCAGCGCAAAGTACTTTGCGTCAAGGGGCAACATGACGACCGCGATTTGCGGATGCCTCGACCCGGCGGCTATCGTCGGCGCATGCCTTCGGCGCCCCAGGGACCCTCGACGCTCGTTCCGAGCGCCGCTCCCGCGCGCCGACGCCGTCTGGGCGAGCGCCGACTCTAGGCGACCCCGCACGCCGTCCTGTCATGGACCGTCGCGAGTGGGCGTCGCCGTCTCCGGCCCTCAGCCCCAGACTCTAAGGTGGAATCCATGACATATTCGGTCGCCGTCTCCGGCGCATCCGGCTATGCGGGCGGCGAGATCCTGCGGATCCTCGCCGCGCATCCCGACGTCGAGATCCGCACCGTGACCGCGCACTCCAACGCGGGACAGCCGCTCATCCAGCATCAGCCCCACCTGCGCTCGCTCGCGCACCTGACCCTCGCCGAGACCTCGCCCGAGGTCCTCGCCGGCCACGACATCGTCTTCCTGGCGTTGCCGCACGGCCAGTCCGGGCAGTACACCGACGCCCTCGGCGACACCGCGCTGGTCATCGACGCGGGCGCCGATCATCGCCTCGAGTCGGTCGCCGACTGGGATCGCTTCTACGGCGGCGACTTCCACGACCCCTGGGTCTACGGCGTTCCCGAGCTTCCGGTGGCGGGTTCGAAGCAGCGCGAGCGGCTGGTCGGAGCCTCCCGCATCGCCGCACCCGGCTGCAACGCCTCCACCGTGAGCCTGAGCCTCGCGCCAGGCGTGGCCGCAGGTGTCATCGATCCGTCTGACATCGTGACGGTGCTCGCCGTCGGTCCTTCGGGTGCCGGGAAGAGCCTCAAGACGAACCTGCTCGCCGCCGAGATCCTGGGGTCCGCGAACCCCTACGCGGTGGGCGGCTCGCACCGGCACATCCCCGAGATCCGCCAGGCGCTCGCCGCGGCGCGCGCCGCGGGCGCCGCTCCCGGCACGACCGCCGACGAAGGAATCCGCATCTCGTTCACCCCGGTCCTGGTGCCGATGTCGCGGGGGATCCTGGCGACGTCGACGGCGCCGATCGCGCCGGGCGCGACGGACGACGAGATCCGCGCCGCGTGGGAGTCCGCGTACGGCGACGAGACATTCGTGCAGCTGCTGCCGGCGGGCCACTTCCCGCGCACCGCCGACGTCCTGGGTGCGAACACCGCGCTGATGGGCCTCGCCATCGACCGCGCCGCGAACCGCGTGACGGTCGTCACGGCGGTCGACAACCTCGTCAAGGGCACGGCCGGAGCCGCCGTGCAGTCCATGAACATCGCGCTGGGGCTCGCCGAGGGCACCGCGCTGACCGTGAACGGAGTCGCGCCGTGAGCGTCACCGCGCCCCAGGGTTTCGAGGCGGCAGGCGTCGCCGTCGGCCTCAAGTCGACCGGCAAGCCCGATGTCGCGGTCGTCGTCAACCGCGGCCCGCTGAAGGTCGGGGCCGCGGTGTTCACGAGCAACCGGGCGAAGGCGAACCCGATCCTGTGGTCGCAGGAGGTCATCCGCGACGGCGTGGTCGAGGCGATCGTCCTCAACTCCGGCGGGGCGAACTGCTTCACGGGGTCATTCGGCTTCCAGACGACGCATCAGACGGCCGAGAAGGCCGCCGAGCTGCTCGACGTGAGCGCCGGCGACATCCTGGTGTGCTCCACGGGGCTCATCGGCACCGGCGACGAGGTGTTCCGCGCGAAGGTGCTCGCCGGCACCGAGCAGGGCATCGCCGAACTCTCCGCCGACGGCGGGGAGGCAGCATCCCTCGCGATCATGACCACGGATTCGAAGCCCAAGCGCTCGGCCCGCACCGGCGACGGCTGGTCGATCGGCGGCATGGCGAAGGGCGCCGGGATGCTGGCACCCGGCCTCGCGACGATGCTCGTCGTGATCACGACCGACGCGGTGCTCGACGCGGCGCAGGCGGACGCCGCGCTGCGCGCGGCTACCGGACGCACCTTCGACCGGCTCGACTCGGACGGCTGCATGTCGACGAACGACCAGGTGACCCTCATGGTGAGCGGGGCATCGGGAGAGACTCCTGATCCCGAGGCGTTCGCCGCGGCGCTCGCCGAGGTCTGCCAGGACCTCGCCCAGCAGCTGCAGGGCGACGCCGAGGGGGCGAGCCACGACATCACGATCGCGGTCATCAACGCGGCCTCCGAAGACGAGGCCGTCGAGGTGGGGCGCTCGGTCGCGCGCAACAACCTGTTCAAGGCGGCGATCTTCGGCAACGACCCGAACTGGGGGCGCGTGCTGGCCGCGATCGGCACGACCGGGGCCGCGTTCGACCCGTACGACGTCGACGTGTGGATGAACGGCGTACGCGTGTGCAGCGCCGGAGGCCCCGACGCCCCGCGCGACGCGGTCGACCTCACGCCGCGTGCCACCCATCTCGTGATCGACCTCAAGGTCGGCGCGGCGACGGCGACGATCCTCACCAACGACCTCACCCACGACTACGTCCACGAGAACAGCGCGTACTCCTCATGACCGACCTGCAAGAGACGGATCCCGGCGAAGCCAGCGCCTGGGCGGTGACCCTCATCGAGTCGATGCCCTGGCTCAAGCGCTTCCGCGACCAGATCGTCGTCGTGAAGTACGGCGGCAACGCGATGGTGAGCGAGGAGCTGCAGGATGCCTTCGCCGCCGACATCGCCTACCTCCGCTACGTCGGGGTGAAGCCCGTCGTGGTGCACGGCGGTGGCCCGCAGATCTCGTCGATGCTCGACCGCCTCGCGATCCCGAGCGAGTTCAAGGGCGGCTACCGCGTCACCTCGACCGAGGCGATCTCGGTCGTGCGCATGGTGCTCACCGGTCAGATCAACCCGCAGCTGGTGTCGAAGATCAACGCGCACGGCCCGGTCGCGACCGGGCTCAGCGGTGAGGATGCCGGCCTCTTCGGCGGCCGCCGCCGCGGGGTCGTCATCGAGGGCGTCGAGCACGACCTCGGTCGCGTCGGCGACGTCGTCGAGGTCGATCCGCAGCCGGTGCTCGATCAGATCGAGGCGGGACGCATCCCCGTCGTCTCGAGCATCGCCCCCGACCTCGACCACCCGGGACACTCGCTGAACGTGAACGCGGATGCCGCGGCATCCGCTCTCGCCGTCGCACTCGGTGCGGCGAAGCTCGTGGTGCTCACCGATGTCGCGGGGCTCTATGCCGACTGGCCCAACCGCGACTCGCTCGTGTCGCACCTGACGTCGACCGAGCTGAAGGCGATGCTGCCGACGCTCGAGTCGGGCATGATCCCGAAGATGGCGGCGTGCCTGGAGGCGGTCGAGGGCGGCGTCGAGACCGCGGCCATCATCGACGGGCGGGTGCCGCACTCGGTACTCGTGGAGATCTTCACCAGCAAGGGAATCGGAACAGAGGTGGTGCTCGGATGACGTGGCAGGACGATGCGGGGCGCGACCTCGTGAAGAGCTTCGGTGCTCGCATGCAGATGTTCGTGCGGGGCGAGGGCTCGTACTTGTGGGACGCCGACGGCAAGCGCTACCTCGACTTCCTCGCGGGGATCGCGGTCGACTCGCTCGGCCACGCACACCCGGTGTTCGTCGATGCGATCGCCACGCAGGCCGCGACGCTGGCGCACGTCTCGAACTACTTCGCGACTCCGCCGCAGCTCGCTCTGGCCGCGACCCTGAAGCGCCTCGCCGGCACCGGCGACGAGGGCCGCGTGTACTTCGGCAACTCCGGCGCCGAGGCGAACGAGGCGGCGTTCAAGCTCGCCCGCCTCCATGGCGGCACCGAGCGCCCGCGCATCCTCGCGCTCACCGACGCGTTCCACGGCCGCACGATGGGCACGCTCGCCCTCACCGGCAAGCCGTACATGCAGGAGCCCTTCCTCCCGATGACGCCGGGCGTCGAGTTCATCGACTCGACGGTCGAGGCGCTCGAGGCCGCGATCGACGAGCGCGTCGCCGCCCTGTTCGTCGAGCCCGTCAAGGGCGAGGCCGGCGTGATCCCGCTTCCCGAGGGTTACCTCGCTGCGGCGCGCGAGCTCACCGAGCGCCACGGTGCGCTCCTCATCATCGACGAGATCCAGACCGGCGCCGGTCGCACGGGGGAGTGGTTCGCCTTCCAGCACGAGGGCATCACCCCCGACGCGATCACCGTCGCCAAGGGCATCGGCGGTGGCTTCCCGATCGGCGCGCTCATCACCTTCGGCGCTGCGAGCGAGTTGTTCTACCCCGGCACGCATGGCTCGACCTTCGGCGGCAACGCGCTCGGCACCGCCGTGGCGGGCGCCGTCCTCGGCGAGATCGAGCGGGCGGAGCTGGTGCGCAACGCCGCGGAGCGCGGTGCACAGCTGCGCGCGGCGATCGAGGGAATCGATTCGGATCTGATCGACGGATGCCGCGGCTCGGGCCTCTTGATCGGCATCGGGCTGACGCATCCTGTCTCGAAGGCGCTCGTCGCCGCGGCGCAGGAGCACGGTCTCGTCATCAACGCGCCGAACGACGAGACCATCCGCCTCGTCCCCGCCCTCACGATCGGCGACGTCGAGATCGACGAGTTCATCGAGCTCTTCACCGCGACGCTGCGCACGGTCGAGGACGCGCTCGTGCTCGACACCCCGACGGAGGTCCCCGCATGACTCGCCACCTGCTGCGCGACGACGATCTGACGCAGGCCGAGCAGGACGAGATCCTCGACCTCGCGGTCTCGCTCAAGAAGGACCGGTGGAAGCTCAAGCCCCTCGAGGGTCCGCAGACCGTCGCGGTCATCTTCGACAAGTCGTCGACCCGCACGCGCGTGTCGTTCGCGGTCGGCATCGCCGACCTCGGCGGCTCGCCGCTCATCATCTCGACCGCGAACAGCCAGCTCGGCGGCAAGGAGACCCCGGCCGACACGGCCCGCGTGCTCGAGCGCCAGGTGGCGGCCATCGTGTGGCGCACGTACGCGCAGGCGGGCCTCGAGCAGATGGCCGCGGGCACACGTGTGCCGGTCGTGAATGCGTTGAGCGACGACTTCCACCCGTGCCAGCTGCTCGCCGACCTGCTCACCATCAAGGAGCACAAGGGCGACTTGGCCGGGCTCACCCTCTCGTTCTTCGGCGACGGCAAGTCGAACATGGCCCACTCGTACGTGCTCGCCGGCGTGACCGCCGGCATGCATGTGCGCGTCGCGTCCCCCGAGGCGTACGCCCCGCGCGATGACGTGATCGCCGACGCCGACCGCCGCGCGGCCGAGACCGGCGGCTCGGTCACCCTCTACACCGACGCCAACGAGGCGGCGGCCGGTGCCGACGTCATCGTCACCGACACGTGGGTGTCCATGGGCAAGGAGGAGGAGAAGCTCGAGCGCCTCCGCGACCTCGGCGGGTACAAGGTGACCCAGGAGCTCATGGGGCTCGCGAAGGACGACGCGATCTTCATCCACTGCCTGCCCGCCGACCGCGGCTACGAGGTCGACGCCGAGGTGATCGACGGTCCGCAGAGCGTCGTGTGGGACGAGGCCGAGAACCGGCTCCACGCCCAGAAGGCACTGCTCGTCTGGCTCCTCCGCCAGGACTGAGAGCGCCTGGGCGGTGAGCGGGCGAGAGCTGAGTGACACCGAGCGCCCCGCGCCGCGCGCCGACGGCTGGCTCGCCACGCGCTGGGAGCGTCTGAACGGTCCCGCGCGCATCGGCGGGGTCGATCTCGCGCGCGGTCTCGCGGTGCTCGGAATGTTCGCCGCGCACCTGCTCTGGATCACCGAGCCCTTCGACGTGCTCGAGCCCGATACCTGGATCGCCGTCGTCTCGGGCCGGTCGTCGATCCTGTTCGCGACGCTCGCGGGTGTGTCGATCGGCCTCGTCACCGGAGCGGGGGCGCCGCTCACGGGCGATGCGATGAGCACCGCGCGAGGGCGGCTCGCCGTGCGGGCAGGACTGCTCTGGGTGCTCGGCATCCTGCTCATCGCCACCGGTGTGCCCGTCTTCGTGATCCTTCCGGCCTATGCACTCATGTTCCTGCTGGCGCTGCCGCTGACATCCCTGCGGGCGCGTGTGCTGCTGCCGCTCGCCGCGGGGCTGGCACTGGTCCTGCCGTTCGTCCAGATCGTCCTCGACGCGCTCCCGTTCTGGCGTACCCCGATCGGCGGCCCGGTGTCGCTCGGACTCGGGTGGCACTACCCGTTCACGACCTGGATCGTGTTCGTCGTGGCCGGCCTCGGCGTCGCGCGTGCCGGCGTGACTCGGCTGCGGGTGCAGGTGTGGCTCGTCATCACCGGAACCCTGCTCGCCGCGCTCGGATATGGGCTCGGGGCGGCGACCGGTGCAGACCCCGAGGCCGAAGCGGCAACGTATCTCGGAGCGCTCTGGACCGTCCGCCCGCACTCCACCGGACTGCTCGAGGTGATCGGCTCCGGCGGCTTCGCACTCGCCGTCCTCGGGCTATGTCTCCTCGCATGCCGCACGTTCCTCGTGTGGGTGGTGCTGCCGTTGCGGGCCGTAGGGGCGATGCCGCTGACCGCGTACACGCTGCAACTCCTGGTGTGGGCCGCCGTCGCCGCCGCGGTGCTCGACCGGGTCGGCGACCTCATCGGCTTCCGCGCGCTGCTGCCCTTCTGGCCGCTCGCCATCGGCACCGTCGTCCTGTGCACCGCGTGGGCGCTCCTCATCGGCCGCGGCCCGCTCGAGACGCTGCTCGATTCGGCCTCGCGCTTCGCCGTGCCCGCCGGTCGGTTTCCCCGCTGACGCGACACCTGCGGGCGGGTCGGCCGCTGTGGTCGTTCCGCGCGCGGGTTGCGGCGCCACGGGCCGACTCGGCGTCCGGGGTCTGGGCTGGCGGGGCAGGCGGGGCGGGTCGGGTTGGCCGCTGTGGTCGTTCCGCGCGCCGGTTGCGGCGTCACGGGCCGACTCGAGGGGGCGGCGAGTTCGGGGCGTGATCAGCCGCGCCAGCCGGCGCGGGCGAGTGCGGTGCGCACCCGGGAGACCGCCGCCGCGGGGGTGGGCTTCATCTGCGCCGACGTGATCCGGAGCACCTCCCACCCTTCAGCGGCGCACGCCGCGTGTTTGAGGATGTCCCGCTCCCATTGCGCGGCGTCCCTGCGGTGGTGATCGCCCTCGTACTCGATCAGCACCCGGTACTTCGCGTACGCGAGTTCCGTGTAGCCGATCGGCGTGCCGTCCGAGGCGATCACGTCCACATCGAGCTCGGGTTCGGGGAGTCCCGCTCGGATGAGCGCGAGCCGCAGCTCGGTCTCCCGCGCCGATGAACTCCCGACCCGGATCTGCGAGAACGCATCCCGTAGCTTGGCGGCCCCCCGCCGCGGCTGAGCGGCGACCGATTCGAGGGCGGCGATGCTCGCATGCGCATCCGAAGGGCGGCCGCGCCGCATGCCTCTCGCGCGGGGAACACGGACGATGGCGTCTCCCACGGCGATGAGCTCGTCCACCGTGAGCAGCTCGGCGAGGTGTGCCCAGGTGGTCGCGGCATCCGTCACCCGGAAGCCGTCGCGCTCGGTCACGGCCGTGACTCCCGCGCGGAACTGCCGCGCTCGCACTCCGGTCGCCTTCGAGGACCGGTGCGGATGAAACACGCCTGCATCGACGGGACGAGGCCGCGAACGCTCCACACCCGTGACACTCGTGGTCGCAGCATCCGTTCGTGGCGTCGATGCCGCCGCCCGCAGAACATGGCGAGGGAGAGGGAACTTCCAGATCACGGCTGCGGTGACGGACCAGAGGAAGGCGTGGGACGGAGCGATCGACTGGTACGCGCGCGCCCGGCTCACGATGGCAGCCTGAAGCAGCCTCGCCTCCCGTGCAGCAGTGCCCTCGTCAGGCACCCAGGGCTCTGGCTCGGGCATCCGGGCTCGTGCGCCGCGAAAAGGCTTGTCGAGATCATCGTTCCGAAGCCGTCGCGACGACAGCCCCGCCGCCCTCGCCGCCGCGACGGAGAAGCTGTCACCCAGCGACGAGGGCAGGGGGCGGGGCTTGCGCGGCATATCGTCATCGTCCCTGGCGTGGCGTCCCGCAAGGCGCGGGCAGAACGTATCTCTGGACAGCGACCCCGTCTGGTCTGGTGTGGAGGAGCAGACGACGGCTGCTCGACGGCCGTTGTGGTCGCTGTGGGCGGCGCGGAGGGCCGACTCGGCGCCGCTCGATTGCGACGGCACGGATGCCGCACCTCGGTCGGCGACGATGACATACCGGCGGTCGGGCGGGTGGCGCGTCGGTAGGCTGGTCGGGTGAGTGAATCGAAGGGCGACGGCGGGACCAACGAGGGCGCACTGTGGGGGGCCCGCTTCGCGTCGGGGCCGTCCCCGGCGCTCGCCGAGCTGAGTCGATCGACCCATTTCGACTGGGATCTCGCGCTGTACGACATCGCCGGCTCCCACGCCCACGCGAAGGCGCTGGCCGCGGCCGGGTACCTCACGGCTGACGAAGAGCAGTCCATGCACGAGGGTCTCGATGAGCTCGCACGGGGCGTGACCGACGGGACGCTTCGGCCCGCGGCATCCGATGAAGACGTCCACGGCGCTCTCGAGCAGGCGCTGATCGGCGTCGTCGGCGCCGAGCTCGGCGGAAAGCTGCGCGCCGGTCGCAGCCGCAACGACCAGATCGCGACGCTCGTGCGGATGTACCTGCTCGACCACTCGCGCACGATCGCGCGCGAGATCCTCCGCCTCGTCGACGCACTCGTCGCCCAGGCCGACGCCCACCCCGAGGCGATCATGCCGGGCCGCACCCACTTGCAGCACGCACAGCCCGTGCTCCTCGCGCACCACCTGCAGGCGCACGCATGGCCGCTGGTGCGTGACCTGGAGCGTCTGCGCGACTGGTCGGCGCGCGCGGCGGTGTCGCCCTACGGCGGCGGCGCCCTGGCCGGCTCGACGCTCGGGCTCGACCCGCAGCTCGTAGCGCGTGAGCTCGGGCTCGATCGTCCGGCGGAGAACTCTCTCGACGGCACGTCCTCGCGCGACGTGGTCGCCGAGTTCGCCTTCGTCACGGCCATGATCGGCATCGATGTCTCGCGCTTCGCGGAGGAGATCATCCTCTGGAACACGCGCGAGTTCGGCTTCGTGACCCTCGACGACGGCTACTCGACCGGCTCGAGCATCATGCCGCAGAAGAAGAACCCCGATATCGCCGAGCTCGCGCGCGGCAAGGCGGGCCGCCTCATCGGCAACCTCAGCGGACTGCTCGCGACCCTCAAGGCTCTCCCGCTCGCGTACAACCGCGACCTGCAGGAGGACAAGGAGCCGGTGTTCGACTCCGTCCGCACCCTCGAGACGGTGCTGCCCGCGTTCGCCGGCATGGTCGCGACCATGCGCTTCCACACCGACCGCATGGCGGCGCTCGCTCCGCAGGGTTTCTCGCTCGCGACCGACGTCGCCGAGTGGCTCGTGAAGCGGGGCGTCCCGTTCCG
Organism: Microbacterium sp. PRC9; assembly: GCF_031844125.1. Lineage (NCBI taxonomy): Bacteria > Bacillati > Actinomycetota > Actinomycetes > Micrococcales > Microbacteriaceae > Microbacterium > Microbacterium sp. PRC9. Next base: position 299,709 of record NZ_JAUZUR010000007.1, read on the forward strand.
CGACGCTCACGAGGTCTCGGGGCACCTGGTCCGTGTGTGCGAGGAGAACGGCCTCGAACTGCACGAGGTCTCCGACGCTCAGCTCGCCGGCGTCTCCGAGCACCTCACGCCCGAGGTCCGCGAGGTGCTGAGCGTGGAGGGCTCGGTCGCGAGCCGCACCGGCGTCGGCGGCACGGCCCCCGTGCGGGTCGCCGAGCAGCGGGCCGAACTGGTCCAGCGCGTGCAGGACGCCGCGCACGCACTCGGACTCTGAGCCTTAGCTGCGCAAGCCGCTCGCGATCACCAGATGGCGAGTCGCACCAAGGCCGCGACGACGCACGCCCACACGAGGCTCGAGAGCGTGCCGATGATGAAGCGCTCGCGCGCCTCGGCGGTCGCGAGCTCTGAGAACCGGCCGATGCCCTTGAGTGCCACGACCACGGCGATCGCCTCGGGGAATCCGGCGATGATCCCGAGCGTCACTGCGACCCGCTCGAGGTAGCCGATCGTGGTGCCGCCGCGCATCACCTCGCGGACGGCGCCCTCGCCGGCGACGGCTCCCGGCAGCGACGGCGCGCGCAGGAGGATGCCGCCGTTGTCGCCCTCCTCGACGCGCCCGTGGCTCGCGATCTCGAGGATGCGCCGTGTGATCGGGTTGCCGCCGAGCACTCCGAGGGCGGTGCCGAGCATGGCGATGCCCAGCCCGAGGAGCAGCGGCACGTTGATGGGGGACACCGTCACCGCGAGCAGGCACAGGACGACGAGCACGCCCGCGACCACCAGCGGGATGGTCGAGGGCTTCCGGAGGCTGATCACCACCAGCACGAGTGCGCCGCAGAGCGCGAGGAACAGGAAGATCGTGAGCGCGGCGACGAGGATCACGTCCGGGGAGACCATGGCGTCAGTCTGGCACGGGCCCCGGACTCAGCCGTGCGAGCACGCGGACGAGCGCGGGCACCGCCGCCTCCTCGGTCCGAAGCCCCGCCGACTTCACGCGCAGGCTGACCGCGCCCTCCGAGATGCCGAGGCGCGCGGCGGCTTCGCGCTGCGTGATCTCCTCGGCGAGCAGGTCGTAGATCTCCCACCCCTCGGCAGTGCGCCGGTCGCGCAGCTCGACCAGCAGTCGCACGAGCGCCTCGGCGTCCGCCCCGCCCTCCGGTGCGGTGATCGCGACGCGGGTGGCGGCCTTCTTCGCGCGCTCGACCGCATCGCGCGCGTTCACGAAGGCCTCGCCGCGTGCGGCCCGGACGCTGTCAGGCAGCGGCGATTCCACCTCTCCGGCACCGACCCCGACGCTCCATCGACCCGAGCGGGTCAGGTCGAGCACGATCCCGAGCAGCGCTCCGGCGTCGGCCACCGCGACCTGGATCTCGTCGCCCGCGGTCCGCTCCGGAGCGAGCGCGAGGCCCTGGTGTCCCTTCGCGTGGACGGATGCCAGAGCCGCAGGTACGAGGTCTGCGCTGCTCCGGCTGTCGCGCTGGTCGCTGGTGATCACGAACATGGGCATTCCTTATGCGTGAGAGCTCAAGTGGCGGAAAGTTTAGCTTGAGGACCTCAGTATCACAAGCCTGTGAGCTAAAAACCCTCAACACTTAGCCCAGAGGCTGAAACGCGGAAGTGTGTCTTCCATCAGGCGGGCGGAGCGCCGCGCCGACCGTTCGCGGGCGGGGCGAGGCATCCGTCGCTGATAGCCTGGCGGGCGTGTCTGAAACCGTCGTGAGCGCGACTGCGCCCGCGATCGACCCCACGTTCGAGAACGTGTGGGACGAGATCGTGTGGCGTGGGCTCGTGCATGTGTCCACCGATCAGGAGGCGCTGCGCGCCCTTCTCGCCGGGGACCCGATCACGTATTACTGCGGCTTCGACCCGACCGCGCCGAGTCTGCACCTCGGAAACCTCGTGCAGCTTCTGACGATGCGCCGTCTGCAGCTCGCGGGCCACAAGCCGCTCGGACTCGTCGGCGGCTCGACCGGACTCGTCGGCGATCCGCGCCCGTCCGCCGAGCGCACGCTCAACACGCGCGAGACGGTGGCCGAGTGGGTCGGCTACCTGCGCTCGCAGGTGGAGCGGTTCCTCAGCTTCGAGGGCGACAACGCCGCGCGCATCGTCAACAACCTGGACTGGACCGCGCCGATGAGCGCGATCGACTTCCTGCGCGAGATCGGCAAGCACTACCGCGTCGGCACGATGCTCAAGAAGGACGCCGTCGCGGCGCGCCTGAACTCCGAGGCCGGCATCAGCTACACCGAGTTCAGCTACCAGATCCTGCAGGGGATGGACTTCCTCGAGCTCTACCGTCAGTACGGCTGCGTGCTGCAGACCGGCGGCAGCGACCAGTGGGGCAACCTCACAAGTGGCACGGACCTCATCCACCGCGTCGAGGGTGTGTCGGTGCACGCGATCGGCACGCCGCTGATCACCAACAGCGACGGAACGAAGTTCGGCAAGAGCGAGGGCAACGCGATCTGGCTCGACGCCGCGATGTGCAGCCCGTACCGCATGTACCAGTTCTGGCTGAACACCGACGACGCCGATGTGATCCAGCGGCTCAAGATCTTCACGTTCCTGACGCGCGCCGAGATCGAGGACTACGAGCGCCTGGTCGCCGACGAGCCGTTCCGCCGAGCCGCGCAGAAGCGCCTGGCTCTCGAGGTCACGGCTTTCGTGCATGGGACGGATGCTGCGGCCGCCGTCATCGCCGCATCCGAGGCCTTGTTCGGCCAGGGAGACCTCGCCGCGCTCGACGCGATCACGCTGCGTCACGCGCTCGAAGAGCTGCCCAACGCCACCGTCGCCTCGGGGACGAACGTGGTTCAGGCGCTGGTCGACACCGGCCTCGTCTCGAGCCTCTCGGAGGGCCGGCGGGCGATCGCCCAGGGCGGTGTCTCGCTCGACGGCTCCAAGGTCGAGGACGAGTCGGCGACCGTGTCCGGCGCTCTCCCCGGCGGAGTCTCGGTGCTGCGGCGCGGCAAGAAGACGCTCGCGGGCGTGTTCGTCGGCTGACGACGGGTGACGAGCGGCGTGGCTCAGTGGATGGACGGCTGACGGATGCCGTTCACCCCGAGCCACGCCGTCGTCGCGCTGCCGTTCGTGCGCACGCCATTGGTGCCCGCAGCGATCGCGATCGGCGCGATGGCGCCGGATCTGCCGCTGTTCGTCCGCGGACTGCCGCTGCACTACGGCGTCACGCATGCGTTCGGGTGGCTGCCGGCCACGATCGTGCTGGCATTCGGGCTGCTCCTCGTCTGGCGTCTGCTGCTGCGGCCGGCGGTGCGCGAGCTCTCGCCGCGGTGGCTGGCGGCGCGGCTGCCGGGGGAGTGGGATGCCGGCGCCGGCCCAGCCCTCCGCGAGACGCTCGCGATCTCGGGATCACCCGCGCGGGTGTCGTGGAGCGGGATGCTGCTGCTCGTCCTCTCGCTCACGATCGGCGTCGTGAGCCACATCGTGTGGGACCTGTTCACCCACGAGGGTCGGTGGGGGATGACCGCGATCCCCGCACTGGAGTCCGAGTGGGGACCGCTCCCGGGTTACAAGTGGCTGCAGCACGGCTCGAGCGCGATCGGACTGGCGATCCTCGGGATCTGGATGCTGGTGTGGCTGGTGCGCCGGGACCCCGAGGCACCCGCTGCGCGTGTGATGCCCTCGTGGGTCCGCCGGGTGTGGTGGGTGTCACTGCCGGTGATGCTGCTGGCGACGTGGGTGTGGGGACTCACCGTCTTCGGCCCGCTCGACGCGGAGTTCACCGTCGCCCACCTGGGCTATCGCGTGCTTCCGCCGGCGTGCGCAGTGTGGGGCGCGATCACCATCGTGCTGTGCGCTGTTGTGCAGGTACTCCGTCGACGCACCGCGGGAGCGACGAGTCCCGCGTGATTCCGCGGGTGTGGGCGTGCGAGTCGACGCACCGCGGGAGCGACGAGTCCCGCGTGATTCCGCGGGTGTGGGCGTGCGACACGCCCGGGGCGCGGCGCCGATTCGACGAGCCACCGGAGCGCACGTAGAGTATTACTTGTTCGCCCCACAGGGAAGCGGAGAGGCCGAGAGCCTTACCCCCCTCAAGTGGAGAACAACCCCCCTTCCTTCAACGCTCCTTCGAGCGTCCCGCATGCGGGTTCGGGATGGGGTGCCTGCCTCGGAGACCGCGGTCGCCGACAAGCCAGATCATCTGAAGGTCACGGCGTGTCGGTTTGACAGACGGGTCGGGCGGGATAAGATAGTGAAGTTGCCCAGCT
>NZ_JAUZUR010000008.1:0-197815 GCF_031844125.1 Microbacterium sp. PRC9
TGGTGTTGCTATGAACCTATCCGGCGGTGTGCCGGAGGCAACGGGTCATCCCGCGGTCGTCTCGGCCGCGACCGGCGCACCGACGCGCACCCAGCCCGAGTCGCTCCGCGAGCTCTCCTCGACGGCGGCCAGCACGCGCTGCACGGACAACCCCTCGGCGAAAGACGGGTGCGGGTCGGCGCCCTCACTGATCGCGGTCACGAGGTCCACGACCTGGTGGCTGAACCCGTGTTCGTAGCCGAGCATGTGACCGGCCGGCCACCAGGCGGCGACGTACGGATGCTGCGCCTCGGTGACGAGGATCCGGGTGAAGCCCTGCGTGGTCTCGGGTGCGGTGCGGTCGTAGAACCACAGCGTGTTCAGGTCCTCGAGATCGAAGCGAAGGGCGCCCTTGTCGCCCGACACCTCGATCGAGAGGTCGTTCTTGCGTCCGGTGGCGAATCGCGTGGCCTCGAACGAGACGAGGGCGCCGGTGGACAGCCGCCCGGTGAAGAGGGCGACGTCGTCCACGGTCACCTCTCCCACCCCGTCTGCCGCGGTCCCGGACAGACCCGACCCGGATCCCTGCAGCGGACGCTGCTTCACGATCGTGTCGAGCACGCCCGACACCGCGGTCACGTCCAGGCCCGTCACGAACTGCGTCATGTCGATGATGTGGGCACCGATGTCCCCGAGCGCGCCCGAACCCGCGTGCTCCTTCTGCAAGCGCCAGGCCAGCGGCATCTCCGGGTCGACGAGCCAGTCCTGACGGTATGCCGCGCGCACGTGCGCGATCCTGCCGACCGCGCCCTGTGCGATCAGATCCCGCAGGAACGTCACCGCCGGGACGCGACGGTAGGTGAAGCCGACCATCGACCGGACGCCGCGCGCGGCGGCGCGGGCGGCCGCTTCCGCCATGGCCTCGGCCTCTTCGACGGTGTTCGCCAGCGGCTTCTCGCAGAGCACGTGCTTGCCCGCCTCCAATGCCGCGATCGCGATCTCTGCGTGCGAGTCGCCGGGCGTCACGATGTCGACGATGTCGATGTCGTCGCGGGCGATCACCTCGCGCCAGTCGGTCGCCGATTCGGCCCAGCCCCACTGGGCGGCAGCATCCGCCACCGCCTCGGCGTTGCGTCCGACGATCACCGCCATCTCCACGTCTTCCGGCAGGGAGAACACGTGCGGCGCCTGCCGCCACCCGACCGAGTGCGCGGCGCCCATGAACCCGTAGCCGATCATGGCCACCCGGAGCGTCATGCCAGCACCAGTTCCCGCTCCACCGGAACGCGGTTGGTCACATAGCGGCCAGGTCCGCCGTCTTCGCCCGGCATGATCTGCATGTAGAGCAGGCGCATGGTGAGCACGACCTCGACCGTGATCTTCTCGCCGGCTGCCGGCACATGGTCGAGGTGGATGAGCACGTCCGGACGGTCCGCGACGAACCAGAGGGTGTCGGACTGCTCGGGCAGCTCCTCCACCCGGTATTCGCGGCCGCCGAGAGCGAAGCGGATGTTCTCCGTCGGCACCGGAGCGCCGTCGACGGATGCCGCCACCTCGTCGACCGCCGAGAGCCAGAGGCTGCGGTACCAGGGCAGCTGCACCGAGACCGCCAGCCCGTCGTCGGTGCGCCGGACGTCCTTCTCGGAGAAGAGGGAGTTGTGAGTGGCCATGATGTCTCCTAGGCGAAGGTGTCGGTGAAGTGGTCGTGCGGCACCGGCGGAACGGGCTCGAGCTTCTGCACGGTCTCGGGGCTGTAGGGGTGATTCGTCTCCGGCACCGGCTGGTCTGCCGGCGGCATGAAGACGGGCTTGCCGTCGTCGCCGAAGTACATCAGGTCGAGGTCGAAGGCGCCCTGGTTCTTCTGGCCGAAGCTCACCCAGTTCTCCTCGAACGGGGCCCGGGCGAGCTCGTAGCAGCGGAACTTCCAGAACTTCCACTCGCCGTCCTGCTTCAGGAAGTCGATCGCGTACTTGCACCACACCCAGTGCGCCCAGACCTTCTTGCCGAGCACCTCGTCCGGGGAGTACATGTCGGGGAACGCCTCCGCGACCGTCGGGTCGGTCAGTCCCGACTCGGTACCGGCCATCAGCCACACGCCCTTGGCGGTCTGCCCGTCGCCGGCGACCTCGATGACCGGGGTCGTGGTGGCGTGGAGGATGAGCTTTCCGACCGGGGACGGCCGGTCGCGGTGGTAGCGCGTGACGCTCTCCCACGTGGTGTACTGCCCGGCGTTGGTGTACCGCGCGCGGATGCCCTCGGTACCCTCCTTCACCCAGAGCGGGATGATCTGCTCGTCCTGGAACGCGTTGTGCAGGTACATGTAGCGGTTGAACAGGTTCTCGACCTGGCCCCGGTCCTCCGCGCGCTGGGCGAGGCGCTGGGCGTCCTCGACCTGCTCACGGAGCCTGGCCACCTCGGCGGCCAGTCCGGCGATGGATGCGTCGACGACGGTGTCGGTCATGTCACTCCTTGTGATCGGCTCGTTCTCGGGCGTGTGCGATCAGGCCGGCTGGCTCTGCGCGACGGTCTCTTCGATGGCGCGCCGCATCAGCGTGTGCTGCTTCTTGACCAGATCGATCGGGTCGGACTCGCCGAGGTCGGAGAAGGCGTGCCCCTCCCACTCGCTCGAGAGGTAGCCCTGATAACCGCCCTCCACGAACTGCTTCACGATGCGCGGGATGTCCATCGCGGGCTCTTCGCCGTCGGCGCCGATGTCGTAGAACTTCGCGTGCACGTGGAAGATCTGCGGCATGATGTCGAGCCACTCCTCCGGCGGCACGAGCCCGTGCATGTTGAAGGCGAGGCGGGTGAAGGGACCGAACCGCAGGAAGTCGACTCCTTCGGCAGTGAGGTAGTCCTCGAACTTCTGGTTGCGCACGTGCATCGGCGTGGGCTCGTGCCAGATCTCGTCCATGACCGAGAAGTGCTTCTCGTCCATGCCCATCTGGCTGAGCGTGCGCAGCAGGGTCGGCGAGAGCGAGTGCATCGTCGACGAGAAGTCCGCGGTGAAGCCCAGGCGATCCGACTGCAGCTCGTCGTACATCTCGCGCATCTGCAGCACATGGGGGTCGTTCGGCCCGGAGGGCGCGTGGATCTCGTACCCGAGCTTCTGGTCGTACTTCTCGGCGAGCGGGAGGAGGCTGCGCAGCAGCTCCTTGCCGTGCGAGCGGATCACGACCCTCTTGAAGCCGAGGGTGTGCGCCGTCTTCAGCTGGCGCGCCAGGAAGTCGTGCTCCTCGTCGGGGGTCATGTCGCGGTCTTTGCGGCGCCCCATGTCGAGGTTGGTACCCACGGCGCTGGCTTCGAGCCCGTACTTCTCGAGCGAGTCGAACCAGAGCTTCACGAACGCGTCGTCGACGTCGGGGTATGTGCGCAGCAGCTGGGCGATGTTGAACTCGACGCCCGGGCCGATGCCCTCTTCGGCGACCGCGGCGATCAGTGTCTCGGGCGTATAGAGGCCCGCCGCGAACTCGCTCGTCATCGAATACAGCGTGGTGCCCAGCTTGATGCCGGTGCCGGCGATTCCGTCGCTCATGCGTGTGCTCCTTCGGTGTTGGGCAGCCAGGCTCCGAGCTGCGTACGGGCCTCGGCGAGGTCCGTGATCATCCGTGAACCGGCCGCCCCGGCGGCCGAGCGCTGCACGGCCTGCTCGCCCGCGATGATGTCGAACGGGGACTGCCAGTAGTTCCAGTGCCAGCCTTCGTACTCGCTGGAGATCGCCCCGTTGTACCCGTTCTCCACGAGCAGCTTCACGAGGTCGCGCACCGGGACCGATGGCTCTTCGCCGTTCTCGTCGATACCGAAGAACTTGCCGTGCACGTGCTTGATCCACGGCGCGATCGTGCGCCAGTCATCCACGCGCGCCGGGCCGAACAGGCCCGTGCCGTTGATGCCGAAGTCGATCCCGAGGTCGGGGCGACCGTGGCGCGCAGCGAGTCCGATGAATGAGCCGAAGCGCTGGCCGTGGTCGGCCTGATCGGCCGGCGGGCCCTGCTCGTAGTACGTGTTCCAGAGGTCGACGACCTGTCCGAGGAGCTCTTCGGACGCACCGCGGCGACGGTAGGCCTCGATCAGCGACGGGGCGAAGCCGCTGACGGTGGCGCCCCAGTCCATCGTGAAGCCGAGGAACGGCGAGCCGACCTTCTCGTAGCGGTCGCGCAGCGCGAGGATCCGCGGGTGCGAGGCGTATTGATCGGCGTGCACCTCGAGGGCGAGGGTGACCCCGTGTGCCTCGGCGATGGGGGCCAGAGCCTCCATCGAGTCCGGTTCGATCGAGATCTGCACGCGCGCGATCGGGAAGCCGAGCTTCGCGGCCGCCTTGATCTGCAGGGTCATGTACTCGATCAGCTCGTCCTGGTTCAGCAGGCGATCACGATGGATGCCGATGTCGGCGTTGACGGCGAGCGAGGTCGTCACGAGCCCGACTTCGTCGATCAGATCCCTGAACCAGCCCGCGTACGCATCGTCGATCGCGGGGAAGCCGCGGAAGCTGGAGAAGCCGATGATCTCGAGGCCCGGTCCGAACCCGTCCGCCGCCGTCTTGCGGATGAGTCCCTCGAGGTCGTACTCCCGGCCATGGAACGCTCTGGTGAAGCTGTACAGGGTCACGCCCTGGATCGGAGTGCCGAGCGCGGTCATGCCGCCACCGCCTTCATGGTCTTGGTGTTCTTCTCGTCGATGTGCAAGGTCTCGGTATCGGAGATGATGATGTACGGGATGTAGAGGGTGAGCCCGACCGTCACCTCGTGCTCAGCGTCCGGCTCGATGTCGAGGTCTCCCGAGAGCACGGCCGAATCCGTCGGGAACCACCACTCGTCGATGTTCGTGCGCAGCTCGTCGAACGTGAACTCAGCGCCGTTCATCTCCCAGCGCAGCGACTCCGCGGGGGCGGTCTTGCCGTCGATCGTCAGCTCCGCGCCGGCGATGCAGGACCCCGGCAGGGCCCGGTACCAGGGCAGCCGGACCTCGACCGCGGCACGCGGTCCGTCGGTCCTGAGCGTGCCCTGCTCGATGATGCGATCGGGGATCACAGTTGTCTCCTGACTACTTTGTCTTAGTTTCTACACTGTAATGTCTGAATCAGACAGAAGCAAGATCTGCGGTGATCTCATCGGCGATATGCCGTGCACCGCGGACGGCCAGCGCGACGCCCGTGAGCGTCGGGTTGCAGGCCGTGGCCGTCGGGATGACGCCGTTGCCTGCGACGAAGAGCCCGGGCGCTCCCCAGACTTCGCTGTCGGGCGAGCACACGCTCGCGCCGTCGTCGGCCCGACCCATGCGAACGGTGCCCTGATAGTGCAGCGACGCTCCGAGCGGCATCACGAACGGGCGGTCATCGAGGGGGTCGCCGATCGCCTTCCCCAGGCGCACGATCTCGGCCTTGGCCCGGTCGATCGTCGCATGGTCGCGGTCGCTCAGCGTGTAGTGCAGCTGCATCGCGGGCATCCCGTAACCGTCGACGTCGCCGTCCGAGAACGCCACGCGGTCCGAGGCCTGGAGGTCCTTCGCGCAGAACAGCCCCAGCCCCACGATCGAGCCCGGCGCCGCAGGGTCGTCGTCGGCGAGCTTCACCGGAGAGGCGTCGAGCTGCATGACCTGGCCGTGGAAGGGCATCTCGTCGGTGAACGGCACCCACGTCACCCCGGTGTATTCGCTCAGGCCGGTCTGCGGGACACCGTCCGCATCGACCGCGGGGGTGAAGTCGCGCATGCGCACGGCGAATACGATCTGCGCCTGGTCGTTGAGATACCGGCCGAGGGCATCGGGACGGATGCCGGAGGCCCAGAGCAGCTGCGGCGTCCGCAGCGCGTCGGCGGCGACCACGACGAAGCGCGCGCGCACGTCGCGCCGTTCTCCCGTGCGGACGTCCGTGACGACCACGCCGGCGGCCCGGCCGTCCTCGACCAGCACGCGGCTCACGAGGGACTCGTCGAACAGCGTGAAGTTCGGGTTGCCGCGGGTGATGTCTCCGAGAACGACATCCGAACCCGACCACACCAGCGGCCCGTCGTCGCGGCGATGCACCGCGAGCGGCATCCGCTGCACGCGCTCATCCGCATCCCGATGAGCGTCCTCCACCGCGGCGAGCCGCCCGCGCACGATCCCCGCATACGGCGACGAATCGAACGCGTCGGTGGTGACCCCGAGCAGTCGCTCCCCCTCCGAGAGCAGCTCGTCGAGCTCGCCCGACTCGTCGAGGAAGCCGATGCGCTCGCTGTCGTTCGGCCGGGGGCAGGCCCCCGTCCAGTGTGCGGCCATGCCTCCGACGTTGCTCGAGAACGCAGCGACCGGCAGACCGTCCTCGCCGTCCGCCTGATAGCCGGACTCGAGCAGGTAGGTGCCCGGGCGCGCGCGCCGCTGGGCGGACTTCACGATGCCGCCGACACGGTCGTCGTCCTCGCGAGCGTGCGGCCCCTCCGACCGGCGCTGAGCGTGGGCACGCTCGTCGGCGTCCGCGATGTTCTTCACGTGCGCCCCGGGCGGGTCCGACACGGTGGGGCCGACCTCGAACATCGCGATGGTCGCCGATGGCGCCCGCTCGCTCAGGATTCGGGCATAGGTCGCGCCGGCCGGGCCGCTGCCGACGATCGCGACGTCGACCTGCTCGGGGTATACGCGGGTGCTCATGCCGAGGCCGCCAGGGCCGCGATGTGCTTCACCGACTCCGCCGACGCCGTCTGCGGGTAGTACTCGAGCCCGATCGGGCCGGCGTAGCCGCTCGCACGAAGGATGCGAAGGCGCTCGGGCCAGTCGAGGTCGCCGGTACCGGGCTCACCTCGTCCGGGCGCGTCCGCGAGCTGCACGTACCTGATCAGGTCGCCGCCGTTGGCGAGCTCCGCTTCCATGTCCTCGCCCTCGACGGCCGAGTGGTAGATGTCGTACAGCACGCCGAAGAACGGCGAGTCGACGCCGCGCGCGACATAGACGCCCTCGCTCGTGCGGTCCAGGAGCGATCCGGGGTGATCGACCCGCACGTTGACGGGCTCGAGCACGAGCGTGATGCCCGAGCCGTCGATCTGCGCGATGGCCTTCTGGTAGATCTCGATGAGCTTGTCGAGCTGCACCTGGCGCTTCCAGCCGCCGAAGCCGGTTCCGCTGCCGACCACCACGCGGGGCGTCCCGAGGAAGTGCGCGATCTCGACGCCCTCGTCGAGCTTGCGGAAGAACTCCGAGTGATCCCACGGCGGGATCATGAACTGCGTGCGCGGCTCCGAAAGCTGCGCGGTGAGCTGCGTGCCGGTCTCTTCGAGCGCCGCCTTGAGAGCGGGAAGGTCCTTGGGCGTCGACGGCGCGTCGACCCCTGTCGGCCCCCACATCTCGACGGCGTCGAAGCCGGCGGCCGCCGCCGCGCGCACGCGGTCGTGGTAATCACCCGCTTCGGTGAAGAGGAGTTCGATGTTGGGTGCGAGCTGATACATGTGGTCTCCGTCGGAAGGTCGGAACAAGGTGGTCGTGGGCGGCATGCACCGGAACCCGCTGACGCGGGCACCTGCGCTCGACGATCCGGCCGCTCTCGAATCGAGTCGGATCCCGGCGGCTAGCCCTTCAGGCCGCCGGCGAAGCCCTGGATGAACTTCTTCTGGGCGGCCATGTAGAAGATCAGGATGGGGATCATCGAGATGATCACCACCGCGAAGATCTTGTTCCAGGCCGAGACGAGCCCGCCGACGTACGTGTACATCGCGACCGGCAGCGTCTGGGTGGTCGAGCCGCCGAGGAAGATCAGCGAGTTGAAGAAGTCGTTCCAGACGATCAGGCCCGCGAGGATCGCGACCGTGCCGGTCGCCGGGGCCATCAGCGGCAGCACCACGCGGAAGAACGCCTGCGTCGGTGAGGCCCCGTCGATCACGGCGGCCTCCTCGTACTCGGTCGTGAGCCCCCGGAAGAAGCTGGCATAGAGGAAGACGGAGAGCGGAAGCAGGATGCCGATCCACAGCAGGATCATTCCGAGGGCGTTGCCGGTGAGCCCGACGGTGCGCGCGCCGATGTACAGCGGAACGGTGCCGAGCTGCGCGGGCAGGATGATCGCGATGAGCACGAGGTAGAACGTGAGGTTCGTCCACGCCCGGGTGCGACGGGTGATCACGTACGCGGCGACCGAGCCGAAGAGCACGAGTCCGGCGATGGCGCCCGCGGTGATGATGGCGCTGTTCAGAATCGCCATCGGGATGCTGTCGCGCCCACCCGTGGTCAGCACCTCGATGAAGGCGCCGAAGTCGAGCGATGTGGTCGGAGCGACCGCACTGGTCGTGAACGCCTCCTGGTCGGACTTCAGGGCCGTGTTGATCAGGAAGTAGAAGGGCAGCAGGCCGATCAGCGCGACGATCCAGATGAGGACTTCGCGGAGTGCCGTGAGCTTGGTGTACCGGAACATGGGTCAGGCCTTTCGCGCGGCGTCGCGGTCGCGTGTCGCGTACTGCTGGAGGATGGCGAAGACGAGGATGATGACGGTCAGCACGAGGGCGAGCGCCGAGCCGAATCCGAACTGGCCGAGCGAGAACGCCTGTTTGTAGACCTGCGTGGCGAGAGTCTCGGTCGCCCCCGCCGGCCCTCCGCCGGTGAGCGCGAGGATCTGGTCGAAGATCCGCAGGCCCTGGATGATGCCGAGTGTCGACGCGATCGCGATCGAGGGGCGGATGCCGGGAACCGTCACGTGCCAGAAGCGCTTGAAGATCCCGGCGCCGTCCAATGCAGCCGCCTCTTCGAGCTCGACCGGCACCGACGCGAGACCGGCGAGGTAGATGACCATGACGAAGCCCGTCTGCTGCCAGACGACCGTGAGCAGGATCGCCCAGATCGACCACGTGGGGTCTGCGAGCCAGACCTTCTGCAGTTCAGGCAGTCCGATCGCCGCGAGGAACCCGTTGAGCGGCCCGTTGAACTGGAAGATGAACTTCCAGACATACGCGACCGCGAGCGGGCTCAGCACGACGGGCATGAAGAGGAGCGTGCGGAGGATGTAGCGGGTCTTGAGCGTGCGATTGATCGCGAGCGCGAACCCGAGGCCCAGGATGTTCGTGAGGATCACCGAGCCGAACGCGAGGAACAGCGTGTTCCAGACGGCGCCCACCAGGAGCGGGTCGTTGAAGATGCGCACGAAGTTGTCGAGTCCGACGAACTCCCAGTCGCCGAGGCCGGTCCAGTTCGTGAAGGCGAAGAAGCCGCCTGTCAGTGTCGCCGCGTAGTGCACGAAGACGACCATGATGATGGCCGGCAGCGCCCACCACCAATGGCCGAAGCTGATCAGCGGCTTGCGGCCGCGAGGACGCGGAGTGCGCCGCGCTCCGGGAGGCACGGTGAGTGTGCGAGTGGCATCCTTCTCGATCGTCACTGTCATCTGCTCTCTGACCTCGTCGTCACGCGCCCTTGTCGGCGCTTGAAAAGACCCTCCCACACTTGTGTCGAAAGCACACATTAGTATCAGCGATATCGGCTATAAGTGGTGCGGACGCCACCCTCCAGGCGTCGCGGAGAGGATGAATCCATGACCGATCCGCTCTGGCAGGACTTCCTCGAGCCACCCGACGAAGCACGCCCCCGCGCCTGGTGGCACTGGATGGACGGCAACGTCGACCCCGCCGGCGTGCGTCGCGACCTGCGCTGGCTGCACGCGGTCGGCGTGAGAGGGGTGCAGCTGTTCGACGGAGCCATGGGCGGTCCTCTCATCGTGCCGGCGGCGGTCCGGCCCGGATCGACGACCTGGCGCCGCGCGATCGCGTCGGCTGTCGAGACCGCGGATGAGCTGGGGATCGAACTCGCCGTCGCGACCTCGTCGGGATGGAGCGCCTCGGGCGGCCCGTGGGTCGCGCCCGCGGATGCGATGAAGAAGCTCGTGTGGTCCGAGACGCCCCTCGAGGGCGGCGGTCGTCGGATCGTCGGACTCGCGGCTCTGCCGGACGCCCCGGGCCTCTTTCAGGATTGCCGGCGCTGGGGCCTCGCCGCCGATGCGCCGCGATGGGCGACCGATTCCATCGTCCTCGCCGTGCCGGCGGACCCGGTCCACGTGGCGCACCGACCCGCGGAGGTGGTGGCATCCGCAATCCTTCCGGGAGCAGCCCCCGAGCGCGTGGAGGACTGGGGATGCCTCGTCGACGGCTCGTTCGACGGATCGGTGCTTCTTCCCCGCGATCCCGAAGCGACGTCGTCGGCGTGGGTCGAGCAGATCTTCGACGAGCCGGTGACGGTGCGCTCGGCAGTCGTCGGGCTGCCGGGGCCGCGCGGATTCGGCGCCGCCCCGCCCCCGAGCGCCGTGCTCGAGGCGAGCGACGACGGCGTGACGTATCGGGAGGTCGCCGCGCTGCCGGTCACGACCGTCCCGGCACGCACGGTGAGCTTCGCGGCGACGACCGCGCGGCGCTTCCGGCTGGTGTTGACCGGCGCGAGCGCGGCCGATGCGCTGCCGGCGCTGGACGACGGCGTGCAGGTTCCCCCCGTTCTGCGCCGCATGTCGAAGTTCGTCGTGTCCGAGTTCGCGTTGCGCGCAGCCGGCCGCGTGCATCACGCGGAGGTCAAGGCGGGGTTCGGCGTCGTGCCCGACTACTACGCCGTCGGCACCGATGCGCGCATCCGCGCAGGCTCCGTCGATCCGGACGCGATCGTCGACGTCACGTCTTCGGTCACCGACGGCGTCCTGCGGTGGGATGCTCCGCCCGGGCTCTGGACGATCCTGCGGCTCGGGGCGTCGCTCACGGGTCAGACCAACGGCCCCGCGTCGCCGGAGACCACCGGACTCGAGGTCGACAAGCTCGACGGGCCGCGGGTCTCGGCGTATCTGGACGAGCACCTCGCGCGCTTCGGCGCGGATGAGGGCTTCGCCGCACTCCTCAGCGACAGCATCGAGGCCGGTCCGCAGAACTGGACGGACGCATTGTTCGCCCGCTTCGCCGATGCGAGGGGCTACGACCCGCTCCCCTGGCTTCCGGCTCTCGCCGGCTTCATCGTGCGCACCGCGTCGGACTCCGATCGGTTCCTCTACGACTACCGCCGCACGATCTCCGAACTGCTCGCGAGCGAGTACTACGGCACACTGGCGGCCGCGGCCCACGCGCGCGGCATGGTGTACTACGCCGAAGCGCTCGAAGATCAGCGCCCGCAGCTCGGCGACGACCTCGCGATGCGCGCGCACGCCGATGTGCCGATGGGCGCGATGTGGACCTTCCTGCCCGAGCACGGGCCGCGCCCCACGTATGTCGCCGACCTCAAGGGCGCGGCATCCGTCGCCCATGTCCATGGCAAGGCGTGGACCGGCGCGGAGGCGTTCACGAGCTTCGATCGTCCCTGGTCGTCGACTCCTCGGAGCCTCAAGCACGTCGCCGATCTTCAGCTCGCGCTGGGCGTGACGCGGTTCTGCATCCACACTTCGCCGCACCAGCCGCTCGCCGCGCCCCCGCCTGGCATCGCGCTCGCGCCGTTCCTCGGGCAGGCCTTCACCGTCAACGAGACATGGGCCGGCGACGCCGGTCCATGGATCGACTACCTGGGACGCTGCTCGGCCGTTCTCTCGTCGGGTGAACCCGCCGTGGACATCGCGTACTTCGTCGGCGAGGAGGCGCCGGTCACCGCGCTGTTCGGAGGGCGGTTCGACGACGCGGTTCCCGTGAAGGTCGACTTCGACTACGTGGGCACGGACGGCCTCGCGCTGCTCAGCATGGAGAACGACCGGCTGGCCTCGGCCGGGGCGCGGTATCGACTCCTCTATCTCGGCGGATCGAGCGATCACATGACGATCGCAACCCTGCGGCACGTCGAGCGGCTGCTGGACGCGGGGGCGACGGTCGTGGGCGTCCGCCCGGACAGATCGCCGTCGCTCGCCGATGACGAGGTCGAGTTCGCACGACTGTGCGATCGGGTGTGGACTCTGCCCCGTGCGCGTGGGCGCGTGCTGCCGACCCGCGACCTCGGCACCGCGCTGACGGAGCTCGGCGTGCATCCCGCGATCGGACTGGAGGACGCGGAGGTGCGACGCATCGCGCGCATCGTCGGCGGCCGCCGCATCATGTTCGTGGCGAATCCGGACGACCGCGAGCGGACGTTCGTCGCGACGAGCCAGGTCGGTCTCTCGGCGTGGGACCCGGTGACCGTGCAGACGGGGCACCTGGAGCCGCTCGTGCCATCGGGCGGAGGCGAGCGGCGATACGCGGTGCGGCTCCCCGCGTTCGGATCGCTGTTCCTCGTGGAGGATCACGGCGCAGGCCCCCGGAGGGTCGATCTCGTCGACGTGCCGGTGCGGGGCGACTGGACGCTCGAGCTCCCCGATACGGCACCGCTCACGCTCGGACCAGAACCGCGATTGTGGACGGATGCCGACTCCGTCGCCGCGGGATTCTCGGGCACCGCCACGTACCGGGTCACCACGAAGCTCCACCTGCCCGCAGACGCCACACGCGTGCTCCTGGACCTCGGCGACACCTTCGACCTGGCTCGCGTCAGGGTGAACGGAGTGGACTGCGGCGTCGCCTGGACGCCGCCGTTCCGCGTCGACGTGAGCGGCGCCATCCGCACGGGAACGAACGAGATCGAGGTGCACGTCACCAACCCGTGGCGCAACCGGCTCATCGCCGAGTCGGCCGCGCCGAGCGGTGAGATCTCCACGCCGATGACGCGGGTCTTCGAGCCCACCGCGCGCCACTCGCCGGCCGGGCTGGCGGGACCGGTGCGAATCGTCGCCGAGCGGCCGCAGCACCCGTCCTCGTCCTGAGGCGTGTGATCGACGGCGAGTGCGCTCGAACAGCTCCCAAAAGGGGATCAGCGAGCCAATTGCCGCGCATAAGCATTACTAATGTCAGAAATCTACATATCATGCGAGGCTTGAGGTGCGGCCCCGAGGCCGAGCCAGCGTCCCGATGCTGGCGACAACGACGTCATGAAAGGGTAGAAATGCCACAGCACTCACGCATTCGGCACCTCCGGTGGTCGCTCCTCGCGATCCCTGCGGCGGGTGCACTCGTCCTCGCCGGCTGTTCCGGCTCCACCGACGGCGGCGACAGCTCAGCCGATCCGGACACCGTCGGATTCAGCCTCATGGTCGCCCAGGCGAACGACGCCGACGACTTCTACGCCCAGACCGCACAGAAGTACACCGAAGAGACCGGCGTGCCGATCGAAGTCATCCCCTACCCGTCGGATGCCTACAACACCCAGGTCACGACCCAGCTTCAGGCAGGCAACGCGGCCGACATGATGGTCCTCGCGCCCGGCACCGGGCAGCCGATCTCGGTCATCACTCTCGCCGACGCGGGCTTCCTCGAGCCGCTCGACGACACCTCCGCCGGCCTGCTGCCTGCCGGCAGCGAGGCGGAGTTCCAGATCGACGGGAAGACGTACGCCCAGCCGACCGCGCTCACCCCCGTCGGGATGGTGTTCAACGTGACCGCGGCCGACGAGGCAGGCGTCACCGAGTATCCCTCGACGTACGAAGACCTCCTGGCCGCGTGCGCTGACGCGCGGGACGCGGGCAAGTCGTTCACCGTTCTCGCCGGCGGCGTCTCGTTCAACACCGGGCTCATCTCGATGCTGATCTCGGCGACCCGCGTGTACGCCCAGACGCCGGACTGGAACGAGCAGCGCGCAGCCGGCGACGTCACGTTCGCCGACAGCGGCTGGAAGGACGTCCTCGACGACATCGTCGAGATGAACGACAAGGGCTGCTTCCAGGATGGCGCCGCGGGCGGCACGTTCGACTCGATCACCCAGGGGATGGGAGGCGGGACCTCTCTGACGGCCGCCGTCCCCGGCAGCGCCGCCGCCTCGATCGGCGACGCCACCGGCGCCGAGCTCAACGTGCAGGCGTTCCCGCCCGCCGACGGCGAGAAGGCCTTCACCGTCACGGGCGCCAACTACGCGTGGGGGATCAACGCCGCGTCGGACGACGCCGTGAAGGCGTCCGCGCAGGCCTTCCTCGACTGGGTCGCCCAGCCGGAGAACGCCCAGGCGTACGCCGACCTCTCGGGTTCGGTGCCGATCACGGGCATCGACTCCGAAACGCTCCTTCCGGAGTACGCGCCGATCGGCGACCTGCTCGAGTCGGGCGCCTACACGGGTCTGCCGAACGCCAGCTGGCCGAACCCCGCCGTCTACGACGCGCTCGGCGTCGGAGTGCAGGGCCTCTTGACCGGTCAGAAGACGGTCGACCAGGTGCTCGCCGACATGGACGCGGCGTGGGGCAACTGACTCCCTGAATCCGCAGTGAACGATGCCGCCCGGGGCCCTGCGCCCCGGGCGGCATCGTCATGATCCCCGACCGAGTCTCAGCCGTGCGCGGCCCCGCATGTCGCCCCCCCCCGAAGGAGCACCAGATGAACCGATCCGCCCGCGTGCAGCGGCTGCTCGCCGAGATGACCCCGGCCGAGAAGCTCGGCCAGCTGCAGATCGTATTCCGTCCGCGGCACGACGATGCCGCGGAGCTCATCCGCGAGGGTCTCGGCTCGATCTTCTGGCCCCGGTCGGCGGCGGCGACCAACGCGCTGCAGCGGGTCGCCGTGGAAGAGACGCGCCTCGGCATCCCCGTGCTGGTCGGGCTCGACGTCATCCACGGGCAGCGCACGATCGCGCCCGTCCCGCTCGCGCAGGCCGCGAGCTTCGACCCTTCGCTCGTCGAGGAGCTCGCCGCGCTCGCGGCTGCCGAAGCACGCTCGGGCGGCGTCACGTGGACCTTCTCCCCCATGGTCGACGTCTCCCGCGATCCGCGCTGGGGCCGCGTGGTCGAGGGGTTCGGCGAGGACGTCCACCTCACCTCTGTCATGGGCCGCGCGATGGTGCGCGGCTACCAGGGCGACGACCTCGCCGGCCGACACGCGATCGCCGCGACCGCGAAGCACTTCGTCGCCTACGGGCAACCCGAGGGTGGCCGCGACTACAACGCGGTCGACGTGTCGGAGCACCGGCTGCGCAACATCTATCTCGAGCCCTTCCGCGCGGTCGTCGACGAGGGCGCGGCCGCGGTCATGGCGTCGTTCAGCACCGTCGCCGGTGTGCCGATGCACGCCAACCGGCGGCTGATGACCGGGGTGCTCAAGGACGAGTGGGGGTTCCCCGGCGTCGTCGTGGGCGATGCCGAGGGCGTGCGCAACCTGCTTCCGCACGGCATCGCCGAGGATCTGACGGATGCCGCGTCCCAGGCGTTCCGCGCCGGGCTCGACGTCGAGATGGGCGGCGCCCCTTCGGAGGTCGCCGACGCCCTGCTCTCGGCGATCGACCCCGCGCGCCTCGACGACGCCGTCGCCCGCGTGCTCGCACTGAAGGAGTCGCTCGGTCTCTTCGACTCTCCGTACGCGAGCGAGACGGACGAGCTCACTGCCCCGACCGACGCGGGGCGGGCGCTCGTGCGGCGCGCCGCCGCCCGGTCGTCGGTGCTGCTCAAGAACGACGGGACGCTGCCGCTCGGCGCACGCGCCCGCGTGCTGCTGACGGGCCCTTACGCCGACTCAACCGATCACCTCGGCGCCTGGACACAGTCCTTCGGCGCGGACGCAGAGACCATCGCCGGTGCGTTCGTCGCACGACGACCCGACGTCGAGGTGCGAGTCGTGCCCGGCGTCGACTTCCTCGGCGAGGACGCATCCGGCATCCCGGCCGCCGTCGCGGCCGCGCGGGCCAGCGACGTCGTGGTGGTGCTCGTCGGCGAGCCCAGCGCGCTGTCGGGCGAGGCCGCCTCCCGCAGCGACCTGCGCCTGCCGGGACGGCAGGAGCAGCTGATCCGCGAGATCGCCGGCACCGGCATCCCGTTCGTCGTCGTCTTCGAAACCGGTCGCCCGCTCGTCGTGTCGGACTGGATCGACCTCGCGGAGACGGTCGTCGTCGCGTGGCACGGCGGTACCGAGGCCGCGGCGGCGATCGTCGACGTGCTCCTGGGCGACGTCGATCCCGCCGGACGCCTGCCGATGTCGTGGCCGCGATCCGTCGGCCAGATCCCGATCCACTACGCGCACGAGAACACCGGTCGCCCCGCGACGACGGGCGGATCGCTCAGCGCCGAGACCGCCGACATCGGCCTGCACGGCCCGGCCAACGTCGCCGACAAGTACACCTCGAAGTACCTCGACCTCGAGCTCGGGCCGGAGTTCCCCTTCGGCCACGGTTCGGGCTATGCGACCTTCGCGCACGCTCCGGCGACACTGTCGGCTTCCTCGATCAGCGGCGCCGAACTCGACGGCGGCGCGACGCTGTCACTGTCGCTCGAGGTCGCCAACACGTCGGCGCGCACCGGCGACGAGGTCGTCCAGGTCTACGTCGAGGATGTCGTCGCGAGCGTCGCTCCTCCGGTCCGCAGGCTCGTCGCGTTCGAGCGCCGGACCATCGAGCCCGGCCGCACCACGCAGTTCGAGTTCGAGATCGGCCGCGATCAGCTCGGCTTCTGGGCTGTGGATGCTGCGCCCCCGGCGTTCGTCGTGGAGCCCGGCCTCTTCCGCCTGCACCTCGGTGCAACGCTCGCCTCGACCCAGGCCGTCGACCTGCGGGTCGTCTGACTCAGCGCAGGGGCCGGTACCGGAAGTCGCGGAACCGCACCGTCCCCGCGCCGGCCGCGTAGAGCGCCGGGCGCAGGCTCAGCAGGTCGCCCATGGTGTTGGCGTGGTACCCCGATGTCTCGTAGCGGATCGCGTGACGCACCCACTCCCCGCCGGGCTCGCGGTACCAGCCCGTCACGATGTGCTGGTCGTTGCGGATCCGCAGCTGCAGACGACGCACGGCGGGCGCCGGCTCCCGCCAGTGCGTGACGTGGCCGCCCGAGTAGCTCCGCATCCGTTCCCCGTCGATCCCCATCCCGCAGAACAGCCGGTCGTTGAAGAAGAGCAGCAGCCCGCCCTCGGCCCCGTCGATCTCGACGTCGACCTCGACCTCGTACGAGTGGTCGCCGACGATGAGTGCGAGCGGCGACGTGTCGCCCGGCCCCGTTCCCTTCCCCGCGAGCACCACGCCGTCGTCGAGCGTCAGACGCGCGGCCTCGCCGGGCGAAGGGGCATGGAAGGTCCACCGCTCACCGAGACGCAGGTCGGCGAAGTCGTCGTCGAACCCCCGGGACGGGGACGGGACGGATGCCTCGGCCGGGGCATCCAGCTCGCCCCCGATGTCGTCCAGCGCGGCGACCGGCCAGCCGTCCTCGGTCCACGCGATGGGCTCGAGCAGGATCTGGCGACCGAGCGTGCGGTAGCCGTTCTCGTAGCCGTGCGAGACCATCCACCAGCTGCCCTCGCCGGTCGAGAGGATCGTCGCGTGTCCGCGCGACCACCATTTCTCCGAGGCATCCTCCGTGCGGGCGACGGGGTTGTGCGGACTGTTCTCCCACGGCCCGTGGACCGAACGGGACCGCGCGACGATGACCATGTGCCCGGTCGGCGGCCCGCCTGTGCCGCCGACGGCGCTCACGAGGTAGAACCATTCGCCCCGCCGGAAGAGCTTGGGTCCCTCCAGTGCGTACGCCTCGGTGATCCACTCGTCGGGGTAGTGCCAGCCGTCGTAGACCTGCTCCAGCTCGCCGACGGTGGCCAGGCCGTCGACGGTGAGACCGATGCGGCGGATGCCGTTGACGAAGAGGTAACGCTTGCCGTCCTCGCCGACGACATGGCCCGGGTCGATCGCCCACCGGATGCCCAGGTCGATCGGGTCCGACCACGGGCCTTCCATCGAGTCGGCGTGGATGACGAAGATCGCCGGCGCGTCGAGTTCCGACCACGGCGCGGGGATGAACGGGATGTAGATGAAGAACCGCCCGCCCACTTCCGCGATGTCGACCGCGAAGGTGCTGCCGAGCGGCTCGGCGAGCGCTGAGCCCGCGTAACTCCAGTTCACGAGGTCGGGCGACCGGTAGAGCAAGAGGCCCGGCGCCGACTCGAACGACGAGTACGTCATCCAGTACTCGTCGCTGACCTTGATGACGGCCGGGTCGGGGCGGTCTCCGCCGAGGACGGGGTTGACGAAGGTGGGCCGGTCAGCCATGGGTCGCACTCCTCGCCATACGCGCCCGCGCTATCACGGGGGTGCTCCGGTACTCGCGCCACGCACTATCGGTCTGACTCATCGCTTCCTCACAACACCCGGAGCAGGGTGACCCTCGCGGCCCCCACGCGATCCACCGGGACGACCTGGAGGCGCTCGTCGCCGTTGAGGACGCGACCGGGGACGACGCGACCCTCGTCCAGGAGCAGTTCGACGACGGCGTCCACTTCCACCGATCCCTGCGGTGCGGCGAAGTCGAGCTTCACGCCCTGACCGATGACGACGAGCTCGTCGTCACCCACGGCGAAGATCAGGGCGAACGGCCGGTGCTCGCCCGGCGTCGGGACGGGCTCACGGGGGAGCGTCTCGTCGGGGACCGGCAGCGCCTCGTCGGGAAGCTGCACGCCTACGTCGAGCAGGAAGTCGCGGACGATGTCGCTCAGCCCGCGGCCGCTCACGGTGAGGGCTCCGACTGTGGCCTCGGCCGGAGGGGCACCCTGCTCCACCACGACGGCGCCGATCCGCTGGGAGCGCTGAGCCTGGGCGATCTCCATCTCGAAGGCCGTGAGGTACGCGAGCACCGCAGCGACCTGACCCTCGGGGTTGGCCCCATCGAAGCCGAATCCCGACCAGCCGACCGCGCGATAAGTGCCGATGGCCCGCACGAGCTCTCCCGCGCGCAATCTGCTCTCCGGCACGAAGAACGGCTGTGATCCGGTCGCATAGGTACGCATCGCCGAGTCGGCGTCGTCCACGTAGATGTCGGGGCCGACGAGCGACAAAGAGGGCGCCGCTGCGCGCCACACATCGATCACCCGACTCGAGGGTCCGCCGCTCGGCCACTCCCCCGGCTCGTCCTGCCCAGGCTGCGGGCCCAGCCACGCGTTGGCGTACATCGGGATCTGCTTGACGGCCTGACCGCGCTCGGCGAGATGCTGCACGTACGACGCGATCGACCACGCCATGAAGATCTCGTCGGCGCCCGAGCCGTCGCCGAGCACCTCGCTCCACGTACCCGCCTCACGTCGGCCGCCCTGCACCCAGAGCGAGCGGAGCAGCGACCCTTCGTCGTCCTCGCGAGCGGCGGCGATGAGCGCGGCCGGCACATCCCGACGCCACGCCGTCTCGGCGAGGTCGCTCCGGTCACGACTGTCGCGCAGGATCCCCGACTCGTTCTCGACCTGGACCAGCGCGACGACATCGGTGCGATCGACCTCTGCGAGGTGAGTGATGAAGGCTTCGAACGCGGTGGCATCGGCATCGCGGAGCGCCTCGCTGAAGACCGAGAGCACGGGCGTCGGCGTCACACCGGAATAGTGGAAGGCACTCCCCCGTGTCTTCGCGTGCACCACGGCGCGCGGGAATCTCGTCTGGTCCGCCCGCACCCACCGCGGCGCGTACGTCGACGTCGCGTTCTTGAACGCGCCGAACCACAACAGCACGAGGTGCAGTCCCTGGCCCCGGGCCTCGTCGATCATGGAGTCCACGAGCGTGAAGTCGAACTCGCCCTCGCGCGGCTCGGTCAGCGCCCAGCTGACCGGCGCGAGCACGGTGTTCGCGTGCAGGTGCCGCGCGTGCGCGAACGACTGACGGATGGATGCCGTCGACGAGCTCGACGAGTTGTGCACCTGGCCACCCAGCAGAAGGCGGAGCTCGCCGTCCTTGCGCAGACGTAGGTCTTCGCCGAACGTCCAGGCCGAGCGATCGCCGGCGCTCACTCCGTCCCGCCGATCCAGCTCGCGATCGCTTCGATTGTCGGCAGCGCGGTCGGGTCGGCGGGCTCGTTGATGTGGCCGTGGTCGGCGCCGGCCTCCAGGCGGAGGGCGACGTCGATCCCCGCAGCATCCAACTGCCGTGCGAAAGCCTCGCCCGACGGACGCAGGTCGTCGGATTCGCACACGAGCACGAACGTCGGCGGGAAGCCGTCGACCGACCCGAGTGCCGCGAAGGCGTGCGGATCGCCGAGCGCCTCGATGGACCCCGCGAAGTTCAGCGCGAGGCCACCATGCGGAGAGTCGGGATCGAGTTCCGCGGAGGCCTCGGGTCCGTTCGGATGCACGACCGGGTAGACGAGCACGAGCCCGGCGGGCACCCGATCGCCGGAATCCCGCAGCCGTGCGACGGCTCCCGCGGTCAGGTTGCCGCCCGCGCTGGCCCCACCGAGATAGAGGCTGCCTGTGCCGAACAGCTCCTCCGCGTGCGCCACCGCGTGCCGCCAGGCGGCGAGCACGTCGTCCGAGGGCGCGGGGAAGTGCACGTCGCCGAGGCACTTGACGTAGTCGACCGCGAGCACCGGGATGCCGCGCGCCGCGAGTTCGAGCGCGACCCAGTTCGACTCCGGCATGTCGAGGTGGCCGCCGATGAAGGCGCCGCCGTGCACCCACACGAGCGCGCGACCGGATGCCTCGGCCGAGGCATCCGTATACAGCCGCGCCGGCACGGCACGGGCGCCCCCGTCGATCGCGACATCGCGCGTCTCGACGTTCGCGAGGCGCGGGAAGCGGCGCTTCAGCGACTCCGTGTCGATGTCGGGGCGCGGGTCGGCCGGCTCGCCCTGCTCGCGGAACATCCGGAGCACCTCGAGCAGGGGCAGCGTGCGGAAGTCGACCTCGGTGTCAGACATGAGCCGCCTGCACGGCGCGCATCGAGGCGCGGATGAGGTCGTGCTGCTTTCGGACGAGCAGCAGCGGATCGACCTCGCCGAGCTCGGCGAACGCGTGCCCTTCCCACTCGCTCGACCAGTAGCCGCGGTAGCCGCCCTCGACGAAGACGCGGACGAGCTCCGGGTAGTCGATGGCGGGCTCTTGGCCGTTCTCGTCGATGTCGTAGAACTTCGCGTGGACGTGCGTGATCTGCGGCATGATGTCGGCCCACTCGCGCGGGTCGACGTGGCCGTGCATGTTGAACGCGAGGTGCGCGAACGAGCCGAGGCGGCCCGGGTCGAAGTCGCGGCCCTTCAGGTAGCCGATGAACTCCTGCTGCCGCTCCTGCATGGTCGCGTCGGTCGCCCAGATGCGCTGCAGCTCAGCGAGTGCATCGTCATCCAGCCCCGCGCGCTCAACCGCGCGCAGCAGCGTCGGCGACATGCTGTGCATCGTCGACGAGAAGTCCGCGACGAACCCGAGCAACGGCGAGTCCAGCTCGGCGTACGTGTCGCGCACTTTCATGATCGGTTCGGCGTTCGGCCCCATCGGCGCGTGGATCTCGTACGCCAACTGCAGGTCGAGGCGCTCCGCCACCGGCAGCAGCCGGCGCAGCAGCTCGGGCTTCGCGGACTGGATGCGCACCAGCGGGAACCCGAGCTTCTTCGCCCCCTGGAACATGAGCTCGCTGAACTCGAACTCCTCGTCCGGCGTCATGTCGCGGTCGCGCCGGCGGCCCATGTCGAGGTTCGCGCCGAACGAGCTCGCGTCGAAGCCGTGCTTGTCGAACGCAGCGCGCCACTGCGCGACGAACTCGTCCGACACCACCGGATAGGTCGGCAGCACCTGCGACGCGACGATCTCGATGCCCGGGCCGATGCCCAGCTCGGCCACGCGGTCGAGCAGGCCGTCGAAGTCGTACCAGCCCGCGCGGAACTCCGCACTCGCCGAGTACAGAGTGAGGCCGAGCTGGAACGGGTCGTCCGCCGACGCCGCCGGCGGCGGTGCGATGTCGGTCACGGTCGCGAGGGGCGCAGCATCCGTATCCGTCACCGCCAGCGTGAACGACTGCCGCACGATGTTCGGCACGTACAGGCCGGGGCCGCCATCCTGGCCGGGAGCGATCTGCATGTACGGCAGACGCAGCTCGCCGAAGATCTCGACCTCGTGCTGCTCGCCGAGCGCGACGGGCTGGTCGAGACGTGCGACGAGGAGCGGATGCTGCTGCAGGAACCAGAGCGTCTCGCTCTGCTGCGGCAGCTCGGCGATGGCGAAGCGGGTGCCGTCGATGTCGAAGGCCAGGTCGTCGGTGGGGATCTCGACGCCGTCGACGGTGAGGCGCAGCGTCGAGACGGACGAGAGCCACAGGCTCCGGTACCAGGGGATGGTGAGCTTCAGCGCGAGGCCGTCCGGGTGCGGGCGGAGGCTGTCTTCGGCGATGAGTCCGTTGGGCATGGTTCTCTCCGTTTTCGGGCGGTTCGTCAGAGGGTGGAGGCGATGGATCGGATGAGGGAGTGCTGTCGGCGCACCTGCTCGATCGAGCGCCAGGGGATGCGATCGCCCTCGTACTCGCTCGAGAGGTAGCCGGTGTAGCCGGCGTCCTTGAGGGCGCGCAGCACCGGCTCCCACGGGATCTGCTGGTCTTCGAGGTTCTCGTCGATGTCGTGGAATTTCGCCTGGATGAAGACGACGTACTTCGCGATGTCGGCGATGTCGGCGGGGTCGACGGCGATGCCGTCGAGGAACGCGGGGCGACGGCCGGGCAGCTCTCCGGGCTTCAGCGGGATGGGCCGGTCCTGGAAGATGCCGGTGTCGAGCAGCAGGCCGAAGTGCTTCGTTCCGGTGCGCTCGATGAGGCCGATGTAGTCGTCGACGACCTCGTGCTTGATGGGGGTCGGCGAGTGGATCTCGGGGCAGATCACGACGTCGAGCTCGGCAGCCAGGTCGAGCGAGCGCTCGACGGACTCGGTCCAGATGGGGTGCGGAATGAGATCGCTCGAGACGACGCCGATCTTGGGCCGCACGAAGCGGAAGCCGAGGCGCTTCGCGAGACGGAGGTCCCGTTGCAGCATCGCGGCGCCCTCGGCTGCCGTGAGGTCACGCGCGTTCGCGCCGCTGGAGTGCAGGCGCGTGTCGATCCACGAGCCGTAGTTCGTCGGCTCGAGGGAGTACTTCTCGAGCAGCGCGAACCAGCGATCGATCCACTCGGTCGTGGGCTCGGGGTACCGCTCGATGTGCCCTTCGCCGAGGATCTCGACGCCCGTCGCACCCACGTCGGCGACGGCGGCGAGCGCCGTCTCGAGGTCCATCACCGTGCCGTAGTCGGTCATGAAGCTGTAGAGGCTGACGCCGTACCTGAAGGGGCCGCCGTCCTCCGACGAGGTCAGCGTGATGTGCCGCGAGACCTCGTATGTCGAGGGCTGGTGCTCTTGGGGGATGTACGACATGCGCAGGCGCAGCTGGATCGAGACCTCGTGCGTGCCCTCGGGAAGGCCGCCCGGGTGCGGCACCGTGACGATCGCCGCTTCCTCGAGGGGCCAGCGCACGCCCTCCGAGTCCCACAGCTCTTGCAGCGAGTAGGTGCGACCGGCGAAGGTCCACAGCGGCACGTCGGCGGCGACGTCGACGAGATTCCCGACGCGGACCGCGACGCCGTCGATGAGGGATGCGGCCATGCCGCGGTACGACGGCATACGGAGGCGGAACTGGAAGCCGGTGGTCTCACCCCCTTCGCGCACATTGCGGAAGCCGACGGACTGGATGAGATCTCTCTCGAGAAGCATCGATGCTCGCTCTCTGGGGTCGGGACCGCGCTGTCGCGGGCCGGGAGTCTCTTCGAGAGTATCAGCGTTAGGCCTGATTTAGACATAAGTAAGTGTGATGCGCGCATAATCGTGACACCGCCCGCTCATCGTTGCGAACGATGCCACCTCCCCACCACATAGATTGCACGGATACACTGGGCCGAGGCATCCCGAACCCGGAGGAACACACCGTCGTGTCCGATCAACCGCTGCTCTCCCGGCTCGATCTGAACCTCCTCGTCGCGCTGGACGCGCTGCTGACCGAGCGCAGCGTGACGCGCGCGGCCGAGCGGCTGCACCTGAGCCAGCCCGCGCTGAGCGCGTCGCTCGCGCGGCTGCGCACGCACTTCAACGACCAGATCCTCGCCCGCCGCGGCAACACGTACGAGCTCACTCCGCTCGCCCTGCGCCTCACCGAGCACACGACGACGGCGCTCGAGGCCGCGCGCCGCGTGTTCGAGAGCCAGGCGACGTGGAGCCCGAGGGACTCGACCCGCGAATTCTCGATCTACGGCTCCGACTACGGCTTCGCCACCATCGGCAGCGAGGTGTCGCGTCTCGCGGCGGAGGCCGCACCCGGCGTGCGCTTCCGCTTCATGCTGCACAACCCCGCCATCGTCGACGACGCCCTCAACCGGCTGCGCTCCGCCGACGGCATGGTGATCCCGCACGGCTACCTCGTCGACCTCCCGTACGCCGATCTCTGGCGCGACGGCTGGGTGGTCGTGGCCTCCGAGTCGAACGAGCAGGTCGGCGACGAACTCACGATGGACGTGCTCGGCGCCCTGCCGTGGGTCTTCACCTACCAGTCGCGCACGGCGTTCACCTCGGCGGCCCGCCAGCTGCAGCAGCTCGGCATCGAGCCGCACATCGAGGCGGTCGTCGAGAGCTTCCTAGCCCTGCCCCACTTCATCGCCGGCACCAACCGTCTCGGCCTGATCCAGGCGGGGCTCGCCCACGTCGCCGAGTCCGTCCCGGGCGTGCGCACGCTCGAGGCGCCCTTCGACGCGACGCCCGTCGTCAACGCGCTGTGGTGGCATCCCGTCCACGGCCGCGACCCCGAGCACGCCTGGATGCGGGGCATCTTCGAACAGGCCGCGGCATCCGTGTCGAATCGCCCGACGTCCGTCGTGAGCCAGCCCGCCTGAGCGCTCGCCCGCAGCGGTCTCACGCGTTCCGGCGCGCCGCCAGTCCAGCCCCCACCGCGGTGAGGCCGGCGGCGAGAAGCACGACCACGGCCGACACCGCCATGTTCGCCGTCGGCCCGTACGTCGCGGTGAGCTGGCCGCCGGCCCATGAGCCGCCTGCGATTCCCACGTTGAAGAGCACGACGATGGACGCGCTCGCGAGGTCGCGGAGGCGATCGGATGCTGCGCGCATGAGCGCCGTCTGGATCAGTGGGAACATCGCACCGGTGCCGGCACCCCAGAGTGCCAGGGCGACGACCACGACGACCGTCGCGTGCGGAGCGACCGCGAGTGCGGCGAAGGCGGCGACGAACACCAGCAGGGTCGCAGTCAGTGCTGTACGGGGAAACCGATCGGCGAGGCTGCCGGCGACCGCCACTCCGGCCATGCCCGCCGCGCCGAACACGAAGAGCAGGGCGCTCGCCCAGCCGTCTGCGATGCCGGCCGACTCGGCGAGGTACGGCCGGATGTAGACGAACGAGAGGAACTGCGCGAGGCCGATCATCAGCCCGGCGATCCCGAAGGCGATCAGCGGCGGGAGGGAGCGGTCGTGGCGCAACGGCTCGCGGTGCGCGGCGGCGACCGGCTCGACCACGGACCGCGGAAGATGGCGATAGACGACGGCGGCGAGCAGCAGCATCCCGATCCCCATCACGGCGAACGAGACCCGCCAGCTCGTCAGCTGAGCGAGAGCCGTCGCGACGGGAAGTCCCAGCACCGTCGCCGCCGTGCCCCCGCCGGTGACGAGCGCGAGCCCGCGCCCGAGCTGCGCACCCGACAGCAGCGACGACGCGTACACGATGACGATCGCCCAGAACACGCCGTGCGCCACCGCGGCGACCGCACGCGTGGCGAAGGCGAACTCGTACGTCGGCGCGAACGCCGTCGCGACGTTCGCGATCGCGAACACGGCGAGGGACACGGCGACCACGATGCGGCGGTCGATCCGTCGTGTCGCCCGCGTGAGCGGGATGCTCGTGGCGATCACGACGATCGCCCAGACCGATACCAGCAGTCCGATGCGCAGGGGGGTCGACTCCGAAGTCGCGGGCCATCTCGGGCATGAGCCCGGCCGGCAGCGACTCGGCGGTGACGGTGACGAAGACCCCCAGCGAGAGCAGCAGCAGCGCGCCCAGCGGGAAGCGCGAGACGGAGGTTTCGGGGAGTGCGACGGATGCCGTGGACGAGGTCATGCAGCGAGGCTAAACTTTGACATCAATGTCAATGTCAAGCTTTCGCGCGACACGAATCGACACGGGAGGCATCGCGGCATGAAGATCGGCGAACTGTCGCAGCGCACCGGCATCCCCGCACGGATGCTGCGGTACTACGAGGAGCAGGGGCTGCTGGCGTCCGAGCGCTCGGCGAACGGCTACCGGGCCTACGACGAGGCCGACGTGGAGCGCGCTGCGCGCGCCCGCGGCCTCGTTCAGGCGGGGCTCTCGACGCGCCTCGCCAAGGTCGTGCTCGACGTCGAGCGGCAGTGCGCCCTGGCGCAGCCGACATGCTCGCGCGAACTCGCCGAGATGCTCGCGACCGAACTGTCGGCGCTCGACGACCGCCTCGCATGCCTCACCAAGAGCCGCGATGCGGTCGCGCGGTATCTCACGCTCACCCGCAACGGCGATCTGGTCGGCGCGGCCTAGCTCATCGGGCTACGGCTCGAGCGTGAGGGAGGCGGCGATCGGCACGATCTCCTCGCGCAGCGCCATGATCTCGCGCACGTGCTCCTGGAGGCGCTCGTCCTCGGAGAGCTCGGGCGTCCACTGCGGGACCGGCTGAGCGACGCCGTCGGCGCCGGGCACGACGAACACGCTGAGGCACTGCGTGGTGAGCGTGCGGTCCTCGGGCGTACGCGGGTCGGCGGTCCACACCCGCGTGCTCACGTGCATGCTGTGCCGGCTCGTGTAGACGATGCGCGCGTCGACGTCGACGAGATGCCCGATCACGACCGGCGCGAGGAAGTGGATGCCTCCGGAGTAGACGCCGATCGCCGCACTCGCGTCCTCACCGTCCTTCGCCCATGCCGCGGCGACGGCGTAGCCGGCCTCGTCGATCCAGCGCATGACCGTACCTCCGTGCGCCTTGCCCCCGAAGTTCACGACGCCGGGCGGGGCGAGGAACTTCAGCGTCGTGCGCGGGGCGGTCGAGGCATCCGTGTAGTCCTCCTCGAGCATGAGGCGCTTGATCTCGGCGCGGGACTCGATCCTCTCCAGCGCCCCCTCGGCGAGCTTGTGGTCGGAGCGGCTCACCGGCTTCCACGCCGGAACCTCGGTGGGCCGCCCGTCGGCGCCCTTCGCGACGAAGACGAGGATGCACGTCGTGGCCGGCGTGTAGAGGCGCTCGCTCACCTCGGTCGACGAGACGGTGACCACCACGTGCATGCTCGTGCGGCCGGTGTAGACGATGCGCGCCTGCACCTCGATGAGGCTGCCTGGCGCGATCGGCCGCCGATGGCGGACGTTCCCGACGTACGCGGTGACGCAGTAAGCGGCCGCCCAGCCGACGGCGCAGGCGTAGCCGGCCTTGTCGATCCACTCCATGACGCTGCCCGCCGCGACCGAGCGGCCTCCGGCGGCGGTGTCGGCGGGGACCGCCATGAACCGCATCGTGATGCGATCGTCGCGGGCCGCTGCCCGTGCCCCGGAGGTGGTGCTCATGCCGTCAGGGTACGGGCCGCGGCATCCGTCTGTCCCGCGCATGTCGCGCGGAACGGCCTCAAGAAGCGGCGTTCCTTCGCACAGGGCAGAATCGAACAATGGCCGCCTCCCTGCACCTGAATCCCGACCACGCCTGCCTCATCGTCCACGGCAGCGACCAGCCGGGAATCGTGGCGGCGGTCTCGGCGATGATCACGCGCATCGGCGGCAACATCGTCGCGTTCGACCAGTACTCCGACAACCCCGAGGGCGGCGCGTACTTCCAGCGGGTCGTGTTCCACCGGCCGGGCTTCGCGGCCGACCGCCCGCACATCGAGGCCGAGATCGCCCAGACCCTCGCGGGCTTCGATCTGGAGTGGTCGCTCACCGACCAGTCCGTGCCCAAGCGCATGGCGATCCTGTCGTCGAAGCAGGACCACTGCCTGCTCGACCTGCTGTGGCGGCACCGCCGCGGCGACCTGCCGGTGACCGTGCCGATGGTGATCTCGAACCACACCGCGTCCGCCGAGGACGTCCGCTCGTTCGGCGTGCCGTTCTTCCACGTGCCGGGCGTCGCGGGTCCCGACAAGTCGGCGTCCGAGGCGAAGATCCTCGAGCTCCTGCGCGGGAACGTGGATTTCGTGGTGCTGGCCCGCTACATGCAGATCCTGTCGGGAGACTTCCTCAAGGAACTCGGCGTGCCGGTGATCAACATCCACCACTCGTTCCTGCCCGCCTTCATCGGGGCCGAGCCGTACAAGAAGGCCAAGGAGCGCGGCGTCAAGCTCATCGGGGCCACCTCGCACTACGTCACGGACGACCTCGACGAGGGCCCGATCATCGAGCAGGACACCGTCCGGGTGACCCACGCGGACTCCGCCGCAGAGCTCGCCCGCAGGGGCGCCGACGTCGAACGCCAGGTCCTCTCCCGCGCTGTGCTGTGGCACGCCCAGGACCGCGTCATCCGCCACGGCAACCACACGATCGTGTTCTGACGCGGATGCCGCGGGCCGCGGCATCCGTCCCGGTCAGACCAGTCGCAGTTCGGCGTCGATCGCCGTGGCGGTCCGCGTGAGCGCGGGCAGGTGCCGCTCGAGGACGTGCTCGACGCTGTCACGGGTGGCACTGGTCGAGACGTTGACCGCGGCGACGACCTCGCCGCGGCGGTCGTGCAGCGGCACGGCCACCGAGCGCAGTCCCGGCTCGAGCTCGCCGTCGACGAGGGACCAGCCCTGTGCGCGCACGCGGTCGAGCTCGGCGCGGAGCTCGGCCGCGTCGGTCACGGTGCGCTCGGTGAGGGACGGGAGGACGGATGCCGCGAGCAGCTCGTCGCGCGCGGCATCCGGCAGTCCCGCCAGCAGCACGCGCCCCATCGACGTCGCGAAGGCGGGGAACCGGGTGCCGATCGTGATGCGCACGCTCATGATGCGCCGCGTCGGGACGCGCGCGATGTAGACGATGTCGCCGCCGTCGAGCACGGCGGCCGAGACGCTCTCGTCGACCTGGCGCGACAGGCGCTCGAGATGCGGCTGCACGATCTCGGGGATCGACAGGGCGGAGAGGTAGCTGAACCCCAGCTCGAGCACGCGCGGGGTGAGCGCGAACGTGCGGCCGACTCCCGACCCCGCCGAACCGCGGACGTAGCCGAGTTCCTCGAGGGTGCGCAGGAACCGTCCCGCGGCCGCGCGCGTGATCTCGGCCCGGCGCGCCACCTCGCTCAGCGTCAGCTCGGCGTGCTCCGCGTCGAAGGCGCGGATGACCGCGAGCCCGCGCACCAGGGACTGGATGGTGTCGTTGGTGCGGGCCGCGTCGTCGGTCACCGGCTCACCCTACCCATCTGCGGGGCGCTCGCCGACTCAGCGCTCGAGCACGACGGCGAGGCCCTGCCCCACGCCGATGCAGATCGCGGCGACCGCGACCCCGCCACCACGCCTGGCGAGCTCGTGCGCAGCGTGGCCGATGATGCGGCCGCCCGAGGCGCCGAGGGGGTGGCCGATCGCGAGGGCGCCGCCGTGGATGTTGAGCTTGTCGGGGTCGAGGTCGGGCCAGCCCGCCAGGCACGCCAGCGACTGCGATGCGAACGCCTCGTTGAGCTCGACGACGTCCACGTCGGCCCACGTGCGGCCGGCGCGCGCGAGCGCCTTGTTCGCGGCCTCGATCGGCGCGATCGGGAACTGGTCGGGGTCGACGCCGTGGGCGGCGCGGCCGGTGATGCGGGCGAGCGGCTCCGTCGGCAGCACACCCTCTCGGCCGAGCAGCACCGCGGAGGCGCCGTCGTTGATGGGCGACGAGTTGCCGGCCGTGACGCTGCCCTCGCCGTCCGCGGCGAACAGCGCCTTGAGCCCGGCGAGCTTCTCGACCGACGTGTCGTCGCGGATGCCCTCGTCGCGGGCGAGCTCAGCGCCCGGCACCTGCACTGTTTCGGAGTCGTAGACGCCCGCAGCCCACGCCTCAGCGGCGAGCCGGTGCGACCGCACGGCGAACTCGTCCTGCGCGTCGCGGGAGATCCCCCACTCGCGGGCGATGAGCTCGGCCGACTCGCCGTTCGAGATCGTCCAGTGCTTCGGCAGCTTCGGGTTGGTCATGCGCCACCCGATCGCCGTGTTCCACAGGGTCTGGTTGCCGACGCTGGGCCACGGCCGCGGCGACTTCTCGACGACGTACGGGGCACGGCTCATCGACTCGACACCGCCTGCGAGCACGACGTCGACGTCGCCCGCTTCGATCGCACGCGAGCCCTGGATGACGGCCTCGACCGACGATGCGCACAGCCGGTTCACCGTGACGCCGGTCACCGTCGTCGGGAAGCCGGCGAGCAGGGCGCCCATGCGTGCGACGTTGCGGTTGTCCTCCCCGGCCTGGTTCGCGTCGCCGAAGATCACGTCGTCGATGCGCGCGGGGTCGAGGCCGGTGCGCTCGAGGGTCGCCTTCATGACGACCGCGGCGAGGTCGTCGGGGCGCACGCCCGACAGCGCGCCGCCGGCGCGGCCGAACGGCGTGCGGACGGCGTCGTACACGTAGGTGGTCATGTCATTCACCTTCCGGGATGCCGCGGCTCGAGGCATCCACAAGTTTCAAGCCTGTGAGCTCGGCGAGGAGCCCGACGGTGTTGTCGCCGAACGCCTCTCGCACCGCGAAGCCGTCGGGCGTGACGTCGAAGACGGCGTGGTCGGTGTAGACGCGCGTGACGCAGCCGACGCCGGTGAGCGGGTAGGTGCACGCCTCGACGAGCTTCGATTCACCCGTCTTGGTGAGGAGGTCGGTCATGACGTAGACGTTCTTCGCGCCGATGGCGAGGTCCATGGCGCCGCCCACGGCGGGGATCGCGCCGGGCGCTCCGGTGGACCAGTTCGCCAGGTCGCCGCCCTGCGACACCTGGAACGCGCCGAGCACGCACACGTCGAGGTGGCCGCCGCGCATCATGCCGAACGAGTCCGCGTGGTGGAAGTACGCCGCTCCGGCCAGCGCCGTGACGGGCTGCTTGCCGGCGTTGATGAGGTCGGGATCGATTTCGCCCGCGACCGGCGACGGGCCCATGCCGAGCATGCCGTTCTCGGTGTGGAGGATGATCTCCTGGTCCTCGGGAAGGTAGTCGGCGACCAGGGTCGGCGCACCGATGCCGAGGTTGACGTACGACCCCTCGGGGATGTCCTGCGCGATGCGCGCCGCGAGCTGCTCGCGGGGGATGCGCGTCGCCGTCGTTGCGGTCTCGGTCACTGGTCGATCTCCGTTCCGGATGCTGCGGCGCCGGCGAGCAGGCGGCCCTCGATGTCCACTCCCCCGACGAACGCGCCGGCGTCGAGCCACCCGCGCTCGCCCACGGCGACCACGCGGTCGACGAAGATGCCGGGGGTCACGACGGATTCGGGGTCGAGCGAGCCGAGCGGGACGAGCTCGTCGACCTGCACGATCGTCGTGGTCGCGGCGGCAGCCATGATCGGCCCGAAGTTTCGTGCGGTCTCGCGGTACACGAGGTTGCCCCACCGGTCGGCGCGGTAGGCACTCACCAGGGCGTAGTCGGCCTTGATCGGGTACTCGAGCGCGTAGGAGCGGCCGTCGATCTCGCGGATCTCCTTGCCCTCGGCGAGCTGGGTGCCGACGCCCGTCGGCGAGAAGAACGCGCCGATTCCCGCACCGGCCGCGCGGATGCGCTCGGCGAGGTTGCCCTGCGGGACGAGCTCGAGCTCGATCTCGCCGGCGCGGTAGAGCCCGTCGAAGACCCAGGAGTCGTGCTGACGGGGGAACGAGCAGAGGATCTTGCGCACCCGCTTCTTGGCGAGCAGGGCGGCGAGCCCGACGTCGCCGTTGCCGGCGTTGTTGTTGATGATCGTCAGGTCGTTCGCACCCTGCGCGATGAGCGCGTCGATGAGCTCGACGGGCTGCCCGGCACGCCCGAAGCCGCCGATCATGATGGTCGCCCCGTCACGGATGCCGGCCACGGCCTCCTCGACGGAGCCCACAGTCTTGTCGATCACGAACCGCCTCCTCGCTTGTTCGCTGTGCGAACACATGTACGCTCTGCGACCCAGTGTACGTGCGACGAGGTCATTTCGGAAGCCCTGAGCCGCAGCATCCGTCGTCCCCACGGGTTTGGGGCGCACCGCGTGCATTCGGGGCGCACCCCGCACGCCCCGAACGCACGTCGCACGCCCCAAACCACCGAGACCAGGGAGCAGGGACGACTCGGGAGGACGACGACGCAAGACCCCGCGAAGCGAACCCGGAAGAAGAGGGCCGGTCAGGACTCCTCGGCGAACACGTCCCTCGCGATGCGGAACGCGGTGTTGGCGGCGGGGACGCCGCAGTACAGGCCCGCCTGGAGGATCACTTCCTTGATCTCGTCGACGGTGAGGCCGTTGCGCAGCGCCGCGCGCAGGTGCATCGCAAGCTCCTCGTGATGCCCGAGGGCGATGAGTGCCGTGAGCACCGCGACCGACCGCGACCGGCGGTCGAGGCCGGGGCGCGACCAGATGTCGCCCCACGCGACGCGGGTGATGAAGTCCTGGAAGTCGGCGGTCAGCTCGGTCGTGCCCGCGATCGCGCGGTCGACGTGGGCGTCCGACAGCACCTCGCGGCGCACGACCATGCCCTGGTCGTACCGCTCCTCGTCGGTAAGGCCCTCGCCGTCCGGGCGGCTCACGCGGCACGCTCCGCGGCGACCGTGTCGAAGAACTCCCGCAGCACCGCGGCGGTCTGCGCCGGGGAGTCGGCGGGCGCCAGGTGGGAGGCATCCGGGATCCCGATCGCCTCGCCGTGCTGCACACCCGCGGCGATCTCGCGAGCGGATGCCTCGGGCGTGACCGCGTCGTGATCGCCCCACACCGCGAGAACCGGGGTGGCGATCTCGCCCAGCCGGTCGCGCACGTCGAAGACGGCGAGGGCGTCGCAGCAGCGGGCGTAGCTCTCGTCGTGCGTGTTCTGCAGCACGTGGAGGAGCCGCCCGGTGAGATCGGGATCGCGCTCGATCGATCCCGGCGCGAACCAGCGCTGCGCCGAACCGATGATGAGGCTCGACGTGCTCTGCGCACGCACCTGGGCCGCCCGCTCGCGCCAGCCCTCTGCGGTGCCGATCTTCGCGCCCGAGCACAGGATCGCCGCGGCGGCGATGCGGTCACCGTGGCGCAGCAGCAGCTCGAGCCCAACGGCGCCTCCGAGCGAGACCCCGGCGTACAGGAACGGCCCGTCGACCGCGGTGGCGACCGCGTCGGCGAGCTCGGCGATCGTGAACCCCTCGGTCGACGGGGGCGCGGCGCCGTGGCCGGGCAGGTCCCACAGGGCGACGCGGTAGTGCTCGGCGAGCGCCGGGATCACGCGGTCCCACAGCAGCGTCGACGTGCCGAGCGACGGCCCGAGCACGAGCAGCGGCGCACCGTCAGGGCCGACGGGGTCGGTGAGGGAGATGGCGGGGACGGTCACGCGTCCTCCTCTGCGGTGCGTGCGGCGGCCTCGTCGACGAGGCGGCCGGCGAGTCCGGTGTAGCGAGCGGGGTCGAGCAGGTCGGCGGCGAACGCCTCGGGGGTCGCTCCGGCCGCTGCGGCGAGGGCGGCGACGTCGGGCGACGCCGCGAGGAGCCCGGCGAGGTCGCCGCCCGCGGCGGCCTCGGCCACGAGCTCCGCCACACGCGCGGCACCCAGCACGGGCCCGAGCACGATCGAGAGGCGCTCCGAGACGATGAGCCCGCCGGTGGCCGCGAGGTTGCGGGCGACGGCGTCGGTGTCGACGTGAAGCCCGGCGACGAGTGAAGCCGCGTGGGCGGTCGCGCCGAGCGCGAGGCGCAGCAGCTCCCGCAGCGTCGGCCACTCCGCATGCCACGCGCCGTCGGGGCGCTCGTCGGCGGCGAGTGCCGACGCGAGATGCAGCGTCGCCCCGAGCTGGGGAGCGCGCAGCGCGGCCGAGCGGATGAGGACGGATGCTGCGGGGTTGCGCTTCTGCGGCATGGCCGACGATCCGCCGCCCGCGCCCTCGGCGAGCTCGCCGATCTCGGTGCGGCTGAGCGTCGCGACGTCGGTGGCGATCTTGCCGACGGCGTCGATCGCCTGCACCAGGGCGTCGCCCAGCTCGGTGACCGGCCAGCGGCTCGTGTGCCACGGGGCGTCGGGGGTTGCGAGTCCGAGTTCGTGCGCGAAGGCGGCGGGCAGCGCGGCGGCCGCCTCCGGCCCCGCGATCTCGGTGAAGGACGCCAGCGTTCCCGCGGCGCCGCCGAGTTGCGCGGGCAGCTGGTGCTGCATGTCGTCGACGCGCGCCCTCGCGCGCTCGACGCCCCGCAGCCAGCCGGCCGCGCGCAGGCCGACGGTCGTCGGCACGGCGTGCTGCGTCAGCGTGCGCGCCGCCGCGACCTCGTCGCGCCGGGAACGGGCCAGCGAGCGCAGCGACACCTCGGTGTGCACGAGCGCCGCGACGATACGGCTCGTCGCCGCCCGGGCCACCACCATCGCCGCGGTGTCGACGATGTCCTGGCTGGTCGCACCGCGGTGCACCCAGAGTCGCGCGTCGACTCCGACTCGTTCCTTGAGCCGCCCGACCAGCGGGATCACCGGGTTGCCGCCGGCGACGGAAGCAGCGGCCAGCGCCGTGCCGTCGACGCCGTGGTCACGGCATCCACGGAGCGCACCCTGCCAGCCGAACTCCGTCTCGATCTCATCGACCGCCTCATCGGGCGCGAGGCCGATCTCGCGGTAGGCCCGTGCGAGCGCGACCTCGGCCGTCACGAGGGCGTCGAGGTATGCAGCATCCGTCACCGTCTCGTCATGACCGACGGTCACGGGCGAGAGCAGGCCCTCATCGAGTGCGGGCCGGTCACGGTCAGAAGGCAAGGAACACGGTCTCCTTCTCGCCCTGCAGGTGGATGTCGTGGTGCAGGTTGCCGTCCGGCAGGCGCGTCGCGATGAGCGTAGCGCGCTCGCCCTCCTCGAGCGAGGACAGGAGCGGGTCGGCGGCGAGGAGCTCCTCATGCTCGGGCAGGTAGATCCGCGTCACGAGCTTGTCGGGAAGGCCGCGCGCGAACACGATGACCGAGTAGAACGGCGCGCCGCCGTCGACCGGACCGGGGTTGCGCGTCCAGAACTCGTAGCGGCCGACGTCGGTCGTGGCTGCGCGGCCGAAACCCGTGAACGAATGGTCGTCGCGGCGGAAAGCGCCGTGGGCGCGCGGGATCCGGCCGTTCTCGTCGGCGCTCCAGATCTCGATGACCGCGTCGGGGATCGGGTTGCCGGCGCCGTCGAACACCGTGCCGCCGAGCACGACCGAGCCCGGGCTGTGCGGGAACGCCACCTGGTGCTTCTTCTCGTAGTCCAGGCCGAACGCGAAGAACGGGCCGACGGTCTGGCCCCCGGTGGCCTCGTGGGTCTTCGGGCCGAGGTCGCGGGCGGTGCGGGCCATCAGTGCTCTCCTTCTTCGGGCTCGAACCACGTCGCGTCGGGGCCGTCGACGACGATGTCGAAGCGGTACCCCATCGAGAACTCGGGCACCGACAGGTCGTGGTCGTAGAGGCCGATGAGGCGGTCGCGGTCCTTCTGGCGCCAGATCGTGTTGTAGATCGGATCGAGGGGGAACAGCGGGTCGCCCGGGAAGTACATCTGCGTCACGAGCCGCTGCGTGAAGCCCGAGCCGAAGATCGAGAAATGGATGTGCGCAGGCCGCCACGCGTTGACGTGGTTCTTCCACGGGTAGGCGCCGGGCTTGATCGTGGTGAACTTGTAGTACCCGTCGTCGTCGGTGACGATTCGGCCGGCGCCGGTGAAGTTCGGGTCGAGCGGAGCGGGATGCTGATCCCGCTGGTGGATGTAGCGACCTGCGGCGTTCGCCTGCCAGATCTCGACGAGCTGGTTGGGGACCGGGCGCCCCCACGAGTCGAGCACGCGACCCTCGACGGTCATGCGCTCACCCTGGGGCTCGCCGATGTGCTGCAGCGTGAGGTCGGACTCGATCGCCGCGACGTCGCGCTGGCCGAAGGCGGGCGAGAACAGCTCGATCGTCTCGGGGTCGACGAGCTTCGGGTTCTTGGTCGGGTGGCGCAGCAGGCTCGACCGGTACGGCGGGAAGTCGTGCAGGCTCATGTTGAGCCGCTCTCCCGCCGCCTCACGCCGTGCGGCGGCGGCGTGGTAATCGACGATCTCCTGCGTGATCTCCCGCTGGGTGAGCTGGTCGGGCGAGGCCAGCAGCGACTCGGGGGCCGCCGCCGTCTGCTCGAGCACCACCGACGACGAGAACGCCTCCTCGCCCTGGGGATCGGGCTGGGCCTGTGTCATGAGGTCTCCTTCGACGACTCGGGTCGTCCCAGGGTCGCACTCCCGCGTGCACTCACCGCCGTGGATTCCCACTCAGTGGGAATCACGGATGCTGCGCCCCCGCAGCATCCGTCGCCCTCATGCGTCGTGCGGGTCGGCGCTGTCGGTGTCGCGCGCTCGGCGTCGTTCCCTGTCGGCTTTGGGGCGCGATTCGTCCGTTGGGGCGCACGATGTGCGCCCCAACGGACGAAATGCGCCCCAAACCTGGAGCGGTGCGGGGTCACGCCACGCGGAGATCGTGGTGGAGGTCCTTCGCGGCCTGAACGACGAGGGGCCCCAGACGCCGCTCGTCGGCTCGCGCGAGGTGCACGACGAGCCCGAGCGCGACCGGCGGCAAGCCCTCGACCCGCGGCAGCGCGGCCGCGACCGAGACGTTGCCAAGGGTCATCTCCTCGCGGGTCGTCGCGTACCCGAGGGCCCGCGTGCGCGCGATGTCGGCGCGGAGCTCCTGCTCCGTCGCGATCGAGTTGACCGTCTCGCGCTCGAGCGGCGCCTCGAAGTACTCCCGCAGCCAGCCCTCGTCGCGCGTCGCGAGCAGCGCCTTGCCGACGCCCGTGGTGTGGAGGGGCCCGCGTCCTCCCATGCGGCTCAGCGTCGGGATCGACTGGCGTCCGGTGAGGCGTCCGACGTACAGCGCGGTCGTCGTGGCAGGCGTTGCGCCGTCGAGTACCGCGAGGTGAACGTTCTCGCCGGTCGCCTCGTACAGCCGCACCATGTGGGGCAGCGCCGTCTCGCGCAGGCGCAGCGACAGGGGCGAGAGCTCGCCGAGCTCCCACAGCCGCGGACCGATGGCGTAGGTGTGGCCGGGCCCTCGCGTGAGGAGGCCCTCGGCCACGAGCGTCGCGAGCAGGCGGTGCAGCGTGGATGACGCGAGCCCTGTGCGCGCCGCGAGCGTCGTCGCCGTGACCGCGGGGTCGTCGTCGGTGAAGCACCCGAGCACCCGCAGCGTGCGCTCGAGCACGCCTTCGCCCTCCGCCATGGATCCTCCTCGTGCGACGTTACCCGCCCCGACCCACCGGTCGTCGAGCGCGCGAGGGCTTGGCCTTCTCCCGGTCGTCGAGCGAGCGAGGGCTTGGCCTTCTCCCGGTCGTCGAGCGAGCGAGGAACGAGCGAGTCGAAACGCGCCGACCTTGCGAGCAACCTCGGCCTCGGCATTCCCGCACACCCCAGGCGTTTCGACTACGGGCGCCAGAGCGCCCTTCGCTCAACGACCGGTCGATCAGGAATGGCAGAGTGGGCGCATGGCCAACTCGCCCTCCGGCGACTCGATGACCGACCGCATCGTGCGGGTGCTCGAGACGTTCACCGCCGAGCGTTCGATGCAGTCGGCGGCCGAGATCGGCCGCCGCGCGGGGCTGCCGTCGTCGACCGCGCACCGGATCGTCGACGAGCTCGTCGACGCGGGCCTCCTCGAACGCGACGAGGACCGGCGCGTGCACCTCGGCATGCGCCTGTGGGAGCTGGCCCTCCGCGGCTCGACGGCGCTGCGGCTCCGCCAGGCGGCGCTGCCCCACATGGAGCAGGTGCAGGCCCGCATCCGCGAGCACACGCAGCTCGCCGTGCTCGAGCAGGACGAGGCCCTCTTCCTCGAGCGCCTCTCCCACCCCGACGCCGGCGCCAACATCACCCGCATCGCCGGGCGCCTGCCGCTGCACGCCTCGTCGTCGGGCCTCGTCCTGCTCGCCCATGCGCCGTCGGCCCTGCGCGAGCGGGTGCTCGCCGGCGCGCTGCGCGCCCTCGCTCCAGAGACGGTGACGGATGCTGCGCGCCTGCGCCGCCTCATCGCCGAGGTCCGCCGCGCCGGCGTGGTCGTGGCGCCCGGCTCCATCGAGGCCGTGTCGACCGGCGTGGCCGTGCCGATCCGCGACGCGGGCGAGGTCGTCGCCGCGCTGTCGGTCGTGCTCCCCCGCGAGACCGACCCGGAGGCCGCGATCCATGCGCTGCGCGAGGCCGCGGCCGGAATCGAGGCCGACCTGCGGACCGACCGCCGCTGACTCCGTCCCCTTGCTCCCGATCCTCATTTGAGGTTCAGGGCCGAGCTGAGGAGCACACCCGGGTTTCCCCTCCTCATCTCGGCTGAGATCCTCAATTGAGGATGCAGAGGCTGTTCCCGATGAACGGGAATGTTGCCGCGCATTGAGTGGGCCGCGCCACACTGGGCCGAGGCATCCGTTCCCGAACGTCGAAGGAGACGTCCATGTCCACGATCCGCACCCGCGTCGCCATCATCGGCGCCGGCCCGGCCGGGCTTCTGCTGTCGCACCTGCTGGGAATCGCCGGCATCGAGTCGGTCGTCATCGACCAGCGCTCGCGCGAAGAGATCGAGACGACGATCCGCGCCGGCATCCTCGAGCAGGGCACCGTCGAGGTGCTCGACTCGTCCGGAGCGTCGAGCCGCGTGCGCACCGTCGGCAACCGCCACGACGGCATCGAGCTGCGCTTCGCCGGCGCCGGCCACCGCATCGACTTCGCCGACCTCGTCGGCCGCGGGGTCTGGCTGTACCCGCAGCACGAGGCCCTCAAGGACCTCATCGCGGTGCGCCTCGGCAAGGGCCAGGACCTCCGCTTCGGCGTGACCGCGCTGCGCGTCGAGGACGCGGCATCCGATCGCCCCCGCGTCATCGCGACCGACGCCGACGGCGCGCCCCTCGAGATCGAGGCCGAGTTCGTCGTGGGCGCCGACGGCTCGCGCAGCGTCGCGCGCGAGGCGGTCACGGGGTCGTCGACCGGCGGGTACTTCCGCGAGTACCCGTTCGCGTGGTTCGGGATCCTGTGCGAGGCGCCGCCGAGCGCCGAGGAGCTCATCTACAGCAACTCGCCCGACGGGTTCGCGCTCATCAGCCAGCGCAGCGCCACGGTGCAGCGCATGTACTTCCAGTGCGCCCCCGACGCCGACCCGAACGCCCTCAGCGAGGAGCAGCTGTGGGAGGAGCTGCAGAAGCGCGTGCCCGGCACGACGCTCAAGGAGGGCCGGATCTTCCAGCGCGACGTGCTGCGGTTCCGCAGCTTCGTCGCCCACGAGCTGCTGAACGGCCGCGTCGCACTGATCGGCGACGCCGCGCACACCGTGCCGCCGACCGGCGCGAAGGGGATGAACCTCGCCGTCGCGGACGTGCTCGTGCTCGAGCGCGCGCTGCGCGCCCTCCTTCTCGACAACGATGACCGCCTCATCGAGGCGTTCCCCGAGAAGGCGCTGCACCGCATCTGGAAGGCCCAGCACTTCTCGTGGTGGATGACCAACATGCTCCACGTCGCGCCCGACGCGTCGGACTTCGACCGCCTGCGCCAGCTCGGCGAGCTGCAGTCGGTGGTCGAATCCGAGGCCGGTCGCCGCTTCCTCGCCGAGGCGTACACCGGCTGGCCACTCGAGGGCCTCGCCTGACGCAGTGGCCCGTGGCGTGAGCCCCGTTCGGGGCGCAGCGCACGCATTCGGGGCGGACTCCGCGCGCCCCGAACGGATGCATCGCGCCCCGAACCCCGACAAGCCGGCATTGCCGCTGAACGGGAATGAACGGATGCTGCAGCCCCGCCCTCGGCTATAGTCCGGTGC
Source organism: Microbacterium sp. PRC9 (assembly GCF_031844125.1). NCBI lineage: Bacteria > Bacillati > Actinomycetota > Actinomycetes > Micrococcales > Microbacteriaceae > Microbacterium > Microbacterium sp. PRC9. The sequence continues at coordinate 39,519 of NZ_JAUZUR010000008.1, forward strand.
CTATGGCCTCACCGCCCCGGACAGCACCGCCCGAGCCGTCGCGCACGGCATCGGTGGCGATGCTCCTCGCGGCGGTCTGCCTGGTCGCGATGAACATGCGCCCCGCGATCACGGGCCTCGGGCCGCTCCTCGACCAGATCGGCACCGACACGGGTATGTCGGTCTCGGCGCTGGGCCTGCTCGCCGCGGTGCCGCTCGTCGCGTGGGCGCTGTTCTCGCCGCTCGCGCACGATCTGAGCCGCCGGTTCGGGCAGCCGCGGGTGCTGCTGTGGTCGCTGCTGGTGCTGTTCGCCGGCACCCTCGTGCGCTCGATCCCCGGCCCGGTGGTGAGCCTGTGGATCGGCACGGCGATCATCGGCATCGGGATCGCCCTGATCAACGTGCTCATGCCCGCCGTGGTCAAGCGGGAGTTCTCGGGCCACGTCCCCGCCGTGACCGCGGCGTACACCGCTCTGCTCGCAGGCCTCGGCGCCGTCTCTTCCGGCGTGGTCGTGCCGATCTCGCGCATCGAGGTCGGCGGCGATTCGGCCGGGTGGCGCTTCGCGCTCCTCGTCACCGGCGCCGCGCTCCTGCCCTTCGCGATCGTCGCGTGGTGGTGGGCGCACCGTGGCGCCGCCCGTGCCCACGACCGCTCCGCGGCACCGCGCGGGCGCACCGGCATCTGGCGCGATCCGATCGCCTGGCTCGTCGCCGCCTACATGGGCCTTCAGGCATCCATGTTCTACATGTTCGTGACGTGGCTCGCGCCGCTGTCGATGTCGATCGGACGCTCCGAGGTCGTCGCGGGCATCGACGTCATGGTCTACCAGCTGTTCTCGCTCGCCGGCTGTCTACTGTTGCCTCTCGCGCTGCGCGGCGGCCTCGAACGGTGGGCGCCCGCGCTCATCCCGTCGCTCGCGATCGTCGGCGTCGCAGGCCTCATGATCGCGCCGGACGGCGTCCTGGTGTGGGGCTCTCTCATCGGACTGACCGGCGGCGCGACGCTCGCGATGTCGCTCACGCTCATGGCGCAGCGCGCCCGCGACCACGACACCTCGGCGGCCCTGTCGGGGATGTCGCAGTCGGTGGGCTACGTCATCGCCGCGCTCGGCCCGGTCGCCTTCGGCGCCCTGCACAGCCTCACCGGCGGCTGGACGGCATCGCTCGCGCTCGTGCTCGCGGTGCTCGTCGCCCTCACGGCGGTCGGAGTGTTCGCCGGCCGCGACCGGTACGTCCTCGACCGCCGCTGAGCTCGGCCGCCGCCTTTCAGGTGGCGCGACACGCGGAATCGACGCGCCCACCCCGCATGTCGCGACCCCCGAGCCGGGGACGGATGCCGCGTGCCGCCGTCAGTCGGACGGGAAGGCGACCGTGCGCAGCAGCGTGGCGAGCGTCGCGCGGTCTGATTCCGACAGATCGGCGTGCACGCGCTCCTCGGCCGCCCGGGCCGACTCCCGCGCCTGGCCGACGAGTGCGCGGCCGGCATCGGTCGCGACGACGACGTTGGCGCGCCGGTCCGCGGGATCGGGCTGGCGCTCGACGAGGCCGCGCGACTGCAGCTCGTCGACGAGGCTCACGACCTGGCTCGGGTCGAGCCGGAGGAACTCGGCGAGCTCGCGCTGCGACGGCCGCGCCTCGCCCGACGTCAGCACCAGCACGGAGTACGAGCGCGCCTTCAGCCCGTGTTCGGCCAGAGCGGCGTTGCCCGCGGCGAGCGCGATGGCGTTCGCGCGCGCGAGCAGGAAACTCACGTCGTCGCTCAGCGCCGACGCCCGCAGCCCCTCCGGGGCGATGGGGTGAGCGGTGTCGGGCATGCCCACGATCGTAGTCGAATTCATGGATGAACGGAATGATTGACTTTCTCAACAGTTGGGTCTTCAATGGATCCGACACGAAGGAGTTCACGCATGTCATCGCACGCACCGCTCGACGGCAAGGTCGCCATCGTCACCGGCTCGGGCCGCGGCCTCGGCCTCGCCTACGCCCAGGAGCTCGCCCGCCAGGGCGCCGCCGTCGTGATCAACGACGTCGACGAGGCCACCGCCGCCGAAGCCGTCGCCACCATCGAGGCCGAAGGCGGTCGCGCGGTCGCCGTGGCCCTGCCGGTCGGCCCCACCGAGACCGCGAAGCAGCTGGTGCAGACCGCAGTCGACACCTTCGGTCGACTCGACATCCTCGTCACCAACGCCGGCGTCCTGCGCGACACGGTGCTCTGGAAGATGAGCGACGACGACTTCGACACCGTCATCAGCGTGCATCTGCGCGGCACGTTCACCTGCGTGCGCGAGGCCGCGAGCTGGATGCGCGAGAACGAGGTGGCCGGCCGCATCATCTGCATCGGCTCCCCCACCGGCCAGCGCGGCAACTTCGGCCAGACCAACTACGCAGCCGCCAAGGCGGGCATCGTCGGCATGGTGCGCACGTGGGCGCTCGAGCTCAAGCGCGCCGGCATCACCGCGAACGCGGTCATCCCCGTCGCCGCGACCGCCATGACCGCGACCGTGCCCTACTTCGCGGCCGCCGTCGAGGCCGATGCGGCCGGCGAGCCGATGCCCGCGTTCTTCCGCCACAACCTCGGATTCGGTACGTCGGACGACGTCGCGGGACTCATCGCGTACCTCGCATCGGATGCTGCGGCCGCCGTCACCGGGCAGGCCATCGGCATCGGCGGCGACCGGCTGCAGCTGTGGTCGCACCCCGAGGCCGTCGCCACCGCCTACAGCGACGGCGGCTGGTCGTACGACGATCTCGCGACCGGCTTCGCCGACGCTGCGGGGGCTCTCCAGTCGGTGGGCGAGAAGTTCCCGCCGCTGCCCGAGGAGCTGCAGCGCTCGTGACCGGCTGACCCGTTTCGTCTCGCTTCGCTCGCTCACCGACCGGAAGGCGCCATGATCCGCTACGAACCCGCGATCGACCTCGACGCGATTACCGCGATCGACGTGCACGTGCACATCGAGGTCGACCATCACGGGCACTCGTCGCTGCCCGACGATCTGCGCGACGCGGCGGCGAAGTACTTCAGCACCGACGGGCCGAACCCCGACCTCGACGGCGTGGCCGCGTACTACCGCGAGCGCCGCATGGCGGCCGTCGTGTTCACGGTCGACGCCCGCACGAACTTCGGGCATGCACCCATCTCGAGCGCCGACATCGCGGAGGGCGCTGCCCGCAACAACGACGTGCTCATCCCCTTCGGCTCCGTCGACCCGCTCTCGCCGACCGCGGTCGACGACGCCCGCCGCCTCATCGAAGACCACGGCGTGCGGGGCTTCAAGTTCCACCCGACCGTGCAGGGCTTCGATCCCTCAGACCCGACCTACTCACCGCTCTACGAGACGCTGCAGCACGCCGGCGTCGTGGCTCTGTTCCACACCGGCCAGACCGGCATCGGCGCGGGCCTGCCGGGCGGGCGCGGACTGCTGCTGGGCCTGTCGAACCCGATGCTGCTCGACCCGGTCGCCGCCCGCTTCCCCGAGCTGCAGATCATCATGGCCCACCCGTCGGTGCCCTGGCAGGACGAAGCCCTGTCGGTCGCGACCCACAAGCACAACACCTGGATCGACCTGTCGGGCTGGAGCCCCAAGTACTTCCCCGAGTCGCTCGTGCGCGCCGCGAACTCCTACCTCAAGAACCGGGTGCTGTTCGGCTCGGACTTCCCCCTGCTCACCCCCGACCGCTGGATGAGGGATGCCGAGACCGCCGGCTCCTTCAAGCCCGAGGTCATGCCCGGCATCCTGAAGGACAACGCGGTGCGGCTGCTGGGACTGGCGGGCTGACATGCCCGCGCTCGAGGCGGATGCGACGTTCGGGTTCGACCCGTACGCGATCGCGGCCGCGCATCTGAGCGCCGCCGCGCGGGCGGCGCTGGGGCGTCTGCAGCAGACGCTGGAGAGCAGCATCCGTCCCCTCCTCGCCGAGGCGTGGGAGACCGCGACGATGCCGCCCGAGGTGCTCGACGCGCTCATCCCTCTCGACCTCATGCAGCCGGAGGCGGTGGATGCTGCGGAGGCGGCGTCGAGCGTGTACTCCGGGTTCCGCAACTACGTACTGGCGCGCACCGACGTATCGGTGGCGACGCTCTACAACGCGCAGTCGGGGCTCTTCCGCACGACGATCGCGCTGGGCGGATCCCCCGCGCAGGTGGAGGAGCTCGATCCGCGCGTGCGCAGCTTCGAGCTGAAGGGCGTCTTCGCGCTCACCGAGCCCGAGCACGGGTCCGACATCGCCGGCGGCCTCGCGACCACCGCCCGTCGCGAGGGCGACGCATGGGTGATCGACGGCCGCAAGAAGTGGATCGGCGGGGCCGCGGCATCCGATGTGCTCGTCGTGTTCGCGCGCGATGTCGACGACCACGCGGTCAAGGCCTTCCTCGTGCCCACCGACGCGACAGGCGTGCGCCTCGAGGCGATCGCCGGCAAGGTCGCGCTGCGACCGATGCAGAACGCGGTGATCACTCTCGACGGCGCGCGCGTGACCGAGGCGGAGCGCCTCCAGAACGTGAACGGGTGGCGTGACGTGGCGCGGATCCTCCGCGCGATGCGGTCGGACGTCGCCTGGATCGCGGCGGGGCTGCAGGCCGGCGCACTCGACGCGACGGTGCGGTACGTCCGCGAGCGGCATCAGTTCGAGCGGCCCCTCGGCGGTTTCCAGCTCGTGCAGGAGAAGCTCGCCCGCATGCTCGGCAATGCCGTGGCGTCGCTGGCGCTCGTCGCGCAGCTGTCTGCCCGGCAGGACCAGGGCGAGTACGCCGACGAGAACTCCGCACTCGCCAAGCTGCAGACCGCCCGCCTCGCACGCGAGACCGTCGCCCTCGGCCGCGAAGTGCTCGGCGGCAACGGCATCCTGCTCGAGCACGACGTCGCCCGCTTCTTCGCCGACGCGGAAGCCGTGTACTCGTACGAGGGCACGCACGAGATCAACGCCCTCATCGTCGGCCGCGCCCTCACGGGCGCCTCGGCCTTCACCTGAAACCCATCGAAGGAGATCCCATGACCACCACCGTCGACTACGCCGACGTCGCCACGCTCGCCGGCACCGACCTCGGCTGGACCGAGTGGCTCGAGGTCACGCAGGACCGCGTGAACCTCTTCGCCGACGCCACCGACGACCACCAGTGGATCCACGTCGACCCCGAGCGCGCGGCCGAGGGCCCGTTCGGCGGCGCCATCGCGCACGGCTTCCTGTCGCTGTCGCTGACTGTGAAGTTCTGGTCCGAGCTGTTCGACGTCACCGGAGTGACCACGCGCGTCAACTACGGCCTCGACAAGGTGAGGTTCGTGTCGCCGGTGAAGGTCGGCGCGCGCGTGCGCGGCGGCGCGGTCATCGCCGAGGTCACGGAGATCCCCGGCGGCTACCAGTTCGCCGTCGACCAGACCATCGAGATCGAGGGCGGGGGCAAGCCCGCCGTCGTCGCGCGCGGCCTGTACCGCTTCTACGCCTGAGCCGGGCCCGCCTCCTCGAAGGAGAGGACACTGCAACGATGCACAAGGGAATCGGGTTCTGGCTCGCCAAGCGGCGGCTCAAGGACCCCGAGAAGACGGCCGTCGTCTTCGGCGACGCGGAGCTGACCTATCGGGAGCTGGCGGATGCCGCAGACCGCGTCGCCGCCGTGCTGTGGGATCGCGGCATCCGGGCGGGCGACGCCGTCGCGTACATCGGCGAGAACAGCCCGCAGTTCCTGCAGGTGATGTTCGGCGCCGCCCAGCTCGCAGCGGTGTTCGTGCCGGTGAACACGCGGCTCGCGGCGCCCGAGATGCGGCACGTGCTGGTCGACTCCGGAGCCCGCGCCGTCGTGCTGGATGCCGAGTTCCTCGACCGCGCGATGCCGGGTGTCGAGGCGGGGCGCATCGCGCACGTGATCGTGACCGGCGAGGGCCTTGCGGAGCACCCCGGCCTGGCGCGACTGATCGCCGAGGCGCCGCACGGGCACACCGTCGCCGACGTCGACCTCGACACCCCGGCCGCGATCATCTACACGTCGGGCACGACCGGGCGGCCGAAGGGCGCCGTGCTCAGCCACGGCAACCTGACGTGGGTGGCCCTCAACTGCGTCGTCGATTACGACGTCGTCTCGAGCGACGTGTCGCTCATGATCTCGCCGCTCTTCCACGTCGCCTCCCTCGGCATGGGCGCGCTGCCCGTGCTGCTGAAGGGCGCGACGCTCGTGCTCGAGAAGGGCTTCGAGCCGGGCCGCGCCCTCGAACTGATCCAGCAGCACCGCATCACGATGCTCAGCGGCGTGCCCACGACCTACCAGATGATGGCCGACCATCCTGCGTGGGCGTCGACCGACCTGTCGTCGCTGCAGAAGCTGACGTGCGGCGGGTCGGCGGTGCCGACGCGCATCCTCAACGCCTACGAGGAGCGCGGCCTGTCGTTCTCGCAGGGCTACGGCATGACCGAGACCTCGCCCGGGGCGACGTCGCTGTCTCCGGCGATGACGCGGCAGAAGCAGGGCAGTGTCGGCCTCCCCCATTTCTTCACCGACGTGCGCATCACGGATGAGCACGGCGAGGTCGTGCCGCGCGGCACGGTCGGCGAGATCGAGGTCGCAGGGCCCAACGTCTTCCTCGGTTACCACGGCCTGCCCGATGAGACTGCGGCGTCGTTCACGCACGACGGGTGGTTCCGCTCGGGCGACCTCGGCTACCTCGACCGCGACGGTTACCTCTACATCTCCGATCGGCTCAAGGACATGATCATCTCGGGCGGGGAGAACATCTATCCCGCCGAGGTCGAGAACCTCATCGCCGACATCGAGGGCATCTCGGGGGTCGCCGTGGTGGGCGTGCCCGACGAGCGGTGGGGCGAGGTTCCGCTGGCCGTCGTGACCGTGCGCGAGGGCGCCGAGGTCGACACGCGGATCGTCCGCGAGCACCTCGACGGGCTGCTCGCGCGGTACAAGCTGCCCAAGAACGTGGTCGTGGTCGAGGAACTCCCCCGCACCGCCTCCGGCAAGGTGCGCAAGGCGGACCTCCGCGCTCGCTACGGAGAGAGCCGATGACGCACGAACCGCCGGCCCCGTCGCTCGAGCGCGCGTTCGAGGTCGTCGCCGACCTCGGCCCGCTCGAGGACCACGGCATGACCCGCGCCGGTCACCGCCGCATCATCCCGGTCGTCGGCGGCACGATCACAGGCGCCTTCGACGGCGAGATCCTCTCCGGCGGCGCCGACTGGCAGACCGTGCGCGCGGACGGGTCCATCGAGATCGACGGGCGCTACAGCGCCCGCGGCGACGACGGCTCGCTCCTCTACATCCGCGCCCGCGGGGTGCGCAGCGGCGACCCCGCGGTGCTCGAGGCGCTCCTCCGCGGTGAGGACGTCGATCCCGCCGACTACTACTTCCGTGCGGCTCTCACGCTCGAATGCGCCGCGCACCCCGAGTTCGAGCGCGCGGTCTACCTGGCGTCGTACATCCGCGAGGCGCATCGCGTGCGGTACGTGGCCTACCGCGTGACCTGAGCGCGGCCGGGTCTCAGTCGACGAGTCCCGCGAAATCGCGGACGGCCGGGAAGGCGAACTCCCGGTGCCGCCGGGTGAAGAGCTCGGCGGAGCGGTCCGCGGGCCAGTCATCCCCCATGTACTGCCGCGGCAGCCGCGGGTCGGCGCGCAGCAGTGCGAGCCAGTCGGCCACGAGGAGCGTCCGCGCCGTGACAGCGGGCAGGTCGGCGGCGGCATCCTCCCGCTCCCAGTGCTCGATGAACTCGCGATGTGCGGCGCGGATCCGCTCCACATCCCACGCGTCGCGCACGGCCTCGGCCATCGGGAAGCCGGCCAGCTCCGTCGCCGAGAAGGCATTGACGGATGCCGGGGGCAGATCCGGGATGATCGCCTCCAGCGCAGCTGCCAGGTCCACCGAACCGGGTGCGATCCACAGTCCGTCGCGCAGCACCGCGAACCCCGACCAGGTGAGTGTCGCGCGCAGCCGGTGCCGGAGGTCGCGCAGGTGCTCGGGAACGGTGAAGGTCACGAGGGTCCAGCCCTCGCCCTGCGGCTCGAACGGTGCCGGGCCGTTGACGCGGCCGGACGCCTCGCGCAGCACCTCGCTGCCGTGCGATGTCAGCTCGAATCCGATCTCACGCCCGAGACGCCGGCGCTCGAGGAGTCCGCTATCGACCATGCGATCGAGGTTGGTCCGCACCGCCGAGGCGGCGACGCCCGCACTCTCGAGCGTGCCGATCAGCACGCTGGCCCGCAGCGGCTCGAAGTAGCGGTCGCACACGAACTCGCCGAAGAACGCCAGCAGCAGCTGCCGCGGCTTGCGCGTCAGCACCGACGTCTCGAGGGGCGACGCTCCCGCCGCCGGCGATGCCGCGCGCACGTTCGCGACGCTCACGCGGCCTCCGGGCGGACGGCCTCGCCGCGCTTCGCGCGCTGGATCTGCTCGTACACGTGCGTGCGCAGCTCGGTGAACCGGGGCAGGGCCCGCGTCGTGATCTGGTCGCGCTCGGGCGCGAGGTCGATCGCGAGGTCCTCCTGCACCCAGGTCGGCGACTTCGACAGCACGATGACCCGCTCGCCGAGGTAGACGGACTCGTCGATGTCGTGCGTCACGAACAGGATCGACATGCCCCGCTCGCGGTGGAGCGTGCGCACGAGGTCCTCGAGGTCGGCACGCGTCTGCGCGTCGACGGCGGCGAAGGGCTCGTCCATGATGAGCACCTCGGGCTGATAGGCGACGGCGCGTGCGATCGCGACGCGCTGCTGCATGCCGCCCGACAGCTGCCATGGATAGCTCTTGGCGGCGTGGTCGAGGCCCACCGCGACGAGCGCGTCGTCGATGAGTCGATCGCGGTCGGCCCGCGACAGCTTCTTGTGCTTGAGCGGCAGCTCGACGTTGCCGCGCACCGTCAGCCACGGGTACAGGCTGCGCCCGTACTCCTGGAAGACCAGGGCCATGTTCGGCGGCGGAGCGGTGACCCGCCGCCCGCCGAGCTCCACGACGCCCGACGTGGGCTTGAGCAGCCCCGCGATGCACTTCAGCAGCGTGGTCTTGCCGCACCCGGAGGGGCCGACGATGCACACCAGCTCGCCGGCATCCATCCGGAATCCGATGTCGCCGATCGCCTCGACGTTCCCGGTCGACGACTCGTAGACCTTGCGCAGGTGCTCGACGTTCAAGAGCGTCTGTGCTGTTCGAAGCGTCTCAGGCACGCTCCACCTCCTTGATTCCGTGATACCAGCGCAGCACGCGTCGCTCGACGAGTCCGAAGATCGCCGCGAGCAGGATACCGATGAGTCCGAGCAGCAGGATGCCGCTCCACATCTCGGCGATGAGGTAATTGCGCTGGAAGAAGACGATCTGATAGCCCAGGCCCGATGACGAGTAGCCGAGCTCCGAGATGACCATGAGGATCAGCGCGATCGACAGCGATTGGCGGACTCCCGCCATGATGCGAGGGCTCGCCGCGGGCAGCACCAGGTACCGCAGGTGCTCCCCGCGCGTCAACGCGAACGAACGGGCCGTCTCGGTCATGACCGAATCGGTGGAGCGCACCCCCTCGATCGTGTTGAGGAGGATGGGCCACACCGAGCCGATGACGATCACGACGATCTTCATGGCGTCGGTCGGTCCCATCAGCACGACAGCGATCGGAAGGAGCACCGGAGGCGGCACGGCGCGGAAGAACTCGAGCATCGGCTCGAGCAGCTCCCGCAGCCAGCGGTTCAGGCCGATGAGCGTGCCGGCGACGACGCCGACCACGATCGAGAGCACGATGCCGATCGCGAGCCGACCGAGGCTCGGCAGCACGTCGGTGACGAAGGCCGGCCCGATCCAGGTGTCGACGAACGCCTCGAGCAGCTCGGCGGGCGAGGGGAAGAACTGCGCCGGGGCGACGGTCGCCCAGATCCCCCAGATGACCACCAGGATGATCGGCAGGCCGATCGCATACGCGGTGTTCTCGCCGATCTTCGCCCACACGCGCGAGCGCGGGCGGGGTGTGACGACGGTGCTCGTGTACAGGGTCACAGCACTTCCTCCCCTCGCACCGATTGGTGCCACGCCAGGGACCGGCGCTCGATCGCGCGGAACACCAGGTTGATGAGGAGCCCGAGCAGGCCCGTGACGATCACGAGCGCATAGACGACCGGCCAGTTGCCCGCCGACTGCGCGAACACGATCTCGCGGCCGAGCCCCGGGTTCCCGATGAACATCTCCGCCGTGATCGCGAGGATCAGCGCGACGGCGGCGGCCAGCCGCAGCCCGGTCATGAGGTACGGGAGAGCCGTCGGGAAGACGAGGTTCACGATGCGCGAGCCGCGCGACAGCCCGAAGCTGCGCGCTGTGTCGCGGGCGACGGCATCCACGTCGGCCACGCCGTAGAGCACCTGGATGAAGACCTGCCAGAAGCTCGCGAACACGATGATGATGAGCGCCGCCTGCAGCTGGTACCCGTACAGCAGCACCGCGAGCGGAATGAGGGCGACCGACGGGATCGGCCGCAGGAACTCGACCGTGGTGTGGGTCGCGCGGCGCAGGAACGGCACGAGCCCGATGACCGTGCCGAGCACCGTCGCGAGCACGGTCGCGATCACCAGGCCGATGCCCCACGCCGTGAGGGTGCGCCCCACGTTGCGCCAGAACTCCAGGTCGCGCATCTCCTGCCCGAGCTGGGCGAGGGTCTCGGTCGCCGTCGGGAAGTAGCGCGGGTCGACGAGGCCCAGGGTGGGAAGCAGCTGCCACGTCACGAGGAATCCGAGGATGCCGGCGGCGCCCAGCGCGAGCTTGCGCAGCGTGCGCAGCTGTCGCGGGTTCCGCCTCACGGGGGCGGGCACGGCGGCGGCGGTGGCCATGTGAATCCGATCGACGGCGCGGTTGACGGGGAACGAGGGCGGGGAGGAGGACGGATGCCTCGGGCCGAGGCATCCGTCGCCCTCCTCGTCGGGGTTACTGCTGCTGGAGCAGGCGGTCGTAGTCGGGTTCGGCCTCGATGTACGCGAACTCGACGGCGAGCGCGCCGAGGTCCTCGATGCCGGCGTCGCCGAGGTCCCACGTGAAGGTGGGGAGGGTGATGCCTGCGGCCGCCTCCTCGGGGATCTCGAGGTTCGTCGCGATCGCGGCGCGCACGGCCTCCTCGTTGCCGGAGGCCCACTCGAGCGCCTCGGTCATCGCCGCGGAGTAGGCCGCGACGAGGTCGGGGTCTTCGTCGAGGAGCGCCTGGGTCGTGATGTTCGTGAGCACCGAGAGCCCGGGGATCGTCGCCTGGTACGGCTGCACGACCGAGACGCCGCCCTCGCCGAGGATCATCCCGCGGAATGGGTCGGGCGCCCACGCGGCATCCATCGTGCCCGCCTCGAGCTGCGCGGGGACGTCGGGGAACGCGACCTCGACGAACTCGATCGTCGAGGGGTCGCCGCCGTCGTCCTGCACGGCCTTGCGGATCGTGAGGTCGCCGGCGGCGCCGATCGTGTTGACCGACACCTTCTTGCCCGCGAGGTCGGCCGGCCGCATGATGCCGGAGTCGCCGAGTGCGACGACGGCATTGACGTCGTCGCCGTCGGCCAGGCTGTTCGCGTAGTTGCCGACGATCACGACGCCGAGGTCCTGCTGGTCGGCGCGGATGGGACCGAACGGCTGGCCGATGGCGAACTGGATGTCGCCGCTGAGGAGCGCCGGGATCGCGTTGGCGCCGCCCTGCGCGGGGACGACCTCGATGTCGAGGCCGTGATCTTCGAAGATGCCCTCGTCGATCGCGGCCCACAGCGCGCCGGTCTCGGCGATGGGGAGCGCGGCGACGCGGACGGCGGTGAGCTCGCCCGACGCGCTGTCGTCGGTCGGGCTCGAGGACGGGCCGGCGGCGGAATCGGTGCAGCCGCTCAGCGCGATCGCGGCGGCGGCGAGTACGCCGATGGTGGCAAGACTCTTCTTCATTGACGGGCCTCTCGTGGACGGTGCGGGGGTGTGCCGGCGGCCCGGGTTCCGTCCCAAGAGTCGGAGTCCTCACCGCGGCGTGCCGGACACATGTCATGGTGCGCCACGCCGCATCGATTGTCAATGCTTCCGTGACGCCCGTCACGAATTCAGTGAACAAAGCCACCCCCTCACCATTCGCCAACAGGTCAACCGGGCTTCTGCAGGATGCTTCGAGCGCAAACGTCCTGTGCACACGCGGTTGACCTGTAGGAGCGCACACGACGCACGCCGAGGACGGACGCCGAAGGCGATGTCCGCTCAACGGAAACCGTGGCGCGCGAGAGACGCTCCCCCGCTGAGGATGGACGCGCACGCGCCAGCGTGCCTATTGCCATTACCTATGGTCATAGGTATTCTCGGATCCAGCCGGTGCAGCGACGCATCCCGGCAGAGGAAAGGACCTCGACAGTGGCTCATTCGATCCCCGTCTCCCCGCAAGCCGCCTCGCTCGTGAACGGCTTCTCGCTCGAGATGACCGGCAAGGACATCGCGGGTCTCGAAGAGGCGCGCGAGACGATTCCGCAGGGCACGAAGGTCAACGTGACGTTCCTGGGCAACGAAGACCTCGAGATGCGCGTCGCAGCGGCGAAGGCGGTCAAGGAGATGGGCTTCGTGCCCGTCCCGCACCTCTCGGCGCGGCGTCTGGAGTCCGAGACTCAGCTCGAGGAGTTCCTCGCGCGGCTGCAGGAGGTCGGCGCCACCGAGCACGTGTTCGCGGTCGGCGGCGACCCGGCGGAGCCGGCAGGTCCCTACCCCGACTCGCTGACGCTCATCCGCTCTGGCGTGCTGCAGAAGTACGGCGCACGCGAGGTGTCGATCGCCGGCTACCCCGAGGGCCACCCCGACATCTCCGACGACGTGCTGTGGCGTCACCTCGACGAGAAAGTGCTCGCGCTTGCCCAGCAGGGGCTGGATGCCGTGATCCTGACGCAGTTCGCGTTCGACACCGCTCCCGTCACGGCGTGGATCGACGCGGTGCGCGCCCGCGGGATCGACGCGCCGATCCGCATCGGCACCCCCGGCCCGGCCGGCGTCAAGCGGCTGCTCGGCTTCGCCCGCCGCTTCGGCATCGGCGCGAACGCCATGATCGTGAAGAAGTACGGCTTCTCGCTCACCAACCTCATGGGAACCGCCGGCCCCGACCGCTTCGTGGCGGACCTCGCCACTCTGCTCGCCGACGACCCGAAGTCCGGCGACGTGAAGCTGCACTTCTACACGTTCGGCGGCCTCGCCGCGACGAGCACCTGGGCGCGCGAGTTCGTCGCAGCGCAGTCCTCGGGGGCGCGCCGATGACGACCCACCTCGACGTGCGACGCGATCATGCATGCCTGATCGTGCACGGGCCCGACCGCTCGGGCATCGTGGCGGCGGTGACGGCGCTGGTCGCCCGCAACGAGGGCAACATCGTGACGCTCGACCAGTACTCCGACAACCCCGAGGGCGGTGAGTTCTTCCAGCGCGTGGTGTTCCACCGCCCCGACCTGCAGGCCGCCCTGCCGGCCATCGAAGCCGACCTCGACGAGACCCTCGCCCCGCTCGGCCTGGAGTGGCGGCTCACCGACCAGTCCATCCCCAAGCGCATGGCGATCCTCGCCTCCACGAGCGACCACTGCCTGCTCGAACTGCTGTGGCGCCACCGCCGCGGCGAGCTTCCGGTCACCATCCCGATGGTGATCTCCAACCACACCAACACCGCCGAGGATGTCCGCAGCTTCGGCATCCCGTTCTTCCACGTGCCGTCCCAGGGGCCCGACAAGTCCGCCGCCGAGGCGAGGATCGTCGAGCTGCTCAGGGGCAACGTCGACTTCGTCGTGCTCGCCCGCTACATGCAGATCCTCTCCGACTCGTTCCTCGATGAGGTAGGGGTGCCGGTCATCAACATCCACCACTCCTTCCTGCCCGCGTTCATCGGCGCCGCCCCCTACCGCAAGGCCAAAGAGCGGGGCGTCAAACTCATCGGCGCGACCAGCCACTACGTCACCGCCGACCTCGACGAGGGGCCCATCATCGAGCAGGACGTCGCCCGCGTCACCCACGCCATGACCGCCGCCGACCTCCAAGCCCGCGGCGCGTACGTCGAGCGCGCCGTGCTCTCCCGCGCCGTCCAATGGCACGCCGAAGACCGCGTCATCCGTCACGGCAACCACACCATCGTCTTCACCTGATCGAACGGATGCCGCGGGCCGCGGCATCCGTCTTCCCGAAACTCCATCCCACGAACAGAGAGGTTCCCCATGGCGAAGAATCTGCAGGAGCTGCTCGACGGCCACAACGCCGTCGAGATGCTGCGCAACTCGCAGATCGGCTCGTACATCTACCCGGTGGTCCCCGCGGACTTCCAGAACTGGATCAAGGAGCAGCGGGCCTGGCGTGACACGGCCGTGCTCTACGACCAGTCGCACCACATGGACAATGTGTTCCTCAAGGGCTCCGACGCGATCCGGCTGATCTCCGACACGGCGATCAACTCGGTCGCGACCTTCCCGGTGAACCGCGCCAAGCAGTACGTGCCGACGACCGCGTCGGGCCACGTCATCGGCGACGGCATCCTCTTCCACGAGGCCGAGGACGAGTACGTCTACGTCGGCCGCGCGCCGGCGTCGAACTGGCTGCTGTACCACGGTGAGACCGGCGGGTACTCGAACCTCGACATCACCGTCGACCGCCGCTCGCCCTCGCGCCCGTACGGCGACGCGGTGAGCCGCCGCTACTACCGGTTCCAGATCCAGGGTCCGGCGGCGTGGAACGTCATCGAGAAGCTCAACGGCGGACCGCTCGAGCAGCTGAAGTTCTTCAGCATGGCCGAGATGCAGATCGGCGGCGCCAACGTCCGGACGCTGCGTCACGGCATGGCCGGCGCACCCGGGCTCGAGGTGTGGGGCCCCTACGAGGACCACCACCGCGTGCGCGACATCATCGTCGAGGCGGGCGCCGAGTTCGGCATGGTGCCGGTCGGGTCGCGGGCGTACCCGTCGAACACGCTGGAGTCGGGCTGGATCCCGTCGCCGCTGCCCGCGATCTACTCGGGCGAGGCCGAGCGCGGCTACCGCGAGTGGCTCGGTGTCGACAGCTACGAGGCGACCGGCACGCTCGCCGGGTCCTTCGTGTCGGACGACATCTCGGACTACTACCTGACCCCGTGGGAGCTCGGCTACGGCTCGTTCGTGAAGTTCGACCACGACTTCATCGGCCGCGACGCGCTCGAGCAGATCGACCCCGAGACGCAGCGCCGCAAGGTCACCCTGGCGTGGAACGCCGAGGACGTCACGAAGATCTTCGCGTCGCTCTTCGACACCGAGGGCGACAGCTACAAGTTCTTCGACCTGCCGCTGGCGAACTACGGGTCGGCCAACTACGACTCGGTGACCGATGCCGACGGCAACAACGTCGGATTCTCGATGTTCACCGGGTACAGCGCCAACGAGAAGCGCGCCCTGTCGCTGGCGACCGTGAACCCCGACGTGCCCGAGGGCGCCGAGGTGACGGTCGTGTGGGGCGAGCCGAACGGCGGCACCACGAAGGCCTCCGTCGAGCCCCACCAGCAGCTCGAGGTGCGCGCGGTCGTCTCGCCCGTGCCGTACTCGACGGTCGCCCGCCAGACCTACCACGGCGGCTGGCGCACGCAGTACCAGCCGGCCTGACCACAACCGCTGAGACCCCAGCAGACGGACGAGACCGTGGGTGAAACCCTCCGTCTCGGCCGTCGGCTGGGGTCTCACCGTCTTCGGCCCGCTACCCTCGGGCGAGGAAGGAGCACGCGATGAGTCTGCGCTACGCGCTGCTGGCGATCCTGCGGGTCGGCCCGCTGTCGGGCTACGACCTGCAGAAGCAGTTCCACCAGTCGGTCGGCCACGTGTGGCATGCGCCCGACTCCCAGATCTATCCCGAGCTGCGCAAGATGGAGGAGCTCGGCCTGATCGAGGGCGAGGAGCAGACGCGCGGCGAGCGCGGCACGCGGCGGATGTACCACGTGACGGATGCCGGTGAGCAGGCCTTCCTCGAATGGATGGGCTCTCCCCTGGACTATCAGCGGGTGCGGGACCCCGCCCACCTGCGCGCGGCCTACCTCGAAGCAGCTTCGCCCGCGTCCGCGCGCGCGTTCCTCGAACGGCACATCGCACAGTGGCAGGGCGAACTGGCGCAGTGGGAGGGCGAACTCGAGCGCATCGACGCCGTCGCCAACCCCATGCTCGTCCGGCGACTCGCCGTGACGGCGGACGCCGATCGCGAGCGCACCATCGCCTACAAGCGCTTCGCGTACGAGGGTCTCGTCGAGCGCGCCCACGGCGAGATCGCGTGGGCCCGTCGCGGCCTCGCGCTCGTGGACCGCCTGGACGGCGCTTCGGCTACCGGTCGTTGAGCGAGCGAGGAACGAGCGAGACGAAACGCCCCGAGCGCGGCGCAGTGGCCGGGCTGAAGGCGTTTCGTCTTCGGGCGCCAGAGCGCCCTCCGCTCAACGACCGGCGGGCCAGGACCTGACCGATGTCAGTGGGCCATCGAGGCCAGCGCCTCCGGGTCGAGGGTCGCGATCGAGCGGGTGTCCTGGAAGGCGCGGACGCCCTCGATGCCCTGCTCGCGGCCGAAGCCGGACTGCTTCATGCCGCCGAACGGGGCACGCAGGTCGAGTCGGGTCGCGCCGTGGTCGTTGACCCACACGTAGCCGCACTCCAGCTGCGAGCCGACGCGCTGCGCCGCTTCGGGCGAGGCCGTCCACACCGAGCCGCACAGCCCGCCCCACGTGTCGTTGGCGAGGCGCACGGCCTCGGCCTCGTCGTCGAACGGGATGATCGGGATCACCGGGCCGAACTGCTCCTGCGTCACCACGCGCAGCTCGAGCGCCGGGTCGACGACGATCGCGGGGCGCACGAAGTTGCCGCCGGCCAGGTCGCCGCCCGGCAGCTCGCCGAACTCGCGGACGTCGGCGCCGGCATCCTTCGCCTCCTGGATGATCTCGTCGACGAACGCCCTCTGCGCCGGCTGGTGCAGCGGCCCCATCGTCGTGCCTTCGTCGAGTCCGTAGCCGAGCCGAGCCTCCTCGAGCCGGGCGGACAAACCCGCCACGAGCTCGTCGGCACGCGAGCGGTGCACGAAGACGCGCTTGGCGTTCATGCAGATCTGGCCCGTCGTGTCGTATATCGCCGCATACAGGCGGTCGAGGTGCGCGTCGTCGAGGATCGCGTCGTCGAGGAACACCGCCGCGTCGTTGCCACCCAGCTCCAGGGTGACGCGGGTGAGCGTCTTCGACGCCATCTCCATGATCCGCTTGCCGCCGTTGACGCTCCCCGTGAAGCAGACCTTGGCGATGTCGGGGCTCTGGATGAGGCCGGCCATGTCCTGATCGCGGCCGGTCACGACGTTGAGGACGCCCGGCGGCAGCTTCTCGGCCACGCGCTGCACGACGCGGGTCGTCGCGAGCGGCGCCGAGGGCGGCGGCTTCACGATCGCCGTGTTGCCTGCGAGGAGCGCGTGCGGCAGCGCCGCACCGAGGATCGCGATCGGCCAGTTGAAGGGCACGATCACGGTCACGACGCCCAGCGGCTGATACGTCACGTCGGTCGACACCGGGATCGCTCCGGGGATCGGCGGCAGCGTCTTGGACGCGTCGACCTCGTCAGCGAGCATGAGCGCGAGATTCCAGCGGATCTCGAACACGAGCGCGTCGATCCACGCCTCCATGCGGATCTTGCCGTTCTCCTGCGACAGGATCGCGGCGTCCTCGTCGCGGTCGTCGGCGATCCCGGCGATCGCGTCGGCCATCGCGGCCGCGCGCTCCTGCGGCGTGAGCGCCGCCCACTCCGGGAAGGCCTTCTTCGCCGCGGCGACAGCATCCTTCACATCCGATTCCGTCGCGGCGGCCGCCTCGCCCACGACCGCGCCCCGCTTACCGGGATCGGCGATCGTCAGCACGTCGTCGGTGAACCGCTCCTCACCCCCGATGAACAGGCCCGTCCGGACCGAAGTCCCCATCGCCGTCTCGCCCATGGAACGCCCACCTCTCCGTGTTGCCCAACGTGGATCCGCCTCGGGTCGGCGCGGATCGACACCTCTCCCAGCGTGCCTCTCCCATGCGCGTGAATCAAGATTGTCGACGATTTTCGCGCGCATTTCGTATGAGATTCTTCCCGTCGATCGGCCCCCCGCGAGATAGTGTCAGTGCACGACGAAGGCGCCGAAGGGGGTTGGCGGAGATGACGGATGCCGCAGTGCTGAGCGACGACGAGACGATCGAGCGTCCCGACCTCACCCAGGTGATCCGCGAGGCGATCCTCGACGCGCAGTTCGCGCCACATCAGCGGCTCATCGAGGCCGACCTCAGCGAACGCTACGGAGCGTCGCGTGCATCTGTTCGCACGGCGCTGCTGAACCTCGCCGGTGAGGGGCTCGTCGAGCGCCTGCCCAACCGCGGCGCACGGGTGCGGGCGATCACGGTCGACGAGGCCATCGAGATCGTCGAGGTGCGCATCGGCCTCGAGACCCTCTGCGCGCGCAAGGCCGCCGAGAACCTCTCCCCCACCGACGCGGACGAACTCCGCGCGCTGCGCGCCGACATCGAGGCCGCGATCGGATCGGGCGATCTCATGGCGTACTCGCGCCTCAACCAGGAGCTCGACCGCCGCATCCGCGACCTCAGCCACCACGGCACCGCGACCCAGCTGCTCGAGCGCCTGCGCGCGCAGTCCGCCCGGCACCAGTTCCGGCTCGCCTTCCACCCGGGGCGCGCTGCGACGTCGGCGCCGGAGCACATCGCGATCATCGACGCGATCCTCGCGAAGGACCCCGACGCCGCCGAGGCCGCGACCCGCGCCCACCTGTCGGGCATCGTCGAGGTGCTGCACGGCATGGAGTGAGGCACCGTCCGCGCTTCGTCGCACGCGAGAAACCACGAACGCGCTGAGTCAGCGTCGCAGGTGTGGTTCCCCGGCGCGATCGCGGTTTCTCGGCAGACGGCGGAGAGGCGGACGGATGCCTCCGCCCGCCCCTCCTCCGGGCTCAGGTCACTGATCCCATGACTCGGCAGGGGCGTAGCCCTTGCCGTTGTACTTCTGCACCTGCACGGTCGAGACCGCCGGCTGGCCGTCGACGGTCGTGTCGACGGTGGAGCCCTCGAGCATGAGCGGTGCGGTGTAGCCGGAGATCGTCCGCAGCTGCTCCATGAAGTCCGCGCGCGTCGGCTCGGTCATCTTCGCGAACACCTGCTCCAGCGTCGCGCCGACCTGGTACGACCAGACGCAGTGCGGGAAGGCGGGAGGGTCGGGATAGTTCGCGTACTCCTTCAGCCCGGCGAGGAACGCGGCGCCGTCCTCGCTCTCGGCGAAGGTGGGCGCGGCCGCAGATTGTGCGAAGGCGACCGTGTAGACGCCCGGGAACGCCGCAGCGCCGCCCGGCTCGAGGATCGCGGTGGGGCTCGACGTGTTCGACGGGAGGAACCACGAGGGCAGCCACCCGAGCTCCTGCGTCTTCTGCAGCGACGAGATCACGAGCGGCGTGATCGACATCGCGTTGAAGAACACGTCGGCGCCCGACCCGGCCAGTTCGGTCAACTGTGCGTCGACCGAGGTGTCGGTGGCCTCGTACGTGAGCTCCTTGACGATCTCGATGTTGTCGGCGCCCTCGATGCCGGCCTTGAAGCCTTCGACGTATCCCTCGCCGTAGTCGTCGTTCTGCGACAGGATCGCGACCGTGTGCTCTTCGCCCGACCCGGCCAGCAGCTCGCCGAACGCCTGTCCTTCGTTCTGGTAGATCGGCACGAATCCGAGCTGCCACGGGCTCTCCTCCGCGTCGCTGAAGATCGGGTCGCCCGTCATGATCAGCGCCTGCGGCACCTCGTCGGCGATCGCCGCCTCGCGCCACGCCCGGTTGGTGGGCGTTCCGAGGCCCGCGGTCATCGCGAACACGCTGCTCTTGAGCTGGTCGTAGTTGGCCTTGGCCTTCTGCGGGTCGTACTCGTCGTCGAGCGCCTCGATCTCGACCGTACGGGTCTTGCCGTCGCCGAACTCGACGCCCCCGTCGGCGTTCTTGGCGCCGAAGTACGCGGTGATGCCGGCGACCGTGCACGTGCCCGGTCCCGCGGTCGGCCCCGACAGCGGCGTCGTGATGCCGAGGGTGATCGAGTCGTCGGTGATGCCCGGGCTCGCCTCGGCTGCGCCGCCGTCTTCGGTGCTGTTCGGCGAGCCGCCGCCGCGCGCGCAGCCGGCAGCGAGGACGGCGACGATGCCGATCCCCGCGACGACCGAGGCGACGCGCATCCTTCTGCGATTCGTGCTCATGGGTCCTGCCTCTCTGTGTATTACGACTGCGTCGTAGGTGGTGGTGGTGATGGCGTCTGGGGGGCGCCCAGGGCGTCGCCGACGGTGGAGCTTCCTGGGACGGATGCCGCGGCATCCGCCTGCATCGCACCTCCGACCGGTCCGCCACCCGGTCCGGCGACGGACCCCCTGCCGCGCCGGCGCCACAGCCGCGGCAGCGAGACGAGTCCGCCCGGGAGGATGAACAGCACGATGAGGAGGATCGCGCCCTGGAGCATCGCGGTGATGTTGGGATCGATGAGGTTGGTGATCTGCGGCAGCAGCACGTACCAGGCGCCGCCCAGGAGCGAGCCGATGATGCTGCCGGCGCCGCCGATGACCATCGAGGCGAGAAGCTCGATCGAGTGGCCGAAGTGCAGCGTCTCGGGCGAGGTGTACTGGATCACGACCATGTAGAGGAATCCGCTCACGCCGCCGATGAGGGATGCGATCGTGAACGCCAGCACCTTGTAGCGGTAGGGCGAGACGCCCATGGATGCTGCGACCGCCTCGTTGCCCTTCACGATGGCGAAGGCGCGGCCGTACTTGCCGCGCACGAGGTTGCGCGTGAGCAGGAACGTGATGCCGCCGATGAGGAACACGAGGTACAGCTGCCACTGGTCGTCGTAGAGCCCCGTCCAGTCGGGGGCGTCGGAGAACCGGGCGGAGGTGCCCTGCGAGCCGCCGGTGAAGTCCGACAGTCGCTTGGCGAGCGGCACCCCCACGATGGGCAGTGCGATGGTGACCATCGCGATCGCCAGACCGCCGAGCCGTGCCGCAGCGAGCGCGACGAGCAGCCCGAGGACGGCCGGCACCACGCACGCGAGCACGAACACGAGGACGATGTTCCACCTGGCGTTGACGCCGTACGCGGTGGCGTACGCGCCGACGCCGACGAAGAAGATCTGGCCGAGGGAGACCTGGCCGGTGTAGCCCATCACGACGTTCAGGCCCAGCACCGCCACGGCGAACACGCCGATGCGGGCGATCGTCTGGTTCGCGAACTCGGGCAGGATGAGCGGCCCGACGATCATCAGCACGACGATCAGGCCGATCCCCGCCCACCTCACCCAGGGCCGGCTCCAGAACTCCGCGGTCGAAGGCATCAGACGCGCACCACCGCTTTCCGGCCGAACAGGCCCTGTGGCCGCACGATGAGCACGACGAAGATGAGGATGAAGGGCACCGCGATCTTGAGGTCGTGCCCGATGAAGGGGATGTAGACGGCCGCGAGGTTCTCCAGCACGCCGATGAGCCACGCCGCGACGACGACGCCGATCGGGCTCGAGAGGCCGCCGAGGATGCAGGCGGCGAGCGCGTAGACGAGGGCGCCGTCCATCATCCCGGGGGTCAGGGTCAGCTGCGGCGCGACCAGAACGCCCGCGACGGCACCCAGCACCGCGGCGAGCCCCCAGCCGACCATGAGGCTCCGGCCGACGTTGATGCCCGAGAAGGCCGCCGATGCGGGATTGATCGCGACGGCGCGTAGCGCCAGGCCCAGCTTCGTGCCGAGGAACAGCGCCTGCAGCAGCAGCATGATCACGACGATCACCACGATGGTGCCGAGCGAGCGCACGCTGATCACGGCCCCGCCCAGCTGGATCGTCTGCAGCGGGAACAGCGACGGGAAGAGCCGGTTGTTGTAGGTCCAGATCCAGGCGCACAAGCCGGTGATGAACGTCAGAAGCCCGATCGTGACCACGACGGCGGTATCGGGGTCGCCGCGCTCGAATCGGCGGATGAGGTAGCGCTCGATGAGCGCGCCCAGGAAGAACGACACCACGATCGCGCCGAGGATCGCCAGCACGATCGGCACACCGAAGCCGTTGAGCGCCCATGCGATGTAGGCCGACAGCACCGCCATGCCGCCCTGGGCGAAGTTGATGAGGCCGGTCGCCTGGTTGACCAGCACGATCGCGAGGGCGAGCGCCGCGTAGATCGACCCCGTCGACAGACCGTCGATCACGAGCTGGATGAAGGTACCCACCCGTCAGCCTCCCAGGTACGCGCGGCGGATCTCGTCCATGCCCTTGAGCTCCGCGGTCGAGCCGGTCAGGGCGTTGCGTCCCGTCTCGAGCACGGTCGCGCTGTCGACGAGGGTGAAGGCCAGGTTGGCGTTCTGCTCGACCACGACCATCGCGATGCCGGACTCCGTGCGCAGCCGCCCGATCGCCTGGTACACCGCCTTCGCGGTGCTGGGCGCGAGACCGAGGGATGCCTCGTCGAGGAGCAGCAGGCGCGGTCGGGCCATGATCGCCCGTGCGATGGCGAGCATCTGCTGCTCACCGCCCGACAGGGCCGACCCGTTGGAGCGGATGCGGTCCTTCAGCTGCGGGAAGAGGTCGAGGCAGTAGTCCACGTCGGCGCGGATGGCCTTCGCGTCCTTGCGGCGGTAGGCGCCCACTCGCAGGTTCTCGCGCACCGTGAGGTCGGACAGCGTGCCGCGCCCCTCGGGCACGTGCGCGATGCCGAGCGCCGCGACCTGGTCGGGGCGGAGGCCATGGAGATCCTTGCCGTCGAAGCGGATCGTGCCGGTGGAGCGCACCGTGCCCGACACCGCGCGCAGCGTGGTGGTCTTGCCCGCACCGTTCGCCCCGAGGATGCCGACGGCACCGCCGTCGGGCACGCTGAGCGACACGCCCTCGAGCACCTGCACGCGCCCGTAGAAGGCCCGCACGTCGGCGAGCTCAAGCAGCGTCATCGACCGCGTCCTTCCCGAGATAGGCCTCGATGACCCGAGGGTCGGCCTGCGCGTCGGCCGCCGAGCCCTCCATCAGCTTGCGGCCGTGGTCGAGCACGACCACGCGATCGGTGAGCGCCGAGATGAGGCCCATGTTGTGCTCGACGATGACGACCGTGATGTCGTCGTCACGCACGCGCCGCACGGTCTCGATGAGCTGCTCGACCTCCGAGTGCGGGAGTCCCGCCGCCGGCTCGTCGAGAAGCAGCAGCCGCGGCTTCATGAGCAGGGCGCGGCACAGCTCGACGCCCTTGTGCAGTCCGTGCGACAGCTCGTCGGCACGCGTCTTCGCGGCCCATCCGAGGCCGTGGCCCTCGAGCAGGTCGAGCGCCTCCTGACGCAGTGCCTTCTCGGAGCGGGTCGTCCGGGGCAGGCGCAGCGACCACTCCGCAGGTCCACCCGGCAGGCGGCTGTGCGCGCCGAGCAGCACGTTCTCGAGCACGGTCTCGCGCAGCTGCAGGGCGGGATGCTGGAACGTGCGCGCCAGGCCGTGCCGGGCAAGGGTCGCGGGCGGAGAGCCGAGCACCTCGTCGTCGTCGATCGTGATCGAGCCGGCGCTCGGGCGGTAATGGCCGCTCACGCAGTTGAAGAGCGAGGTCTTGCCGGCGCCGTTCGGCCCGACGAGCCCGAAGATCTGACCGGCCTCGACGGTGAAGGTCACATCCTCGAGCACGTTGACACCGCCGAAGTGGAGGCTCACGTCACGGACTGCGAGCCGAGCGCCCATGGCCCCACCTTTCGCGTCATCGCGTCGTCGTGGTCGATCCGGGAGTCGAGTCTCCCCGTGCTTGGGAAACTACGGATTCGCGGCGAGATTGTCAACGATTTTGGTGCGAAGTTCCGCGACCGTGACCTTCGACACGATGCTGGCGCGCGGTGCACGGGGGTGCAGCATCCGTTTCCGTTCAACGGAATCACCCGTTCGGGTCGGCCCGGAGCGCTCTTACGCTGACCGCAGCTTCCGCAACCGAAGAAGGAGGGTCGACGATGACCACGATCACGGACACCAAGACCGAGTCGCTCGCCGAGGCGATCGATCGGGCCGGCAGCCCCGTGGAGCTGCTGCGCAACCAGAACTGGCCGGCGTTCACGTTCCCGGTGGCGCCGGAGTTCACGAACTGGCGCGACGAGCAGCGCGCGTGGAACACGACGGTCGCGCTCATGGACCAGTCGCACCACATGACGCAGCTCTTCCTCCACGGCGCCGACCTCATTGCGCTCTTGAGCTCGATCTCGCCGAACACGTTCGCGACGTTCCGCCCGGGCGCCGCCAAGCAGCTCATCTCGGTCAACCAGGACGGCTATCTCATCGGCGACGGCATCCTCTTCTACAACTCCGAGGGGCCCGAGGGTCTGGTGCTGATCGGGCACCACATCCTCATCGACTGGGTGCGCTTCAACATCGAGAAGGCCGAGGCGCTCGGCAAGGACGTCCACTATCGCCTCGAGGCGAACTCGCACATGCGCCAGGGTCCGCCGACGTTCTACCGCTACGAGCTGCAGGGACCGCACGCCGACCTCGTGATGGAGAGGGTGTTCGGCGGGCCGCCGCCCGAGATCAAGTTCTTCCACATCGGCGACGTCACGATCGCCGGGCGCCCGGTCAAGGCGCTGCGCCACGGCATGGCCGGCCAGCCCGGCTTCGAGTTCTACGGACCGTGGGAGGACCACGAGGTCGTGCTCGAGGCCCTCATGGAGGCGGGTGAGGAGCACGGCATCCGCCGCGTCGGCGCGAAGGCGTACTCGTCGTCGCCGCTCGAGTCCGGCTGGGTGCCGACGCCGTTCCCCGCCGTCTTCGACGACGACTTCGCCGAGTACCGCGAGTGGCTGCCGGCAGCACGCATCGGCTCGGTGGGCGGCTCGCTGTACTCGACCGACATCCACGACTTCTACATGACGCCGTTCGACATCGGCCTCGGCCGGTCGGTGCGGTTCGACCACGACTTCCACGGGCGCGAGGCACTCGAGAAGCACGCCGAGAACCAGCGCCGCCGCAAGGTCACGCTGATCTGGGACGCCGACGACGTCGCCGCGGTCGTGCGCTCGCAGCTCGAGCCCGGCACCCCCGCCAAGTATCTCGACTTCCCCAAGGCGCGGTACGGGCTCTACCAGATGGACGAGATCCTGAAGGACGGCGAGCGCGTGGGGATCTCGACGGATGCCGGGTACGTGGCGTACGACCAGCTCTACATGTCGCTCGCGACCCTGGACGCCGGCATCCGCGACGGCGAAGAGGTCGAAGTGGTGTGGGGCGAGGACCCGATCTCGCGCAAGGACTCCGTTGAGGCCGAGCACCGCCAGGTGCGGATCCGCGCGACGGTCGCCCCTGCGCCGTACCACGACTACGCCCGGACCGTGTATCGCCAGAACGCTTCCTGAGTCACCCGGCCGGAGGGGGAGGTCGGCGCGAGCCGACCTCCCCCTCCGGCCCGACGGGTTCCGGCGCGGGTTAGCATGGCCGCGTCGTCGAGGAGGATGCTGTGGCACGAGGGTCGGCCGGAGAGTCGGTGCTTCACCGGCACCTGCGCGTGCTGGAGAGCTTCGATGCGTGGCATCCGTTCCTCACCCTGACGGAGATCGCCGACGCGTCGGGCATTCCGCCGTCGAGCGCGCACCGCCTCATCGCCGAGCTCGAGCACGAGGGGCTGCTCGAGCGCCTGCCGGATCGCACCTACCGCCTGGGAGTGCGACTGTGGGAGTTCGCGAGCCGCACGCCCGGCGCGGTCGGACTGCGCGAGATCGCCCGCCCGTGGCTGGGCGCGGTGCACGAGCGGGTGCGCCAGCACGCGCAGCTGGGCGTGCTGAGCGGACGCGACGTGCTCTTCATCGATCGGATGTCGACGCGCGACGCCGTCGTCAACGCGACGCTGATCGGGGGCCGCATCCCGCTGCACGCATCGTCGAGCGGGCTCGTGCTGCTGGCCTACGCCGATGCGGCGCTGGTCGCCGACGTCATCGCGGGCGGCCTGCGGAGGTACACCGACCATACGATCGGCACCGGCCCCGAACTGCGCGCGGCGCTGCGCCGGGTGCGGGAGGAGGGCTACGCCGTCGCCGAAGGGCACATCCACCCCGAGTCCCGCGGGATCGCCGTGCCGGTCACCGGGCCCGGCGGCACCGTGTACGCGGCGATCGGCGTCGTGGTGCCCAACGACGGCGGCTCGACGCACGCATACGCGGAGCTGCTGCGCCGCGCGGCCGCCGGGATCGCCCGCGACCTCGCCGTCGCGTACCGTCCGGACGTCGACGAGCGGACCCACGGCATCCGCTCGCTCGTGAGCGGGTCGCGCCGGTCGCTCGAGTACCTCGAGAGCCTCGACGCCGACCCGCACGAGATGGGCGAGCTTCCCGCTCTCGGCCCCGCGCCGGTGCCCTAGGGTCTGCAGCATGACGACGATCGCGGTCCTCGGTCTCGGCGAAGCCGGGCGCCGCTACGCGCGCGGCCTCGCGCACGCCGGGGCGGAGGTACGCGGCTTCGATCCCGCCCACGACCTCGGCGATCCCGACGTCCCGCAGTTCGCGACCCTCGCCGACGCCCTCGCCGGGGCCGACGTCGCCCTGAGCCTCGTGACCGGGCATGCCGCAGCATCCGTCGCCCGTGAAGCTCTTCCCCACGTGGCCGAGGGCGCCGTCTACGCCGACCTCAACACCGCCGCGCCCGAGCTCAAGCAGCGCATCGCACGGCTCGCCGCCGACCGCGGGCTCGCGATGGCCGACGTCGCGGTGCTGGCGCCCGTGGTGCGCGCGGGCCACCGCACGCCGCTGCTCGCGAGCGGACCCGGAGCCCGCGAGTTCGCCGCCCGGGTCGGCCCGTTCGAGGTGCCGGTCGACGTGGTCGACGGCGACGCCGGCGAGGCCGCCCGCCTGCGGCTGCTGCGGAGCGTGTTCATGAAGGGCCTCGCGGCGCTCGTGCTCGAGGGGCTCGGCGCGTCGCGCGCCGTGGGCGCCGAGGACTGGCTGCGCGCGCAGATGGCCCAGGAGCTGGGCCCAGACGGCGCGGCCCTGATCGACCGCCTCGTCGACGGCTCGATCACCCACGCGGTGCGCCGCGAGCACGAGGTGCGCGCGGCCCTCGCCGCGCTGGAGGCGTCGGGGCAGCCCGCCGACATGACCCGCGCGACCCTCGCCTGGTTCGAGCGGCTCGTCGCCGAGCGCGACCACGACTGACGACGAGACCGCGCCGCTTCAGGTGGCGGGGCCGCGGAATCGCCGCGCGCACTCCGCGTGTCGCGACCCCGAACGGACGCCGCACCGCCGCCCCAGGGCTAGACCACCGCGGCCGCGGTGCGCCAGCCGCCGTGGTACTCCTGGCGGGCGGTCACGGCGTACGGCACCGGGCTGACAACGGCGCGCACGGCGAGCTGCTCGTGCGGCTCGACGGTGGTCTTGCGCGAGCCGCCGTCGGGCTCGCCCCACACCACGCGCACCTCGGCGCCGATCGGCACGTCGCGGTCGACGGTCGCGAGCGAGAGGCCGCGCTTCTCGTTCGCCGTGACGCCGGTGAAGAGCGACAGACCGACGGTGTCGCCGTCGGCGTCGATCACGGTGTCGTAGTTCGACGAGCCGTAGTTCGCGTTCGGCAGGTCGAAGAACTGATACCCGGGGCCCTCGCGGTCGATGACGCTCGTGAGGAGCTTGCTGAGGTCCTCGTCGTTCCACGCGAGAGTGACCTTCTTGCGCTGCGTCTCGGGGTCGATCTGCTCGAGGGCGTCGCGGCCGATGAAGTCGTGGTCGAACTTCACGAACGAGCCGTAGCCCAGGTCCCACGGGTTGAGGTAATAGTCCTCGATGTCATCCGACACGAAGGAGCCGGCGAGGGCGTTGATGGCCTCGTAGCTGTTCGCCGGCAGCCACTCGCGGTAGCGGCGCTCGATGTCGCCGCCGGTGTAGATCGCGGGCAGCGGCGAGGGGATCCAGCCCGACTCGAGCGTGTTCGACGAGTACGCGCGCGAACCGCACGGCTCGAGGCCGAACTCGCGGCCCGCCTCGAGCACGGCGTCGCGGATGCGGCCGTGCTCGGAGTACGGGCCCCAGATCTCGAGGCCCGGCGCTCCGGCCATGCCGTGGCGGAGCGTGCGCACCTGCTGCCCCGCGATCTCGAGCTCGCCCATGTGGAAGAACCGCACCTGCTCGACCTCGCGGCCGGCGAGCTTCTCGATGATGGGCCACGCGTTCGGGCCCTGGATCTGGAAGCGGTAGAACTCGCGGGTGACCGCCTCGCCGTACGGGCGCGACGGCGAGCGGTCGTCGTAGCGGGTCTCGACGTCGTAGCCGCCGGTCTCGGCGTGGAACTGCAGCCAGTTCGCGCCGGGTGCGCGACCGACGTAGACGTACTCATCTTCCGAGAGGTGGAACAGGATGCCGTCGCCGATGACGCCGCCGGTCGACGAGGTCGGCACGAACTGCTTCGCCGTGTTCACCGGGAAGTTCGCGAACGAGTTGATGCCGGTGTCGGAGAGCAGTCTCAGCGCGTCCGGGCCGGTCATGAAGAAGTTCACCATGTGGTGCGTCTGGTCGTAGAGCACAGCGGTCTCGCGCCAGGCCTTCTGCTCGCGCCGCCAGTTGGTGAACTCGGCAGGCACCACCGGGTAGATGTACGTGCCCAGCTGCGAGTTGCGGAGCATGTCGACGACGCTCCCCTGTTCCTCCATGAGCTCCTGCAGATTGCTCGCCATGCCTGTCTCGACTTCCTCGTCCAGTGGTTCGTTCCGGGTGACCTGACCGCGATGGTACGCGGCGGCTATACCTACATCCAGAGGTATTTGGTCGCCACGATTGTAGACAATTTGTTGACCATTTCGCCACGGGTATGGTTCGCTGGCCCCATGACAGACACCGCCGTCGACACGCTCCTCGTCGTCAGCGCCCACGCCGGCGACTTCGTGTGGCGGGCGGGCGGCGCGATCGCCGCCGCGGCCCTCCGCGGCGAACGCGCGGTGGTCGCATGCCTGTCGTACGGTGAGCGCGGCGAGTCGGCCAGCCAGTGGCTCGACGGCAAGTCGCTCGACGAGATCAAGCGCATCCGGCGGGGCGAAGCCGAGGCCGCAGCATCCGCTCTCGGTGCCGAGGTCGAGTTCCTCGACCTCGGTGACTACCCGCTGGTCGAGTCGCGCGAGGCCGTCTCGCGCCTGGTCGATCTGTACCGGCGCGTGCAGCCCACGGTCGTGCTCACGCACACCCTGCGCGACCCGTACAACGGCGACCACCCGGCCGCGGCGCGCATGGCGCTCGAGGCACGCGTGCTCGCGCAGGCCATCGGCGTCGCGAACTCCGACGGCAGCTACCCCGGCAAGGACGACATCATCGGGGCCCCGCCGGTGTTCTTCTTCGAGCCGCACCAGCCCGAGCAGTGCGACTTCACCCCGGATGTGCTCCTCGACATCACCGAGGCGTTCGCACGCAAGCGCGCCGCGATGGAGTGCCTGCCCGCCCAGAAGCACATGTGGTCGTACTACACCGACCTCGCGGTCCGCCGCGGCGTGCAGCTCAAGCGCAACGCGGGCCCGAACCTCGGCCTTCACCACGAGACCATGGGCGAGGCCTACATGCGGCACTTCCCGCAGGTCACCTCGGTGCTGTCGTGAGCGGGGTGCGTCCGCTATGAAGCCCGTCATCGTCACCGACATCGCGAGGACGGATGCTGCGACCGCCCGCGCGCTCGGATCCCACGGCGTCGCGACGGTGCACGAGGCGATGGGTCGCACGGGACTCGTGGGTCCCGGCATCCGTCCCATCCAGGACGACGTGCGCATCGCCGGAACCGCCGTCACGGTGCTGAGCCACCCCGGCGACAATCTCATGATCCACGCGGCCGTCGAACAGTGTCGCGAGGGCGACGTGCTCGTGGTGACCACGACGTCGCCGTCGGTGGACGGCGCGTTCGGCGAGCTGTTCGCCACGGCTCTGCAGGCCCGCGGCGTGCGCGGACTCGTCACGACGACCGGCGTCAGAGATGTCGCGGAGCTGCGCGAGATGGGCTTCCCGGTGTGGTCGGCGGCCGTGTTCGCGCAGGGCACCGTGAAGGCGACGCCCGGCTCGGTGAACGTGCCCGTCACCGTCGGCGGCGTCACGGTGCGCCCGGGCGACGTGATCGTCGCGGACGACGACGGCGTGCTGTGCGTGCCCCGGCGGGACGCGGCGGGTGCCCTCGCCGCCGCCGACGCGCGCATCGCGAAGGAGGCGGCCGACCGCTCCGCGTACCGCAGCGGCGAGCTGAGCCTCGACCGCAAAGGGCTGCGCCCCCTCCTCGCCGAGCTCGGCATCGAGTACATGACGCAGGCGGAGTACGAGGCGCGCGGCGATGGCGGCGCCTGACCCCGTGCGCGACGGCGTCCGCTGCATGCTCATGCGCGGCGGCACGTCGAAGGGCGCGTACTTCCTTGCGGCAGACCTGCCGTCCGATCCTGGCGCGCGCGACGACCTGCTGCTGCGGATCATGGGCTCACCCGACCCCCGGCAGATCGACGGCATCGGCGGCGCGCACCCTCTCACCAGCAAGGTCGCGATCGTGTCGCCGTCGACCGCCGAGGGCGTGGACGTCGACTACCTGTTCCTGCAGGTCGGCGTCGACACGGCGACGGTCGCCGACGCCCAGACCTGCGGCAACCTGCTCGCCGGCATCGGTCCCTTCGCCGTCGAGCGCGGCCTCGTCGCGGCGACAGGCGCGCGCACGACGGTGCGCATCCGGCTCCTCAACACCGGCGACACCGCGACCGCTGTCTTCCCCACGGCCGACGGCCGGCCCGACTACGACGGCGATGCGGCCATCGACGGCGTCCCGGGCACGGCATCCGCCATCGAGCTCGAAGTCGGGGGCGGCGACGACAAGCCCCTCCTCCCGACCGGCAACCCCGCCGACGACCTGGACGGCGTCACCGCGACCCTCATCGACAACGGCATGCCGGTCGTGCTTCTGCGCGCGGCCGACCTCGGTGTCGACGGCTCCGAGTCGCCGGCGGCGCTCGAAGGCGATGCCGACCTGGCCGCGCGCCTCGAGCGCCTGCGGCTCGCCGCCGGTCCGCGCATGGGCCTGGGCGACGTGTCGGCGCAGACGGTGCCGAAGATGATCCTGCTGTCGCCGGCGCGGGCGGAGGGAGCGATCTCGACCCGCGCCTTCATCCCGTCGCGCGTGCACACGGCGATCGGCGTGCTGATGGCAGCATCCGTCGCCGCCGCTCTGCGGATCCCCGGCGCGGTGGGGCACGACATCGCGGGCCACCTCGGCGAGGAGGACACCGCGATCGAACACCCGAGCGGCACCTTCCCGTCGCGCGTGCGCGTCACACAGGACGACGGCGGCGCCTGGCGCGCGACCTCCTTCTCGCTGCGCACCGCCCGCAAGCTCTTCGACGGCACGGTCTTTCCGAGGCCGCGCCGGTGAACCACGTCAGAGAGGACGCCTCATGACCGCCGACACGTCGTTCGACGTCGCCCACCTCGCCCATGTCGAGCTGCTGACGCCCACCCCCGCCGAGAGCCGCTGGTTCTTCGAGGATCTGCTGGCGATGCGCGTCGTCGCCGAGGACGGCGACGCGGTCTATCTGCGCACGTGGGACGAGTACCAGCTCTATACGATCAAGCTCACGGCATCGGATGCTGCGGGCGTGGGCCGCACGTCGTTCCGGGCATCGTCCCCGCAGGCGCTGGAGCGGCGCGTCGCCGCCATCGAGGCTGCCGGGCTCGGCGTCGGGTGGACCGACGGCGACGTGGGCTGCGGGCCGACCTACGGGTTCACCGACCCCGACGGTCACGCGATGTCGATCTTCTATGAGGCCGAGCGGTACCAGGCCGGCGACGACGACCGGCCGGCGCTGAAGAACCAGGCCTCCCGCTTCCCCGGCCGGGGCGTCAACGCGCGCCGCCTCGACCACATCAACTACCTCGCGAAGGACGTCGAGGCGAACGGGGCGTTCCTGCGCGACGCCCTCGGCATGCGCGAGTCCGAGCGCATCCGGCTCGACAGCGGCAGGTTCGCGGCGTGGTGGTTCCACTTCTCGCTCAAGTCGTACGACGTCGTCTACTCCGACGACTGGACCCGCCACGGCAACCGCCTGCACCACATCGCGTTCGCCCCCGACACGCGGGAGGACATCCTCAAGGCCGCCGACATCTTCCTCGAGAACGGCATCCACATCGAGTCAGGGCCTCACAAGCACGCGATCAACCAGACGTTCTTCCTCTACGTCTGGGAGCCCGGCGGCAACCGCATCGAGTTCGCGAACGCCGGCGCCCGCCTGCTGCTGGACCCCGACCAGCCCGTCGTCGAGTGGACCGAGGCCGAGCGCCGCAAGGGCCAGGCCTGGGGCATGAAGACGATCGAGACCTTCCACACCCACGGCACCCCCGTGGTCGACGCCCCGGGCAACTGAGCCCACCGTCGCACCGTCGCGAGAGGTTCTTCCCGGGTTTGGGGCGCAGATTCTCCGTTGGGGCGGAGTATCTGCGCCCCAACGGACGGACTGCGCCCCGAACCTCTCACAGAGGCGGGGCCGGGACGGGCCGGATCAGCGCCAGACGTCGGCGGCGATGTCGACGACCTCGCGCACCTTGGCCCACTGCTCGTCCTCGGTGAGGACGTTGCCCTCCTCGGTCGAGGCGAAGCCGCACTGGGGGCTGAGGGCGAGCTGCTCGAGGGGAGCGAACGCCGCTGCTTCGTCGATGCGGTGCTTCACAGCATCCACGTTCTCCAGCTCGCCGCTCTTCGACGTGATGAGCCCGAGCACCACCGTCTTGTCGCCCTCCGGCAGGAACCGCAGCGGCTCGAAGCCGCCGGCGCGCTCGCTGTCGTACTCGAGGAAGTAGCCGTCGTACGCGGTGTTGCCGAGCAGCTGCTCGGCGACCGGCTCGTACCCGCCGGACGAGATCCACGTCGAGCGGAAGTTGCCGCGGCAGACGTGCGTGGTGATCGTGAGGTCGTCGGGTTTGCCGTCGAGGATGCGGTTCAGGATGCCGGAGTAGCGCTCGGCGATGCCGTCGGTCTCGATGCCGCGCTCGCGCGCCTTCTCGAGCTCGACCTCCGAGCAGAGGTACGCCCACGCGGTGTCGTCGAACTGCAGGTAGCGGGCACCGGCGTCGTAGAACGCGGCGACCGCGTCACGGTACGCCTGCACGAGGTCGTCGACGATGTCGTCGCGGCTGTCGTAACCCGAACCCTCGAGGTGCCCCGGCTCGAGGCGGAAGTCGAGCACCGTGGGCGCCGGGATGCTGAACTTCGGCACCGCGCCGGTGGTGCGCTCGAGCAGGCTCTTGAGCGAGCGGAAGTGGTCGAGGAACGGGTGCGTGTCGCTGAAGCCGATCTTGCCCGAGATCTCGATGCCGCGCGGCTTGGTCTGCACGCCCTGGAACTGGATGCCGTGGTCGAGCTCGACGATCTCGACGCCGTCGAGCAGGCCGAAGAAGTCGAAGTGCCACCACGAGCGGCGGAACTCGCCGTCCGTCGCGAGCTTCAGGCCGGCGTCGGCCTCGCGCACGACGAGCTCGGCGATCGCCGTCTCCTCCGCGACGCGCAGCGCATCAGCGTCGATCTGACCGGAGGCGAACCGGCGACGGGCCTCGGCGAGCTCAGCGGGACGGAGGAAGCTGCCGACGATGTCGGCGCGGAACGGCGGTGTTGACACCCTCGCGAGCGTAGCCGATCCCTCCCGGCATAGGTACTCACTCGTCACCCGGCGTCATCCCCGCCCCCGCCGCGTCGCGCGACCCCGCCGCCACGCGACCCCACCCCGCCGCGTGAAACGACAGTCGGCGGACGAGACCCTGGGTGAACCCCATGGTCTCGTCTGCAGGCTGTCGTCTCACCGAATGCCCGGTCCGCCGGGGGAACCGCCGACGGCGAGGCACACCGGTCTAGAACACGTACTCCATGAGGTCGGTGCCGAGGATGCGGAACGCCTCGTGCGCGCGCAGCCGGTGCGAGATCGACAGGTCGTCGAAGCACACGATGAGCGCGTACGACACTCCGGCGCGGGGGCCCGCCAGCACACCCGCCTCGACACGGATGCCGGCATCCCGGCCGGTCTTGTTGATGAAGAGCAGCCCGTGCTCGTCGTTCTCGTGCGAGAACGGGTCGAGTCCGGTGGCGGATGCCACGAGCGACAGGTCGTGGTTGAGGCTCAGCCACTCCGCCACCTGGGCACTCACGCTCGGCGAGACGACCTGCGAGTTCACCAGGGCGGCGAACACCTCGGCCAGCTCGCGCGCGGAGCCGAGGGCGAAGTGCGGGGCGTCGTCGGGCCCGCGCTCGTCGCGGAAGCGGTCGAGCAGCGCCGAGCGGGCGAGTCCGAGCTCCTCGATGCGAGCGCGCACGGCCGGGATGCCCACACGCGTCAGCAGGGCATTGGCCGCGAGCGCGTCGCCGGTCGACGCGGTGAGCACGGCGAGGTCGATGAGGGGCAGGGCGGGCGCCTTGAGATGCTGCCACACTCCCCCGACGCCGACCGGCTCGATGTGCGCGCGGTCGATGATCTCGAGCGGCTCGAGGCGCCCCGACTCGAACGCGGCGGCGACCTCGATGAGCAGCGGCACGACGCCGAGCCCGGCGACGGGCAGCGTCACGAAGTCGTCGCCCGACAGGACGGAGGTCCCCCGGTCGAGGTCGGTGATGCGCACCGAGATCTTGGCCCCGGATGCGGCGAGATCGTCGAGCGCCTTCAGCGTCGACGTGAACGAACGACGACCGGCCGCTGCCCTCTTCGGCAGCCGCCTACCGGTGCTCCGCCCTGCCCCCCGCAGCGACTCGGCATCCTTTTTGGGCTCCATGCCCACGGAGTTTCCCTCCCCTTGACGTTGTTGCGGGGTGATCGGGCCGCACGCGGCCCGGCCGTCACCAGATGGTGACGCGCTGATCCTCGTCGAGCCAGAGAGCATCCGACTCGGTCACACCGAACGCGTCGTAGAACGCGTCGATGTTGCGCACGATCTGGTTGCACCGGAACTCGTTGGGCGAGTGCGGGTCGATCGTGAGCAGACGGATGGTCTCAGCATCCCGTCCCTTCTGCTGCCAGATCTGTCCCCAGCTCAGCAGCAGTCGCTGGATGCCCGTGAAGCCGTCGAGCTCCGGGGCTTCGGCATCGCCCAGCGACAGGGCGTAGGCCTTGATCGCGATGCCGAGTCCGCCCAGGTCGCCGATGTTCTCGCCGATGGTGAGCGCGCCGTTGACGTTGTTGTCTTCGGCGAGCCCCTGCGGCACGAGGGCGTCGTACTGGGCGATGAGGTTCTTGGTGCGCTCCTCGAAGGCGGCGCGGTCGTCGTCGGTCCACCAGTCGCGCAGCGACCCGTCCCCGTCGAAGCGGCTGCCCTGGTCGTCGAAGCCGTGGCCGATCTCGTGGCCGATGACCGCGCCGATGCCGCCGTAGTTGGCGGCGGCGTCGCGCTCGACGTCGAAGAACGGGTACTGCAGGATCGCCGCCGGGAACACGATCTCGTTCATCAGCGGGTTGTAGTACGCGTTGACGGTCTGCGGCGTCATGAACCACTCGTCGCGGTCGATGGGCTGGCCGACCTTGGCGAGCTGGCGGTCGTGCTCCCACACGTGGGCACGGCGGACGTTGCCGATGAGGTCGTCGCTCGCGATCTCGAGGGTGGAGTAGTCCTTCCACTTCACCGGGTACCCGATCTTCGGGGTGAACGCGTCGAGCTTCGCGAGCGCCCGCTCGCGGGTGGAGGGGCTCATCCACTCCAGCTCGGCGATCGACTGCCGGTACGCCTCGATGAGGTTGGCGACGAGTTCGTCCATCGCCTCCTTGGCTGCGGGCGGGAAGTGGCGCTCGACGTAGACGCGGCCGATGGCCTCGCCCATGGCGGCCTCGGTGAGGCTGACTCCGCGCTTCCAGCGCTCGCGGTTCACCGGGACGCCCGTCAGCTGCGTGCCGTAGAACCCGAAGTTCTCGGCGACGAACTCCTCCGACAGGAACGGGGCGCCGGAGTGCACGACCGCGAAGCGCAGCCACGCCTTCCAGTCCTCGAGGCGGTCCTCGACGAGGAGGGCGCCGAGGCCCTCGAAGAAGCTCGGCTGGTAGACGTTGATCTCGGCGAACGCGTCGGCGTGGTCGGGGGCCGCGCCCTCGCGCCACGGCGTCAGGTCGACGCCGACGAGCTCCTGGACCTCGTCCCACGTCTTGAGGTTGTACGTCTTGACCGCGTCGCGGCTCGAGACGTTGTCCCAGTGGTGGGTGGCGAGTTCCGTCTCGATCGCGACGATGCGATCTGCGGATGCCTCGGCCTCGGCCACGCCCGCGAGCTCGAGGATGCGCTGCACGTGGGTCCGGAACGCGATGCGCGTCTCCTGGAAGTTGTCGAGGCGGTAGTAGCTCTCGTCGGGCAGCGACAGGCCGCCCTGGATGAAGAACGGCACGTAGCGCTCGGGGTTGCCCGGGTCGGGCTCGAAGTAGAGGTGGATGAGGGCGGCGATGCCGTCGCGCTCGAACTCGCCGATCGTGCGCAGGAACCCGGGGATGTCTTCGATCGCCTCGACGCGGGCCAGCGAGTCCGCCAGCGGGGCCGCACCCTGCGCCTCGATGCGCTCGGTGTCCATGAAGCTCGTGTAGAGGTCGCCGATCTTGCGGGCCTCGGTGCCGGGCTCGGCCTGCTGCGACTCCTCGACGATCGCGTGCACGTCCTTCTCGGCCTGCTCCGCGATGAGGTGGAACGAGCCCCACCGCGCCTTGTCCTCCGGGATCTCGGTCCGCTCGAGCCAGCTGCCGTTGACGTGGCGGAACAGATCGTCCTGGGGGCGGATCTCGGCGCTGAGTTCCTCGAGCGCGAGACCGGAGCGGGGGGCATCGGTCATGCGTTCCAGGGTAGTCGCCCGAAGCCTGGACAACTCTCGGGAGCGGCCGGATCGCCGCTCGTGACGACATTGTGATGAAGCCTGCTCGCTCCTCAGTTGAGGACTGTTGCCGAGTTGCGGATGCAACGGCGAGGATCGGCCCGCATCCCGGCTCTCGTCCTCAATTGAGGATCGACGGATGCTGCGCCCCGGCGTCGGCGCCGCCTCCTAGGCTCGAGGGGTGACGACCGACACCCTGAACCGCGACATCCTGCGGCTCGCGGTGCCGGCGCTCGGCGCCCTGATCGCAGAGCCGCTGTTCCTCATCGTCGATTCGGCGCTCGTCGGTCATCTCGGCGTCGTGCCGCTCGCCGGGCTCGGCATCGCGTCTGCCGTGCTGCAGACGATCGTCGGGCTCATGGTGTTCCTCGCCTACTCGACGACGCCCGCCGTCGCGCGCCGGTTCGGCGCCGGCGACCCGTCCCGTGCGGTGTCGGTCGGCATCGACGGCATCTGGCTCGCGCTCGGCCTCGGAGCGGTGCTCGCGCTCGTCGGCTACGTCGCGACGCCGCTGCTCGTCGGTCTGTTCGGCGCGACGCCGGAGGTCGCCCAGCAGGCCGAGATCTACCTCGGCATCTCGATGTGGGGCCTTCCCGCGATGCTCGTCGTGTTCGCCGCGACCGGTCTCCTGCGCGGAATGCAGGACACCGTGACGCCGCTGTGGATCGCCGGACTCGGCTTCGCCGCGAACGCCCTGCTCAACTGGCTCTTCATCTACGGCTTCGGGTGGGGCATCGCGGGCTCCGCGATCGGCACCGTCGTCGCGCAGTGGGGCATGGTCGCCGCGTACGCGGTCGTCGTCGGGAGGCTCGCGCGGCGGCACGAGGCATCCATCCGCCCTCAGCGCGAGGGTGTGCGCGGCTCTGCGCGTTCCGGCGGCTGGCTGTTCCTGCGGACCGTGTCGCTGCGGTTCGCGCTGCTGGCGACGGTCGCCGTCGCGACCGGGCTCGGCACGGTCGAGCTCGCCGGCTGGCAGGTCGCCTTCACGATCTTCTCGACGGCAGCCTTCGCGCTCGACGCGCTCGCGATCGCCGCGCAGGCGCTCATCGGCAAGGGTCTCGGTGCCGAAGACACGCCGCTCGTTCGCCGCGTGCTCGGCCGCACCGTCGCGTGGGGTGCCTGGTTCGGCGTGATCACGGGTGCGATCATCGGGGCGCTGTCGGGCGTCATCGGGCTGGCGTTCACGGGCGACGCCGGCATCGCCACCCTCGTCCAGCCCGCGCTCATCGTGCTCGCGATCGCCCAGCCGGTGTGCGGAGTCGTGTTCGTGCTCGACGGCGTGCTCATCGGCGCCGGCGATGCGAAGTACCTCGCGATCGTCGGCGTGCTGAACCTCGTGCCCTTCGTCCCCGCGCTCGCGCTCGTCGCGTGGCTGCATCCCGTCGGGGCGGCCGGGCTCGCGTGGCTCGCGGTGGCGTTCTTCGGCGTGTACATGCTCGCCCGGCTCGTCACCCTCGGCTGGCGCGTGCGCGGCTCGGCCTGGCTGTCCGTCGAGGCCTGACGCCCGGTTCCGCGCACCGACGTATCACCCCCGCTGCCGACCGCTCCTGAGTCACATGGCGTCCATCCGCGGCCGCCGGAAGGAGCCTCCCGTGTCCGGCACCGGAACATTCGCGTTCACCGTCCACCCTCGTGCGCGTCTGCGCGAGGACCTCGCTCGCGCATGGCGGCCGCTGGGACTGGTGCCGGAGTCCGTCTACGACGCCGCGCTGCGGCGCCTGCCGCTGCCGCCGATCACGATGGCCGGCGTGCAGATCGGCGGCGAGCGCGTCGGCCACGTCGTGCTGGTCCCCTTCGGCGCACGCCATCTGCTCTCCGACGTCGAGGGCGGCCGGCGGCGCGTGACCCGCGCGGTCGACCGTGGCGCCGCACTCGGCGCAGACGTCGTGGGGCTCGGCGCGCTCACCGCGACGGTGACGGCCGGCGGAGCCACCCTGCGCGGACGCTCCGACATCGGGGTGACGAACGGCAACGCGTTCACGGCGGCGATCGTCGAGGACCAGATCCGGATGCTGCTCCCCCACGTCTCGGCACGCACGACGCGTCCGCACATCGCGATCGTGGGCGCCAGCGGCAGCGTGGGCAGCGCGGTCACGAAGCTGCTCGCCCGCGACCCCGCGGAGGCACGTCTGACGCTGATCGCCCGCACCGCACCGCGCCTGGAAGCGCTCGCGGCGTCGGTCGCCGGCGACGTCGATGTCACGGTCGCGCTCTCGATCGATGCGGTCCAGGGCGCCGACCTGGTCGTGCTCCTCACCGCCTCGGCCGACACGATCCTCGGCCCCGACAACCTCGCGCCCGGCGCGACCGTGCTCGACGCGACCCAGCCGCGCAACACGTCGCCCGCCCTCGCCACCGCGCGGCCCGATGTGCTCGTCGTCGACGGCGGCATCGTCTCGATCCCGAGCCTGCGGCTCACGGGTGGCGAGATCGGCCTGCCTGACGGCCGCTCCTACGCCTGCTTCGCCGAGACGGCGATCCTCGCCCTCACCGGTCACCGCGGCCACTTCTCGATCGGCAACCCCACGCTCGAGCAGATCGACGGCATCCGTGCTCGGGCCGCCCGACTCGCACATCTCGGCTTCCGCGCGGCCGCCCCGACGAGCTTCGGCGCACCGGTGGCGCTCGAGCGACGCGCGACGGTGATCGCATGACCCGCGTGGTGCTGCTGGGCGGGGGCTACGTCACCCTCCACGCTTACGCGACCCTCGCGCGTCGTGCCGGGCGACGACTGCGGCGCGGCGACCTCGAGATCGTGGTCATCTCGGCCGACACCGCGCACCGCTTCCACGGCTTCACCGGCGAACTGTTGGCGGGGATGATCGACCGCGACCGCGTGGCCACGCCGCTGGCCGAGGCGCTGCCGCTCGCCCGCATCATCGAGGGCCGTGCGGTGCGCATCGACGCCGCGGGCCGGTCGGTGTCGTACCGGCACCACGACGACGGCGACGTCGAGACGCTGGCCTACGACCATCTCGTGGTCGGCACCGGAGCGAGAGAGCCGGTCGCCGAGGTCCCCGGGCTCGCAGAGTACGGCTACGCCCTGCGCGGCCCGGACGAGATCGCCGAACTCGCGGACCACCTCGCGGGTGTTCCCGGATCGCCGGTCGTCGTCGCCGGCGGCGGGATCGCGGGCGTCGAGCTGGCGGCGGCCATCGCCGACCGCGGACATCCCGTCACCCTCGTGCACTCCCGCGGTCGCCTCGTCGGCGAGTGGTCCGATCAGCCACGGCTGGCGGCTCGCGCCGCGCGGGAACTCGAACGACTCGGGGTGCGGGTGGTGACCGGCGTTCGGCTCACCGAGGTCACGCCGACCGCGGCGCGGTTCTCCGACGGCTCGGCCCTCCCGACGGCGACGGTCGTCGCCACGACCGGCCAGCGTCCCGTGCGCATCCCCGGGCTCGACCCCTGGCGCGACGAACGCGGTCGCCTGCGCACGCAGCCGACGCTCGCGGTCCGGTACGGCGTGTGGGCGGCGGGCGACGGCGCGCGGGTCGAGCATCCCGTCACAGGCGAGCCCGTGCCCGCCAACGCGCTGTGGGCGATGAAGGGCGGCGACCACATCGGCCGCGCGATCGCAGGGCGACTGAGCGGACGGACGGCGGGGCGCTTCACCTACCGCGGGCTCGGGCGCGCGGCCTCGTTCGGCTTCGGTCGCGGCATCTCGGAGTTGTACGGGGTGCCGTTCACCGGAACACTCGCGTGGATCCTGCGCCTCGTGTTCTTCCTCCGCTTCATGCCGTCGCGTTCGCGGGCAGCGGGCGTCGTGGCGGACCTCTCACGCTTCGCGTTCACGCCGCGTCGGCACGCCGTGACGACCCCGCCTCAGCCCGTCTCCGGACTGACGACGTCTCCCGCCTGAGGCCCGGGCTCACGCCCAGCGGCGGCACCACTCGTACATGACGACGGCCGCGGCGGCGCTCGCGTTGATCGAGCGGGTCGAACCGTACTGCTCGATCTGGACGGTTCCGGATGCTGCCGCCAGCGCCTCGGGCGACAGCCCGGGTCCTTCCTGGCCGAACAGCAGCACGCACGCCTCGGGCAGGTCGGCGGCCGGCAGCGGCAGCGACCCCTCGACGTTGTCGATCGCGATCACGGGCAGGGACGCGGCATCCGCCCACGCGGTGAACGCCTCGACGGTCTCGTGATGGCGCACGTGCTGGTAGCGGTCGGTCACCATGGCCCCGCGGCGGTTCCAGCGGCGCTTGCCGATGATGTGCACCTCGGCGGCGAGGAACGCGTTGGCGCTGCGCACGATCGAGCCGATGTTCATGTCGTGCTGCCAGTTCTCGATCGCGACGTGGAACGCATGGCGGCGCGTGTCGAGGTCGGCGACGATGGCGTCCATCGTCCAGTACCGATAAGGGTCGACGACGTTGCGGGCGTCGCCGTTCGCGAGCAGCTCGCGGTCGTACCGCGGATCGTCGGGCCACGCGTCCGGACCACCCGGCCACGGCCCCACGCCGACCGGCAGCGTCGGCTCGGCGGGCTCGGCGCTCTGCTCGGGCGGGTTCACCGGCCCAGGCTATCCCGCGCTGCGGTTCGCAACGCAGGACCGGACGCCCGCAGCGAGCGCCATGGCGCCGTCACGCGGCATCCATCCTGAATCGCGAACCCTTCTCGGCGATCAGGGGTGCGGCGGCCGTCGCGGACGTGCCGACGGACGGCTCGCACGGCGTGTGGCCGACCGATCTCGTCTCACTGCGTGGTTCGGCTCGACTCGGAAAGCGCACGCCGGTCATACTGGGAAAGACCGTACGACCGGGGGGCCAGTTGTTCGACGATCAGAAGCGTCAGCGCGCCATCGAAGCACTCGGGGTGCTGGACACCCCACCGGATGAACGCGTCGACCGCGTCGCCCGGCTGGCTCAGGAGATGTTCGGCGTCCCCATGGTGAGCGTCACGCTCATGGACGGCGACCGGCAGTTCCGCAAGGCGCAGATCGGTCTCGGCGGCCACGAGGCGCCGCGCGCCGACTCCTTCTGCGACCTCACGATCCGGCAGGAGGGGACGCTGGTGGTCGAGGATGCCACCACCGACGACACGTTCGCCGAGAACCCTTTCGTGGTCGGCGATCCGCACCTGCGGTTCTACGCCGGGCATCCGCTGCGAGCGCCGGGCG
Organism: Microbacterium sp. PRC9; assembly: GCF_031844125.1. Taxonomy (NCBI): domain Bacteria; kingdom Bacillati; phylum Actinomycetota; class Actinomycetes; order Micrococcales; family Microbacteriaceae; genus Microbacterium; species Microbacterium sp. PRC9. The sequence continues at coordinate 81,384 of NZ_JAUZUR010000008.1, forward strand.
GAGAGCAGGTCGGCACGCTGTGCATCGTCGACACCGAGCCGCGCACCCTCGACGATCGCGGCAGGGAGCTGCTGCGCGAACTCGCCCTGTGGGTGCAGGCCGAGATCATGGACAGGGGCGAGCTGGACTACGCGTCCGTCGTCCAGCGCGCGATGCTCCCCGCGCGCACGCCCGAGGTGCCGGGCTACACGCTCGCCGCCGCGGCTGCTCCGGCGGGGCATCTGCTCGGCGACGTCTACGACTGGCAGGTCGTGGACGGGCGGCTGCGGGTCACCCTGGCCGATGTCATGGGCAAGGGTGCGGGGCCCGCGATCATCGCCTCCGCTGTGCGCGCTTCGCTGCGCACCGCCCCGGAGCGCCCGCTCACCCAGGCGGTGAGCGAGATCGACCGCATGCTCGAGGACGACATCGGCGGGTCGAACATCTTCGTGACCGCCGTCGCCGCCGACATCGACATCGCGTCCGGCAGGATGGCCTTCGTCGACGCGGGACACAGCCTCGCGTTCGTGCTGCGCGCCGGAGGGACGTGGGAGCCGCTGAGGTCGACGGGCCTGCCGCTGGGCATGGGATTCGACGAGACCCGCACGGCATCGGCGGCGCAGCTCGATCCGGGTGACGTGTTCATGGTCTGCAGCGACGGCCTGCTCGACGTGCTCGACGCCGACGACCCGTTCGGTCACGTGCACGACACGCTGCGCGATCTCGGCCCCGCCGGGGCCGTGCAGGAGGCGACGGCCCTCGCCGCGCGGCGCGGCGCGCCCGACGACGTCACGGTGCTCGTCGTGAGGAGGGATGCGTGAGCGCACGCTTCGTCTGGATCCGCATCCTGGCGCTGCTGTCGGTGCTGCTCGGCGTCAACTACATCGTCTGGCGCTGGCTCGACTCGGTGAACTGGGCGGCGTGGTGGATCGCGGTGCCGCTGGTGATCGCCGAGACTTACAGCCTCATCGACACCTTCCTGTTCTCGGCGACGATGTGGCGCGCCCGCGAGCGCCCGGCCCCGACCTCGCCTCCCGAGGGCACGGTCGACGTGCTCATCACGACATACAACGAGCCCGTCGACATGGTGATCGCGACCGCCCGGGCTGCGAAGTCCATCGCCTACCCGCACGAGACGTGGATCCTCGACGACGGTGCGCGACCCGACATGGCCGCCGCGGCCCGCCGGCTCGGCGTCGGCTACATCACGCGCTCCGCCGACTGGGCCGGCAAGCCGCGGCACGCGAAGGCCGGCAACCTCAACAATGCGCTCTTCCAGACGGAGGGCGAGTTCCTCCTGATCCTCGACGCCGACCAGGTGCCCGATCCGCTCATCCTCCACCGCACCCTCGGCTACTTCGCCGACGACCCTGAGGTCGCCCTCGTCCAGACCCCGCAGTGGTTCGTCAACGTCGATGACGCGGATCCGCTCGGCAGTCAGGCGCCGCTGTTCTACGGCCCCATCCAGCAAGGCAAGGACGGCTGGAACGCGGCGTTCTTCTGCGGCTCGAACGCCGTGCTGCGCCGCGACGCACTCATGCAGCTGGGCATCGTCGGGTACGTCCGCAGCCTCGAGCAGTCCACGGCGCGCACGCTGAAGGCCTCCGAGTCGCTGCTCGCCCACGCGGCGCGCGACCGCGACGCCGATCCCGCCGTGCGTCAGCAGCTGCGGGTGCTGCGCAGCGAGGTCACGCAGGCCCGCGCCCGGCTCGACGAGGGCGAGCCGATCGCGGATGTCACCTACCGCGTGCAATCCGCTGTCGACACGGCCTCGCGGGAGCTGGTGCGAGGCGACCTGTCGCGCATGCGCGCCGATCTCGCGTCGATCGGCGAGCTGCCGGTCCAGCGCGATGCCGAGCTCGACGCGATCGTCATCGACGACGCGGGCCTGGACGCCCTCGCCGCGCGCGAGCTGTCGCCGCTCGGCGCCATCGACTCGGTGTCGGCACTGCTCGACGCGCTCCGCGTGGACCGCCCCGACGAGGCGCAGCCCGTGCAGCCGATGGCCACGATCTCGGTCACCGAGGACATGGCGACGGCGATGCAGCTGCACTCGCTCGGCTGGAAGAGCGTCTACCACCACGAGATCCTGGCGCACGGGCTCGCCCCGGAGGACCTGCGCACGATGCTCACGCAGCGACTGCGCTGGGCGCAGGGCACCCTCCAGGTGATGCTGCGCGACAACCCGCTCGCGAAGAAGGGCCTGTCGGCGGGCCAGCGGCTGATGTACTTCGCGACGATGTGGAGCTACCTGTCGGGATTCACCGCGATCGTCTATCTCGCGGCGCCGGTCATCTACCTCGTCTTCGGAGTGATGCCGGTCACCGCGTGGAGCGTCGACTTCTTCGCGCGCTTCCTTCCGTACTTCATCATCAACCAGATCCTGTTCCTCGTCGTGGCGAAGGGCATCAAGACGTGGCGCGGCCAGCAGTACGCGCTGGCGCTCTTCCCGGTGTGGATCAAGGCATGCACGTCGGCGTTCTCGAACGTCGTGCTGAAGCGCCCCCTCGGCTTCGCCGTCACCAGAAAGGACGGCCGCGACGAGTCCGGCCCGCCGTGGCGCGAGATCTGGCCGCAGCTGACGGCGATCGTGGTGCTCGCGCTCGCCCTCGTGCTCGGCCTGTCACGCCTGGCGGTCGGAACCGCCGACGGCACGGGCACGCTCGTCAACACGGTGTGGGTGATCTATGACCTGGCCGTGCTGAGCGTCATCGTCCAGGCCGCCCTGTACCGCGGGCCCGCGCGGCCCGTCCCCGAGCCCGAGGAGGCAGCGTGAATCTGATCGTGACACCCGGCGAGGCGTTCGCCGTCGTCCGGCCCGAGGGCCGGCTGACCGCGACCTCCGTGCCCCGGCTCAAGAAGGCGGTGGACGACCTCGTCGGCGGCGGCAGCACGCGCATCGTGGTCGACCTGTCGGGCACCGAGTTCGTCGACTCGTCCGGGCTCGGCGCGCTCATCGGCGGCCTCAAGTCGGCCCGGCTCGCCGGCGGCGACCTGCGCATCGCCGCCGCCACCGAGCCGGTGCGCCGCGTGCTCAAGCTCACCAACCTCGACCGCGTGCTGCGCGATCACCCGACGCCGGAGTCGGCGTTCGATGGCGACTGAGCCGACGATCCGCCTCGAAGGCGTGGCCGACGACGCGCTCGTCGACCGCGTGCACGATGCCCTCGACGAGCTGCTCCGCCGCTTCCCGGACGTCGGCGACGAGGACGCGATGCTGTTCCGCCTCGCGGTCAGCGAAGTCGCCACGAATGTCGCCGAGCACGCCCTCGCGCGGGAGCCCGTCCACGTGACCGTCGAACTGGAGGCCGACGCCGACGCACTCTCGGCGGTCTTCACCGACACCGCCGAGCCCGCCCTCATCGACCTCGGCTCGGTCTCGATGCCGGGCTCCGACGCCGAGTCCGGACGAGGGCTCGCGATCGCCCTCGCCACCCTCGACGAACTCGTCCACGAGACCGAGCGCGGCAACGTCTGGCGGCTGCGCCGCCTGCGCCGCGACTGACCCGCACCCCGAAACAGGGGACTCTCACCGAGACGCAGGACCGCGTCCCCGGTCTCAGCCGAGTTCCCTCGTCTCGCCGGCTGACTGTGCCGTCGCAGTCTTTTCGGTGCGCCGAAAACAGGGTATGTTTTCGGCATGCCGAAAACTGCCGAGGATGTCAGCACGCCGACGCCGCTCCTGAGCCGACGCCTGTCGATGCCGCGCCTCGCATGGCTGATCGGCCCGGCGCTCGTGGCCGGGGTGGCGTACCTCGACCCCGGCAACGTCGCGAGCAACATGACGGCGGGCGCCCGGTACGGGTACCTGCTGGTGTGGGTCGTGGTGCTCGGCAACGTGATGGCCTGGCTCATCCAGTACCTGTCGGCCAAGCTCGGCATCGTCACCGGCCGCAGCCTCCCCGAGACCCTGGGCCACCGCATCGGCAACCGCTGGGGCCGCCGCGCGTACTGGCTGCAGGCCGAGCTCGTCGCGATGGCGACCGACATCGCCGAGGTGATCGGCGGCGCCGTGGCTCTCAACCTCCTCTTCGGCGTCCCGTTGCTGTGGGGCGGCGCGATCACCGGCGCGGTGTCGATCGCGCTCCTGCTCATCCAGTCGCGGCGGGGTCCGCGCACGTTCGAGTTCGTCGTGATCGGCCTGCTCGCCATCATCGCGATCGGGTTCTCGTTCGGCGTTTTCGTCGCCCCGCCCGACGGCGCGAGCGTGGTGGCGGGCCTGGTGCCGCGCTTCGAAGGCACCGACTCGGTGCTGCTGGCGGCGTCGATCCTCGGCGCAACGATCATGCCGCACGCCATCTACGCGCACAGCGCCCTGGCGCGCGACCGCTTCGCCCCGGCGCCGGCCGGCGGGGCGCTCGGCGGCGACCGACTGATGCCGCGCGGCTCCCGCGCTGCCGACGCCCCGATCGGGGCCCCGGCAGACCCGACGCTGGCCGAGCTGCGCGGCATCCCCACCCGTCGCCTCCTGCGCGCGACCAAATGGGACGTCACCATCGCGATGCTGATCGCGGGCACCGTGAACCTCTGCATCCTGCTGCTCGCGGCGGCGAATCTGGCCGGCGTCCCCGGCACCGACTCGCTCGAGGGTGCGTACGCCGCGCTGTACGCGGGCCTCGGGCCGCTCGTCGCCACGCTGTTCGCCGTCGGCCTTCTGGCCAGCGGCCTGGCCAGCACGTCGGTCGGCGCATACGCCGGCGCCGAGATCATGCACGGCCTGCTGCACATCCGCGTGCCGCTGCTCGCCCGCCGGCTGGTCACGCTGATCCCCGCACTCGCGATCCTCGCGATCGGCTTCGACCCGACGGTCGCCCTCGTGCTGAGCCAGGTGGTGCTGTCGTTCGGCATCCCGTTCGCGCTCATCCCCCTGGTCGCGCTCACCGCCAACCGCGAGGTGCTCGGCGGGTACCGCAACCGCGTGTGGACGACGATCGCGGGGATCGCAGCATCCGTGTTCCTCATCGCCCTCAACGGCGTGCTGCTGTACCTGGTGCTGACGGGCGCGTGAAAGGCCGCCCGGTACCCTGAAACCGTGGCCTCCCCTGCGATCGACGACTACCTGAAGACGATCTACCACCACACCGAGTGGCAGGACGACCGCATCACGCCGTCGCAGCTGGCCGCTGAGCTCGGCCTCGCACCGTCGAGCGTCACCGAGATGGTCCAGAAGCTCGCCGCCCAGGGTCTCGTCACGCATCGCCCGTACGGGCCCATCGCGCTCTCCGAAAAGGGTGAGCTCCGCGCGGCGGCGATCATCCGCCGTCACCGCCTGATCGAGACGTGGCTCGTGAGCGAGTTCGGCTACGCGTGGGACGAGGTGCACGACGAGGCGGAGGTGCTCGAGCACGCGATCAGCGACCGGCTGCTCGAGGGCATCGACGAGCGGCTCGGCAGGCCGCGCTTCGACCCGCACGGTGACGCGATCCCGGATGCTGCGGGCCAGGTCCACCGCGAACCCTTCGTGCTGCTCGCCACCGCGCCGGTCGGACACGTGGGCCGCGTGCTGCGCGTGAGCGACCGCGACCCGGAGCTGCTGCGGGCCGTCGAGTCGGCCGGCGTGGCTGTCGGCGCGACCGTGACGGTGACGGATGCTGCGACCCTGCGTTTAACGATGGGTGAGGGCATCGGGACCGCGTCGGTGTCGCTTCCCGACGCCGCTGCCGACGCCGTCTGGCTCAGCGCCTGACGCGAGTGTCGGCCGGGGTCGCGGCATGCGTGTCCCGACACAGAATCGGAGATTCACGACGACACGCCGGGGACGGGATGCTGCGCGCCGGCGTGCCGCCCAGAACCTCCGATGCTGTGCGCGCGGGTCAGCGGCGCGCCGTCACCTCGAACGGCCAGCGCACGCCCGTGGCGGTCTCGGCGACGTCCCAGAGGCGCGCGGCCACGACCGGGTCGCGGGTGATCTTCGAGGGGGTCTGCTTGCGGGGCTCGCCGCGCGAGCCGGTGCGCGGGCCCCAGAACTCGCCGCCCTCGACCTCGGGATCCGTGAGGGCCCGCACGAGCGGCCAGGCGCCGTGCTCCTTCGACTGCGCCATCGCCGCCTGCAGGTTGTCGCGGAAGCGCTTGGCGCGCGACGGCTCGTTGACGCCGACGATGCCGGGCGTGCGGCCGCCGGTCGAGTAGCCCGGGTGGGCGACGACGCTCGCGACCGGGATGCCGGCCGCGCGCAGGCGCCGGTCGGCCTCGAACCCGAGCGCCGTCGTCGCGACCTTCGACTGCACGTACGCGCGCCAGGCCGTGTAGTCGTCGACGAGCTGCGGGTCGACCGGGTCGTACGGCGTGAGCGAGGTCGACATGCTCCCCACCCACACCATGCGCCCGTGGGCGTCGGCGAGAGCCGGCAGGAGCTCTCCGGCGAGCGCGTAGTGGCCGAGGGCGTTGGTCGCGAACACGACCTCGTGCCCGTCGATCGTGGTCTCGCGGGACTTCGGGGCGTGGACGATCCCGGCGTTGAGCAGCACGCCGTCGAGGGCGCCCTTGCCCCGCACGCTCGCGGCGGCGGAGCGCACCGAGGCGAGGTTCGAGGTGTCGAGGATGAGCGGCTCGGTCGCGTCGGGTGCAGCATCCGGAACCCGGCGGCGGATCGCCGCACGCGCGGCCGACAGGCGGTTCGGATGGCGCGCTGACATGAGCACGTGCGCACCGGCGCGCACGAGCTGCTCGGACGCGAAGTAACCGAGGCCGGCATTGGATCCGGTCACGAGGTACACGCGTCCGGAAAGGTCTGGGAGGGTCCGGGGGTCCCACGTCACGGGAACGACCCTACGCCTGCCCGCCGCCTAGTCTTGACGCATGCGGACCCGCGCGGACATCGAATGCTGGCTCACCGACATGGACGGCGTGCTGGTCCACGAGAACACCCCCATCCCCGGGGCATCGGATCTGCTGCAGCAGTGGACCGATCAGGGTGTGCCGTTCCTCGTTCTCACCAACAACTCGATCTTCACGCCGCGCGATCTGTCGGCCCGGCTGCGGGCCTCCGGCCTCATCGTGCCGGAGGAGTCGATCTGGACCTCGGCCCTGGCCACCGCCGATTTCCTCAAGTCGCAGATGCCCGGCGGCTCGGCGTTCGTCATCGGCGAGGCGGGCCTGACGACGGCGCTTCACGAGGCCGGCTTCATCATGACCGAGACCGATCCCGATTACGTCGTCGTCGGCGAGACCCGCAACTACTCGTTCGAGGCGATCACGAAGGCGATCCGCTTCATCAACGCCGGCGCCCGTTTCATCGCGACCAACCCCGACGCCACCGGCCCTTCGACCGAGGGCGTGCTGCCGGCGACGGGTGCGATCTCGGCGCTCATCACCAAGGCGACGGGCATGGAGCCCTACGTCGTCGGCAAGCCGAACCCGATGATGTTCCGCTCGGCTCTGAACCGCATCGGCGCGCACTCCGAGAACACCGGCATGATCGGCGACCGCATGGACACCGACGTCGTCGCCGGCATCGAGGCAGGCCTGCACACCGTGCTCGTCCTGACGGGCATCAGCGACGCCGCCGAGATCGCCCGCTATCCCTTCCGCCCCGACGAGGTGCTGGACTCGGTCGCCGACCTCCTCGACCACGAGCCCGTCGAGTCCGAAGACCCCGAGCTGCTGTAGCACGGGGAACACGGATGCCTCGGCCCGAGGCATCCGTTCCCCCAGAAGTTGAGGCGGGCTTCCGCAGCGCCCGCCCCCGCCCGCAGCATCCCTGTGCCAGCCGCTGGTCCTCATTTGAGGATCAGAGCCGGGATGCGGACCGATACGCCGCGCCCGGCCCTCACCTCGGCCCACGACCTCAAATGAGGAGACGGATGCTGCACTCCCGCGCGTTCGGTCGCGACTACGTCGTGCGATCCCGGTCTTGCGGACGCAAGCCCTGGTCCTCATTTGAGGAGCAGAGCCGAGATGCGGACCGATACGCCGCGCCCGGCCCTCACTTCGGCCCACGACCTCAAATGAGGAGGCGGATGCTGCACTCCCGCGCGTTCGGTCGCGACTACGTCGTGCGATCCCGGTCTTGCGGGCGCAAGCTCCGGTCCTCAATTGAGGAGCAGGGCCGAGATGCGGACCGATACGCCGCGCCCGACCCTCACCTCGGCCCACGACCTCAAATGAGGAGGCGGATGCTGCACTCCCGCGAGTTCGGTCGCGACTCCGTCGTGCGATCCCGGTCTTGCGGGCGCAAGCCCTGGTCCTCATTTGAGGATCAGCGCCGAGATGCGGACCGATACGCCGCGCCCGACCCTCACCTCGGCCCACGACCTCAAATGAGGAGACGGATGCTGCGGCCCTGCGCCGGGCACAGCGCCCGCCGCACCGGTCAGGCCGCGACCGCGGCGCGGACGTCGAGGTCGGCGGCGTCGAGGCGGGCGCGCACGTCGGCGTCGAGGACGAGCTCCGACGCGGCGAGCGCCTCCTCCAGTTGCGCGACGCTCGAGATGCCGACCACGGGGATCACCGGCACCTCGGCGCCGAGCAGCCACGACAGCGCGACCTGGTTCGGCGTCGCACCGATCTCGGCCGCGACGTCGTGCAGCGCGCGCACGCGCTCGCGGTTGGACGCGTGCCGCATGGGTGCCCACATCGGCTTGTCGTCGCGGGCGAACGCGCCCTGGTGCAGCGGCGAGTACGCCGTGATCGTGAGCGGCGGACGTCCGTCGGTTCCCGCGGCGGCGGCGTAGTCGAGGAGCTCGACCGACACGTCGTTGGTGCGCCCGAAGCCCGGGCTCGGGTAGACGTAGCTGTAGCCCTGCTGCACGACGCCGTACGGGTCGACGCCCTGCCGCAGCGCCTCGTCGCGCGCCTCGATGAGGCGCCACAGCGCGACGTTCGAGATGCCCGAGATGCCGACGAGTCCGTCGCGCTGCAGCTGTCCGAAGGCGGCGACCGTCTCGGCGATCGGCGTCTCGCGGTCGTCGACGTGCCCGTACAGCACATCGATGCGCTCGACGCCGAGGTGCTGCAGGCTGAGGCGCGCCTCGCGGGCGACGACCTCGGCCGACAATCCCTGGAAGTTCGTCGGCTCGACGTTCTGCAGCGGCAGCGCGGGGTCCTTCTTCGCGGCGCCGAGCTTGGTCGCCAGGCGCACGTCGCCGAGTCCCCCGCGGCGGCGGATCCACGCGCCGAGCACGTCCTCGCTGTCGCGGCCGTGCCCGCCGACCCACGCGTTGTAGTTGTTCGCGGTGTCGACGAAGGTGCCGCCGGCGTCGGCGAAGCGGTCGAGGATCTCGAGCGACGTCCTGCTGTCGGTGCGCGTGCCGAAGAACATGGTGCCGAGGCAGAGGGTCGAGACCTCGAACGAGGTCGTGCCGTTGGAGATGGTGCGGAACTGCATGATGTGCCCTTTCCGTGGTTCGTGTTCCCATCGTGGATCGCGAGCGGTCTGGGAGTACGATCCGATTCCATGGCAGAAACCCAGACCAATCCGGTCGCGTGGGAGACGCTGCTCGACCTCGCCGCGTACGAGGGCCCGCGCCACGTGCGGCTGGAGCAGGCGGTGAGGGATGCTGTGGCCACCGGCCGCCTGGCGTCCGGCGCCGCACTTCCCCCGAGCCGCCTGCTCGCGACGTCGCTCGGCGTCTCGCGGTGGGTGGTCACGGAGGTGTACGGGCGGCTCACGGCCGAGGGCATCCTCGAGGCCCGGACCGGGTCGGCGACGCGGGTCGCCGCTGGGCCCACGCGCCCCGAGGCTCCGCGCGACGCGCCGGCGGCGCGTGGAGAGGGCGTGGGGACTGTGCGCGCCACCGCTTCGCGACCCGAGCCGGAGCATGTCGAGCCGCTGCGCCGGCCCCGTTACGACCTCGCCCCCGGCGTCCCCGACCTGCGGAACGCACCCCGCGCGCTGTGGCTGCGCGCGATGACCGAGGCGCTGACCGAAACCCCCGACACCGAGCTGTTCCGGCTCGACGGCGACGTGCCGGCTGCGCGCGCGGCGCTCGCCGCCTACCTGTCGCGGTCGCGCTTCGCGCGGGCCGACGCGGACGCCGTCCTCGTGACGCACGGCGCCGCCGACGGCATGCGCCGTGTCGCCCGGGCACTGCGCACCCTCGGCCACACCGCGCTGCTCGTCGAGGATCCATCGTGGCAGCGCATGCGGCAGGTCGCCGCGGCGGAGGGGCTCACGTCGGTGCCCGTTCCCGTCGACGACGGCGGGATCGACGTCGCGGCGCTGGTCGAGGCATCCGTCCGCACCGGCGCGCGCGCCGCTCTCGTGACACCCGCGCACCAGTTCCCCACGGGGGTGCCCCTGTCGGCCGAGCGCCGCGAGGGACTCGTCGCCTGGGCGCGCGCCCGCGACGGGGTCGTCGTCGAGGACGACTACGACGCCGAGTTCCGCTACGACCGGCGCCCGATCGGCGCGCTGCAGGCGATGGCACCCGATCGCGTCGTGCTCGCCGGAAGCCTCAGCAAGACCGCGACGCCAGCGCTCGGGGTCGGGTGGCTCGTGCTGCCGCCGTGGCTGCGCGACGCCGTGCGCGACGCGGGATCGGCGGCGCCGTCGACGCTCGACCAGCTCGCGCTCACCCGCTTCCTCATCTCCGGCGGCCTCGACCGGCACCTGCGCGGCGCGCGCACCCGCTACCGGCGCCGGCGCGAGGCGCTCCTCGCGGCATTGCAACGCGCGATGCCCGAGTGCCGCGTGTCGGGCATCGCGGCGGGGCTTCATGTGGTGCTCGAGCTGCCACCCGGGGTACGCGCGGCCGAGGTGGTGCGCACGGCCGAGCCCCGCGAGCTCGCTCTCACCGACATCCGCCGCTACCGCGTCTCACCCGACGCACCGGCGCCTGAGCGCCTCGTTCTCGGGTACGGCGACCTCGCCGATCCCCTCGTCGAGGAGGCCGTGCGCCTTCTCGCCGACACGGTGCGCGAGGTCGCCGCGCGCGACGTCACCGGCTCCCGGTAGGGTCGCGGCATGGGTGCGCTCGACGACGGCGAGATGGTGGAAGTGACGGATGCTGCGGCCTGGCGCGCGTGGCTCGACGCCAACCATCGCACCTCCAAGGGCGCGTGGCTCGTGCGGGCGCGACCGGGCTCCGACCTCGAGGTCATCGGGTACGAGGACGCGATCCTGCAAGCACTCTGCTTCGGGTGGATCGACGGCCCGGTGCGCTCGTTCGACGACGAGCGCGGCGGCCTGTGGTTCGCGCCGCGGCGCGCGACGAGCGGCTGGGCGGCGACGAACAAGGCGCGGCTCATCGAGCTCGAAGAGGCCGGCCTGATCACCGAGGCCGGCTACCGAGCGGTCGAGGTCGCCAAGGCGAACGGCGCGTGGACGGTGCTCGACAACGCCGAGGCGCTCCGCGAGCCCGACGACCTCGCCGCAGCGCTCGACGCCGCGCCCGCTGCGCGCACCGCCTGGGACGCGTTCCCGCCCTCGAGCCGCAAGCTGGGAATCTCCCACGTCGACATGGCGCGGCGCCCCGAGACCCGCGCCGCGCGCGTTGCGAAGCTCGTGGCCGACGCCGCGGAAGGGAAGCGCCCGTGATCTCCGAGACGGAGCAGACGCTGCTCCTGGTGACCGCCGCGATCATCACGCTCGGCACGCTCACGGTCATCATCTGGCAGTGGTGGCGGGGCCGCGGCAAGCGCGACTGATCCCGAACCGCCCCGACGGCCGACCCGGCCCCGGACGCCCGTCAGCCCTTGTGCTGCTCGCGGTAGGCGCGCGGACTCATGCCGTGCGTGCGGCGGAACTGCCGCGAGAAGTAGAACGGGTCGTCCAGCCCGACCCGGCGCCCGACCTCGGCGACCGGCAGATCCGTCGTGTCGAGCAGCGCCCGGGCCTGCGCCATCTTCAGGGCCTGGTGGTGCGCGTGCACACCGCCGCCGGTGGCCTGGCGGAACAGCGCGGCGAGGTGCGACGGCGACACCCCGACCATGGCGGCGAGCTCCGCGACCTGCACGCGCCCGTCGACACGCTCCTCGAGATAGCGCATCGCACGCTCGACGGGCGCACCCTCGCTCGGAAGGGCACGATCGACGACGAGCTGGGTGAACAGGCGCCACGCCATTCCCGACGTCGCGATGAGACGCGCCGGCGTCGGTTGGAGAGCGAGCGACATCGAGATCTCGTCGAGCAGGGCGGTGACGCGCTCGACCTGGCGCAGTGACAGCGTCAACCGGTCGGGACGGATACCGGCCGCCTCGGTGAGCTCGAGCACGTCACTCCCGCGCACATGGCACCACCAGATCGTCCAGGGATCGGTCGCATCCGCGCCGTACGAGTGGGCCACACCGCCGGGGATGACGATCGCCGTCGAACTCCCCACCCGCGTGCGGACGCCCTCCGCCTCCACCCATCCCGACCCGGCGACGCACACGATCACGATCGTCTCCGCCGCCCCACCGGGGCGGTGTCGTCCATGGTGTCTCGCACGCGGGAAGTACCCGGCATCCGTCACCAGCATGCGCCGTGTGACCGGCCGCGCGAGCGCAGCGTCGACGAGAGGACGAGGGACGACGCTCAGCCGCTCCCGCTCGAAGCCTTCCGCACGCTCCACTCCGGCATCCTGTCACGGATGGCCGTCGGATCGTCCAGGTCATCGCCACGATCCGCCATGGTCGCAATGCCCCCCGCGCGCGTAGCTTTGCCAGGTGACCGACGCCGACACCCAGAGCCGCATCGAGCTCCCCGAGGCTCCCGCCGATCAGGCCGCGATCCTCGCGGCGGGCGGAGTCGCCTGCTGGAGCGAGCCCCTCTGGATCGACACGTACGAGCCGGGCGAGCCGGATCCCTACCCGCTGTTCCTCGATCGGCGCGTCTATCAGGGGTCCAGCGGAAAGGTCTACCCGCTCCCGATGATCGACAGCGTCGCGCACGAGAAGGCGCCGCGGCAGTGGCACGCCATCCATCTCGAGAACGCCTACGTGCGCCTCGCGCTGCTCCCCGCGATCGGCGGTCGCATCCACGTCGGCTACGACAAGGTCGCGGGCTACGACTTCTTCTACCGCAACAACGTCATCAAGCCCGCGCTCGTGGGACTCGCCGGTCCGTGGATCTCGGGCGGCGTCGAGTTCAACTGGCCGCAGCACCACCGGCCCGCGACCTTCCTCCCGGTCGACACCCGCATCGAGCGGGAGGCCGACGGCGCTGTCGTGGTGTGGCACAGCGACCTCGACCCGCTGCAGCGCATGCGCGGCGTGCACGGGGTGCGGCTCCGGCCGGGATCGTCGCTGATCGAGCTCGAGGCCGCATTGCACAACCGCACCGACGTCCCGCAGACGTTCCTGTGGTGGGCCAACGTCGCGGCGCGTGCGCACGAGCGGTATCAGTCGTTCTTCCCCGACGACGTCGCTTTCGTCGCCGACCACGCGCGCCGGGCGATCTCCGCGTTCCCACGCGCCGACCGCCCCTACTACGGCGTCGACTACCCGGCGCTCGCGGCGGAGCGGCCGGACGCCGACCGCATCGACGTGTACAGCAGCATCCCGGTGCCGACCTCGTACATGATCACCGACACCGACGACTCGTTCTTCGGCGGCTACGACCACGCGGCCGATGCCGGCTTCGTCCACTGGGCGGACCTCGCGATCTCCCCCGGCAAGAAGCAGTGGACGTGGGGCGACGGCCCGATCGGGCGCGCATGGGACGACCAGCTGACCGACGACGACGGCCCGTACGTCGAGCTCATGGCCGGCGTCTACACCGACAATCAGCCCGACTTCAGCTGGATGCTCCCCGGCGAGACCAAGCGGTTCCGTCAGTACTGGTACCCGATCCACGCCACCGGAGCCGTACGGCAGGCGACGACGGATGCCGCGATCGGCGTGCGCGCCGACGGCGACGGCACTCTCATCACGGCGATCGCGACGCGGGTGCTCCCGGCGGCGGTGATCGAGGTGCGTCGAGGTGGCGCGACGGTCGCGCGTTGGACCGCCGACCTCGGCCCCGATGCGCCCTTCGCCGCCGTCACGGACATCGCCGTCGATGCTGCGGGCCTCGAGGTGCGTGTCCTCCACGCGGGCGAGACCATCGTTGCCTGGCGAGCGCGAGCAGGGAACGCGGGCGAGCCCTGGGTAGCGACCGCGCCGCCCCTGCCCGACGACATCGCGTCCAACGACGAGCTCTATGCGACGGCCGTGCACCTGCTGCAGTACCGCCACCCCACCCGCTCGGCGGTGCCGTACCTGCACGAGGCGCTGCGACGTGACGCCGGCGATTCGCGCGCGGCGACCGCGCTCGGATCGTGGCACCTCGCCCGCGGCGAGTACGCGGCGGCGCGCGATCTGCTCGAGGCGGCCACCGCGCAGCTCACCCGGCGCAACCTCAACCCGCGCGACGGTGAAGCCGCGTACCTGCTCGGCCTCGTGCACGAACGGCTCGGCGACGACCACGCGGCCGATCGCTGCCTGGCGAAGGCCGCCTGGAACGCGGCGTTCGCGCCGGCGGCGATACTCGCTCGGGCACGCATCGCCCTGCGCGCGGGATCGACTGCCGCGGCGCTCGACCTCGCTCGCTCGGCTGCGCCTATCCCCGAGGCAGGACGCCTCGAAGCCCTGGCACTCGCCCGCCGCGGTGAGGGCGCAGCATCCGTCGCCCGCGTCGCCGAGCTGCTCGCGGCCGACCCGCTCGACCCGGCGACCCGTGCGCTCGCGGGCGCGTCGATCGACCGCGACGCCCGCACGGCGCTCGAGGTCGGTGCCGAGTTCGCGCGGGCGGGCGCCGTCGACGAGGCCCTCGCGGCCACCGCGGCCGCCGTCGAGCGCACGCCCTCGGCGGGTCTCGCAGGTCCCCTCCGCCACTACCTGCGCGCGCACTGGCTCGAACGGTCCGGACGCGCCGCCGAGGCCGACGACGAGCGCTCCCTCGGACGGGGGACTTCGACCACGCTGGCTTTCCCCGCCGGCCTCGACCACTTCGACGCGCTCGTCGCCGCGGTCGCCGCCGACCCGCACGACGTCGTCGCCGCGGGGCTCCTCGGCATGTGGCTGCTCGACGCCGGCCGTCACGCCGACGCGCTCGCGCACCTGCGCTGCGCGACCGAGGGCGGCTCGACCGACCCAGTGGTGTGGCGCAACCTCGCGATCGCGCTCGTCGCGGTCGACGACGACGCGGCCGCGGCCGACGCGGCGCTCGCCCACGCCCTGTCGCTGCGCCCGGACGCGCGGCTGCTTCTCGAGCGCGACGTGCTCGCGGTGCGGAGGGGGACGGATGCCGCAACCCGGCTCTCGCTGCTCGAGGCCCACGCCGTCCTGCTCGACGCCCGCGACGACCTGGCGGTGCGCCATGCGAACCTGCTTCTCGATGTCGGGCGCACCGACGAGGCGTGGATCCTGCTCACGACCCGCCGCTTCCGGCCGTTCGAGGGCGGCGAGGGGCTCGTGATCGCAGCGTACGACCGCGCCGCGTGCCGACTCGCGGAACGGATGCTGGAGACGGCGCCGGCCGACGCGGTCTCGCTGCTGGAGTCCGGCTTCGTTCCGCCGCGCACCCTCGGCGAGGGACGCCACCCGGCCGAGCGTCCGGTGCAGCGATGGGTGCTGCTCGGCGCCGCGCGCGCGGCTGCCGGAGACGCGGCAGGTGCGGCCGAGGCCTGGCGCACGGCCGTCGCACCGTCGCCGCTGGCAGTGGCACCGCGGGCGGCCGACGAGTCGACGTACTGGACCGGGGTGGCGCATCTCCACCTCGCCGACGCGACGAGCGCGGCGTCCGCGTGGGATGCCCTGGACGCGCGTGCGACGGCGCTGCGCGCCGCGAGCGACGAGGTCGACTACTTCGCCACCTCCGTGCCCGAACTGACCTCGTTCGATGCGTCCACCGCGACGGCGCGGGCAGCCATGGCCGACCGGCTCGAACGGCTGGCGGAGCGCGGACGCGCGCAGCAGCTCGCAGCGCGGCCCGTTGACGTTTCGGAGAGGACCCGCACATGACCGAGCGCTACCTGGGATCCGGCACGATCGAGCGCGACGAGTCGGCCCTCACCGGACCCGTGCCGGCGCATCTTCCGCAGCGGCTCACCATCACCTTGTGGGACTTCTCCTGGTACACGCAGGCGGGTCCCGGCGAGCCGTACGCCGATCTCGACGCGGCGGTGGCGGAGGCCGCCTCCCTGGGTTACAACGCCATCCGCATCTGCGCCGCGCCGGTGCTGCTCTTCGGCGGACTGGGACTCTATGAGGTCGCCCGCGACCTCGAGATCGGCGGGCTCGGCCCGTCCCCGCTCGGCGGATACTTCGGACAGCGCACCCGGTGGTACGACACTCCCGGCGGCTACCGCATCGATCTGCGGGCGCGCCTTCTCGCGCTCTTCGAATCTGCCGCCGCGCACGGCATGGTGATCATCCTCGCCAGCTGGGAGTACCAGCAGTCGACCGCGTTCGCCGCCTCCCCGGCATGGTTCGAAGCGATCGACGCGGTGCCGCTCGCCGATCGCTACGGCGTCCTCTCCGACGCCTGGGACGCGATGATCGAGTGGCTCACCGACCACGGCCACCGTGATCGCATCGCGCTCGTCGAGCTGCACAACGAGGTCGACTTCTCGATCCTGCCCGCGCTCGAGGACGGCGGAGCGGAGGAGGTGACGCGCCTGCGGGCGCAGCATCCGGATCTCCTCATCACCGCCGGCTACGGCAAGCCGCCCCACCTCGCCATGCACCGGCTCCCCGACGGGCTGGGCGCCGCGCAGTTCCACGTGTACAGCTACGGCGTGCTCGACGCGCTGCAGCAGCGCATCGACATCCGCTCCGAGGGCAGCGAGGGCTTTCCCCATGCCGCCCTCCAGGAACTGCTGCGCAGTGATGCCCCGTCCCTCGCGGAGTACGGTCGCGCCGCCGAGTGGAAGTACCGCGCGACGGTCGTCACGGACCAGATGATCTACGGCTACGACTGGATCGACCCTGTCGTGTGGGACACCTGGCTCGTCGACCACTACCCGCCGTACGAGCAGGTGATGCGCCGGGAGATCGCCTCGCGGACCATCGCCATCGCCGCGTGGGCGCGCTGGCAGGGCGTCCCGGCGATCGTCGGGGAGGGGTGGGTCGGCTACACGCCGCTGCACGGCACCTTCGAAGAGGGCCCGATCGGCCGGTCCCTCGCCGAGCACGGCGTGCGCACGGCGCTGGACCACGGCGTGTGGGGCGTCGTGCTGTCGTCGAACGCCGCCCCGCACCATCCGATGTGGCAGCTGCGCGACTGGCAGCGCGAGCTCAACGCGCAGATCCTCGCCCGCTGAGTGTGCGGGGTGTGCGGCTCAGCGGCCCACCACCGCCTCCTCGTCGACCCGTCCGAGCTTCTCGGGGTTGGCGATCGAGTACACCTGCGTGATCCGCCCGTCGACGACGGTCAGGCTGACGACGCCGACGAGCACACCGTCGAGCTCCATGCGCACCCCGGGCTGCCCGTTGACCCAGGTCGACGACGCCGCCAAGGTGCCTTCGACCTTCGCCATGCCGCCGACGAGGTAGCGTGCGAGCCGCTCCGCGCCGACGATCGGCCGGCGGGCCGCACCGCGCACCTTGCCGCCGCCGTCGGCGACGGACACGACGTCAGGCGCCAGCACGTCCATGAGGCCCTGCAGGTCCCCGCTGTTGAGCGCCACGACGAGGCGTTCCACGACCTCCTCGTGCTCGGTGGGGCCGACCGTCATGCGAGGGCGGCGCGCGGCGACGTGGTCCTTCGCACGGTGGGCGATCTGCCGCACGGCCGCAGGGGTCTTGCCCACCGCATCCGCGATCTCGTCGTACGGGACATCGAACACCTCGCGCAGCACGAACACCGCCCGCTCGGCCGGGCCGAGCGTCTCGAGCACCGTGAGCATGGCGATCGAGAGGTTCTCGGCGAGCTCGACGTCGTCGGCCACGTCGGGGCTCGTGAGCAGCGGCTCGGGGAGCCACTCCCCGACGTACTCCTCCCGCCGCCGCGACACCGTGCGCAAGTGGTTGAGCGCCTGCCGCGTCACGATGCGCACGAGGTAGGCGCGCGGCTCCTGCACGGTGTCGTGCTCGACGGCCGCCCACCGCAGCCACGACTCCTGCAGCACGTCCTCGGCGTCGGCGGCCGAGCCGAGCATCTCGTACGCGACGGTGAACAGCAGGCTCCGGTGCCTGACGAACGGGTCGTCGACGGCGGCGGTGCTCATGGCCGGGAGCCTACGCGGAAGCGCCGACGGCCGGCCGTGCGGCGAGCGGAGGCAGGCCGCAGGCGTCGGCGAAGTGCTCGGAACGGATGCCGAGCGCGATGTTCATCCGCGCCGACATGTTCATGAACGCCACCCTGGCGGCCAGTTCGACGAGCCCGGCAGCGCCGAGGTCGGCGAGGAGCGCATCCGACAGGTCATCCGTGACGGCGGGCGGCGTCTGGCTCGCCGCCTCGGCGTACTCCATCACGCGGCGCTCGAGCGGCGTGAACAGGCTGGATTCCCGCCACCGCGGCACCTCGCGCACCTTCGCCGCGTCCACGTCGCGGTCCCGTGACATGAAGTAGTTGAAGTCCAGGCAGAAGCTGCAGCCGATGGTCGCCGCCGACGCCATCGCGGCGAAGGTCGCGAGGCTCGGGTCGAGCTCGTGCCAGCCCTCGACCTTCTGGCCGATGCCCATCGAGTCCTTCATCACGCCGCGGTGATGCCACAGCACGCCGAGGGAGTCGGGCACGCGGCCGACCATCTTCTTGGCGACCGCCTTGGTCAGCGCGCCGGAGACGCCGGTGACCTCTGCGGTGGGGATGCGGGTGTCGCTGCTCATGTCTACCTCCGTGTCGATTCGGTCCTTCGACATGGAGACACCGGCGGGCGCCGGCGTGTGACACCCCGCGGAGTATTACTGCGGATCGAGGCCCAGGTCGTCGAGGTCGATCGCGGCGAGCCACTGCAGGCCCTCGGCCTCCACGGCCGCCTGCGCGCCGGTCTTGCGGTCCACGATGACGGCGACGGCGACCGGCTCCGCGCCCTCGCGGCGGAGGGCCTCGACCGCCTTCAGCGCCGACTGGCCGGTGGTCGAGGTGTCTTCGAGCACGACGACGCGCTTGCCCGCGACATCCGCCCCCTCCACCTGGCGGCCGCGGCCGTGGTCCTTCGGCTCCTTGCGCACGACGAAGGCGTCGAGCGGCTTGTGGGTGCGCGCGGACTCGTGCATCACGGCGTTGGCGATCGGGTCGGCGCCGAGGGTCAGGCCGCCGACGGCGACGATGCCGTCCACGTCGCGGATGAGATCGAGCATGATGCGCCCGATCGACGGTGCCGCACGGTGGTCGAGCGTCAGCTTGCGCATGTCGACGTAGTACGTCGCCTTCTTGCCGCTCGAGAGGGTGAAGTCTCCGTGGAACACCGCCTCGTCCTGGATCAGCGCGATCAGATACTGGCGGTCGGCTTCGAGCTGCGGCGTGGAGGCGGCGGTCATGCCCTCGATTTTACGGATGCTGCGCCCCGGCGCCGCTCAGGAGCCGATGGGGACCAGCTTCTTGTACGTGGTCGAGAAGCCCCACTTCTGCACCGAGCCCCAGTAACCGCAGGCATCGCCGGCATAGATGATCCCCCCGGAGTTCGTGATCGACCACGCGGTCGAGCGCTGCGCCGCCAGGCATGCCGTGCTGGTCGTGTAACCCGACTTCGTGATGGTGAAGGACTTGTACCCCATCGTCGCGGCCTGGGCGGGTGCTGCGGCGGCGATGCCTGCACCCGAGGCGACGCAGACGGCGAGGACGCCGGCGAGCAAGCGGTTCTTGACGGTCATGACGGCCCTTCTCATGGCTGATGGCGCCTCAGTCTTCCACAGCCGCGTCGGTTCCGTCCTCGATCGGTCGCCCGCTGAGCATCGCGACGTCGCGCGGAGCCGCGCGAGAGGCGATCGCCTCGCGCCGCTCGTCGTTCCCGGTGGCGCCCGGCGGCAGCAGCGCCGCCACGGCTCGCGACACCGCGGGATCGGCATCGGCCGCCTCGAGGGCGTCCGTGCGCGAGAGCGCCAGGCGGGCGGCAGCGGCGGTGCCTGCGTCCTCCGACGCGGCGAGACGCTCGAGCGCCGGCTCGGCGGCACCGATGACGCCCGCCCCGAGCAGGCTCTGCACGACATCGCGATCGCGGAGGTCCGCGGCGAGCGCGGCATCCTCGCCCGCGGTCCGCACGAGCACCGCCGTGTTCGACGTGAGCGTCTCGCCCGGGCGCGCGGCGAAGCGTGCGACCACGTCGTAGCGACCGGGCGCGGGGAAGAGCGGCTCACTGCCCTCCGACACGAGTGGCACCGCAGCGACCAGGCGCTCCCCCGCCGCGAGTGCGACCGAACGCAGCGCCGAGTCGGCAGGCCACGGCCAGGTGGCACGGGCGACGCGCCCGTCGGGCCCCGTCACCTCCACCTCGAGGTCGCCCTCGATGAGATTGAGCCGGGCGCTCACGGTCGCCGCACCGCCGACCGCCGCGACCTCCACCTCGGCGAAGGCGACGCGATCGAGGGGAACGGACGCGGCGGGGAGCCGGAGCCGAAGCTCCAGCCCGCCGCCCTGCGCATCGGATGTCACACGTCGATCCTTGCTCCGCGCAGCGCCGTTGTCACCGGGTCAGCGCCCGTGCGGCGAGACGAAGTCCTCGGCGATCTGCTCGGCCGCCGCGACGTCCTTCCCGGCTGCCGACCTCGCGCCGCCCTTCGTGCGCGCCTTGAGCGCCGCCACCGTGTCGGCGACGACCGGCGCGTTCCTCTCGGTCGGGCTCGCGACAGTCACGGCGAGAGCGGCGACGCGTTCGGCAGACCGGCCCGCCAGGGCCAGCTCGAGGAAGTGCGCCGCTTCGTCCGGCGCCGCGTCCCGCACGCCACGGGCGCGGAGGTCGGTGAACGAGCGCGCCAGCGAGTTCGCGAGCACCAGCGCCCCGGCGGCGCCCGTGTCGGTGTCGCTGTGCTGCTCGGCCAGGGCGGTCAGCACAGTTCGGGCGGCAGCATCCGTCGCGAAATCGCCCAGGGCGATCGCGCGACCGACGCCCGGCGTGAGCGTCTTCGCGCTGATGTCGACCTCGGCTTCGGACGCCGGGCCGCGCACGTCGACCGTCACCGGCGCCGAGCGCACGGTCGTCACCGGATCGACTTCCAGCTGCGCGGCGACGGTGTGGCGTCCCGGCTCGGTGAAGGTCACCCCCTGGTTCGTGAAGAAGACCTGCACGTGGTTGCGGATCGACTCCCCCGGCTGGAGCACCGTCGTCGGCCGAGGGCCGCAGCCGATCGCGACGTCGACGAGGTGCTCGAGCGACCGGTCGGGCGAGGTGTGGAGGAAGACGAGGTCGCCCTCCGACAGGTTGATCAGCGTCGTGACCGTGCGGGGCTGGTCCGACACGTTCGTGAGCGCGACCTCGGCGGTGACATACTCGCCGACGAACGCCTGCGCGGGCATGGTGACGGTCAGCTGCAGCGCATCGTCGCCCGTGTCGCCCGCAAGACCCGCGACGTCGACCGGCGCCGGCAGCCCTGCCGAGAGATTGCCGTGGCCCCAGCCGAAGTTCTTCCAGCCGGGCCGCACCTGCGGGTCGGGCGAGTGGATGAGCGACGTGCGGTCGTGCTCCGAGAACACGAACGCCGCGTTGCCCGGGTAGGGGTTGGCGACCGTGGCGAAGCCCATGACGTCGCCCGTCTGGTTCATGATCTCGATGCCGATGCCCGGGTTGTGGACGTCGTGCTTGGGGTGCCACAGGTTGAACGCGTGGCCCGCCTCGTGCACCAGCGTGCGCAGGAACGCCGCCGGCACCTCGTCCAGCGGACGGTTCCGTGCCGCCGCGGCGATGAACGAGTCGTTGCCGAGCGTCACATCGGCGAATCCCGCCGCGCCTTCGCGCGGCACCGTGTCGTCGTCGAACATGATCCCGAAAAGCCCGCCCTGCGATGAGCCGACGAACAGCCACAGCCGCCACTGCTCACCGGCCACCGTCTGGCGGTGCCCCGACATGAGGGTCGCGAGCTCGGCGTTCGTGAGATCGGCGTCGTTCGGCACGTCGATCTCGTCCGTGACGACGGTGACGTCCCAGCCGGCCGAGGCATAGACCGAGCGCACATTGGCCGCGGCCCCCGAACCGATGGTGGCGGATGCCGGGAACACGCGGTTCACCATGGCATCCACCTCGATGCGGCACCCGCGGTACATCGGCGACGTCTTGCTCGCCGTGACGGTGGTGACGGTGCCGCCGATGGAGAGCGTCCCCGTCATGCGCTGCGAGGGCGCCACGAGCGCGGACGCGGGCGCCAGCACGAGCGGCCGCCGGCAGCGGAGCGTGAGCGTACCGGTGTCGGTGGTGACGAACTCCTGCGTCGAGCGGTTCCAGAGGTGCCGCACGATCTGAACAGTGAGGGTGCCGTCGACGTAGGTGGCGCCGTGGGAGCGGAAGTACCAGGAGTACTCCGCCTTGGGGAATGCGGGGTAGGTGCGCAGGCGCACCGGCAGGACGTCGGCGACCGCCGGATCGTCGTCCGGGCCGAGATCGCGGGCCGCGGCATCGGCGCCTGCGGCCGGCCCCGGATCCGGGATCGGCACGGGGCGCTGCACCTCACCGAGCACCGGTGGGAAGACCCGCCGCGAGTACATGTCACCCGAGATGCGCAGCGAGGAGGCGCCGACTTCGATGCGCAGCGCGCCGCGCACCTCGGGGGCGAACACGGTGCGCCGTTCGAGCTCGAGCAGCCACGAGCCGTCGAGCGTGCCGAGCGGGCACGGCCGGGTCGGCAGCTCGGGCCGGATGATCGGCCCGGTGACGAGCTCGCCGTCGGCGTCGAACTCGAGGGGCGTGTCGTCGTGCGCGGCGGAGGCCGCGTGGCCGCAGCCGCAGTCGTGGTCCATGGTGGGTCTCGCTTTCCCGACCGCGGACGCGGCCGCTGACACAAAGGAGAATCCTCCTCGGAGCACTGATACGCCAGGGGTCACAGCATCCGCAGCGCCGTTCGGCGTCCGCCACCCCGCCTAGGCTTGATCCCATGCGCCTGGCCACCTGGAACGTCAACTCGATCCGCGCGCGGGTCGACCGCATCGTCGACTTCGCGGTGCGCGAGCACATCGACGTGCTCGCGATGCAGGAGATCAAGTGCAAGACCGAGCAGTTCCCGTTCGACCGGTTCGAAGATGCCGGCTATCACGTCGAGGCATACGGCTTCTCGCAGTGGAACGGCGTCGCCATCGCCAGCCGCGAACCGCTCACGAACGTGCGCACCGCCTTCCCGGGCATGCCCGGATTCGAGAAGGGGCACAACGGCCCCGACGCCCCGCAGGAGGCGCGGGCGATGGGCGCGACCATCGGCGGCGTCGAGGTCTGGAGCCTGTACGTGCCCAACGGGCGGTCGCTCGGCGACCCCCACTATTACTACAAGCTCGACTGGCTGTCGGCGCTCGAGCAGTACACGGCGCAGTCGCTGACCGCGAACCCCGACCTCGCGCTCGCCCTGGTCGGCGACTTCAACATCGCGCCGACGGATGCCGACAACGGCGACCCCACCGTCGTGCAGGGCTTCGCGACCCACGTCTCGCCGCCCGAGCGCGAGGCGTTCGCCGCCCTGGAGGCGGCGGGACTTCAGGACGTCGTGCGCCCGCTCATCCCGACCGGGTTCACCTACTGGGACTACAAGCAGCTGCGCTTCCCCCGCAACGAGGGCATGCGCATCGACTTCATCCTCGGCTCGCACACGATCGCCGACGCCGTCACGGGGGCGACGATCCACCGCAACGAGCGCAAGGGCGAGGCCCCGAGCGACCACGTGCCGGTCGTCGTCGACCTCGACCTCGAAGGCCCGGACGACGAAGATCGCCCGATGATCTTCTGAGATCCCCGGGGCTGGGGCCTCGTCTCCACCGCCGATGCCACTCCGGCCGTGGCAGCGGTGATCGCCGGAACGCCCTCCGGGGGTGGCGGGGCGTCCGGCTCTGGGGAAGCAGGCGTTGAGGGCGCCTCTGGCGGGGTGCCGGCGCGGGGGGCGCCGGCACTGCCGCCCTCCCCCTCACCGGGGGTCCGGAACGCCTCGGCTGTCAGGACGACCTCAGTCCTCGGGGCCCATCTCACCGGTCTGCGGCTCACCCGGCGCCGGCCCGTACCGCAGCTGCAGCACGCCGAGCGGGCCGGTCACCGCCGGCTCGAGCAGCGTGACGTTCGCGGGATGCGCGCCTTCGGGGAACACCTTCTTGCCCTGCCCGAGCACGACCGGGTACACCCAGAGCGTCAGCACATCGAACAGCTGCTCCTTCAGCAGGGTCTGCACGAAGTCGACGCTGCCGATGACGTGGATGCTCTCGTGCTTCTCGCGCAGCGCCTCCACCTCGCGGTTGAGGTCGATGCCGAGCTGCGACGATCCCTCCCACTCGAGCGTGGGAAGGCCGCGCGAGGCGACGTACTTCGGTGCGCTGTTCAGGGCGTCGGCGATCTTGCCGGACTGGTGCGGCCAGTAGCCCGCGAAGATGTCGTAGGTCCGTCGCCCGAGCAGCAGGGCGTCGAGCTCGGAGATGCCCTTGCCGATCGAGGCGCCGATGACCTCGTCGGGGAACGGCGCCTGCCACCCGCCGTACGGGAAGCCGTTCGAGGGGTCCTCCTCCGGGCCGCCTGGCGCCTGCGCGACGCCGTCGAGGGTGGTGAACAGGTCGATGTAGATGCGACCGGTCATGGCCGCCTCCTTCCAGGGCGGGGTCGGGCTCAGGCGACGAGCACGACCTCGGGGTCGATCGGGATGTGGAATGTCCGGGCGAAGCGCTCGAGCAGGGTGGCGTCGCCGGCGACGACGGCCAGCACGTCCTGGTCGATCGCGGCGGCCGGGGTCAGCTCGCCCGAGATGAGGCGACGGATGCCGGGACCCGCCGCGAAGACGAGGTCGGGCTCACCCGAGGTCGAAGCCTGCGTGCCGAGCCGCGGGTCGATGGGGCGCCCGGCCGGCTGGAGCTGTGCGATCCGCAGCCCGGATGCGTCGACCTGCACGCGCAGCACGACGTCGGCCACGTGCAGCTCGTAGTCGGCGGGCGGCAGGGTGGCCGCAGCATCCGTCCGGAATGCCGTTCGCAGCGCCATCGTGAGCGAGTCCGCCGTCACGACGTCCTCGGGCTGGGGGTCGCCCATCTGCCGGAACCCCCACCGGCCGAGGGCGAGCACGATCGGCTCGAGCTCGCGCCCGTAGGGCGTCAGCTCGTACACGAGCCCGCAGTGCAGGAGCGGCACGCGGCGCACGACACCGCCCTCCTGCAGCTCCTTGAGCCGCGTGGAGAGGATGTTGGTCGGGATCTTGGGCAGCCCCTGCTTGAGGTCGGTGTAGCGCCGGGGGCCGACGAGCAGATCGCGGACGATGAGCAGCGCCCACCGCTCCCCGATCAGCTCGACGGCGGTCGTGACCCCGCAGTACTGCCCGTAGCTGCGGGACGCCACTTACGCCTGCGCCTGCTCCGCCATGTAGGCCTCGGGACCCTTGGCGGCAGCCTCGGGGTCCATCCACATGAACTGGACGCCGTTGCCGTCCGGGTCGATGAGGTCGCGCGCGTACATGAAGCCGAAGTCCTGCGGCTCGCCCGGTGCGGTGCCGCCTGCTGCAACGCCCGCCTCGACGATCCGGTCGACGTCCTCGCGGGTCTCGCGGCTGATCGACAGCAGCACCTGGGCGTGCGTCTTCGGGTCGGCGAACTCCTTGTCGGTGAACGTCGCGAAGTACTCCTTCGTGAGGACCATGAAGAAGATCTGGTCGCTCCACACGACGCACGCGGCGTTCTCGTCGGTGAAGAGCGGGTTCAGCGCGCAGCCGAGGGCGGTGTAGTACGCCTTCGAGCGCTCGAGGTCGTTCGTCGGGATGTTGACGAAGATGTGCGTCATTGCCTTGCTCCTTGTCACCGTGGCGTCGACCGGACCGCCGACATCACGATGGTTGCAAAAAACAAGCAAGCTTGTCAATAGCAAGTAGCCGACGGATGCTGCACCTCACCGCTTCGCGTGCGGTACGGGGCATCCGGGCGCGAACGTCCCCATCTGCTCGATGTCGAAGCCGTTCGGATAGCTGCGGATGCGGGGCAGATCGATCACGTGGAGCGGGGCGCGGCGCTTCGGCAGCACCGCGACCGCCCGGGCGCGCAGGCGGAGCGCACCCGCGGACAGGCGGCGTACGATCCGCCCCGGTTCGCGGTAGCCGAACGCCCGCAGCAGAGGCGGATCCATGAGCGCCCGGCTGAAGACCTCCACGACCGGGGCGAAGAGCCGCGGGTAGAACGAGACCAGCAGCGCCAAGGTGCGGTCGGCGACCCGCGCCGATGCGGCGTCGTACGCGAAGTGCACGCGCTCGTACTCGTCCATCAGGGTGGCGAACTCCGCGTAGGTCTCAGGGATGTCCGTGATGCCCATGTGCCGGCCGAGGCTCTGGTAGTACCGCACCGACGCGAGGAGCTCGTCGGCGGTGAGCCGGCGCCAGCCGAACGCGTGGAGCCAGCGCACCGGCACGACGACGAACGTCGACAGCACGTACCGCATGTCGTCGTTCGAGATGTCGTACATGCGGTGCATCTGATTGATGCGCCGGATCGCCGCGCGACCGCGAGGACTCTCGAACCCCTCGAGGAGCGGCACCTCGAGCAGCAGGGACGTGTCGTCGTAGCGCTTCTGCGTCGCGCGTTCGAACTCGCCCGTCGCGTCGAGCAGGCGCCCGATCGACGGCACCGCGTAGGTGCGGAACAGCGCGAAGCTCAGCGACTGGTTCAGGTCCCACGCGAAGTCGTAGGTGCCGAGGTTGCGGTAGATCTCGACGAACTGGGTCTCGGGGTCGAGCCCCGCGTTGCGGTCGTGCACGGGATCCCCCTGTCGGCGCGAGGTGAACGCTCGCTAACTTACCCGGCGCGGGCCTCGGGGCGCAGCTGGGCGCACGCGCCCGAGGCTCCGGGCGACGCGCCGGCGGCGTCTGGAGGGGGCGTGGGGAGCATTCTCCGTCTCGCGGGGGATGCCGCGGGACCGGCGCCCCCGTAGCGTGGAAGGATGTCCGACCTGTCTTCCGCGCACCCCGCGCGGCGCCCGGCGCCGACCGCGGGCGAGCTGCGCAACGACGTCTGGCTCGCGGGTGCCCTCTTCGTCGCCGCGGTGATCAGCACCGCGCTCGGCTCGGTCGCGGGGATCTACGGCGCCGACGCCAACGCCGGCATGCAGTGGGCGCTGCTCTACAGCCTCGGGCTCACCGCCCCGCTGGCCGTGCGGCGGCGCTTCCCCGAGCTCGTCGTGGTCGCGATCGCCGTGGTGTTCTTCATGGGCGTGACCTTCCGCATCCCCGACCTCTACGTCTCGAACATCGCCATGTTCATCGCGATGTACACCGTGGGCGCCTGGGTCGACGACCGCCGTCGCGCGATGTGGGTGCGCGTCGGCGTGATCATCGCGATGTTCGTGTGGCTGCTCATCACGATGTTCCAGGCGGCGATCGATCCGTCCGACGAGAGCCTGTCGAGGGCGGGACTGTTCTCGCCGTTCGCCGCGATGATGCTCATCCAGCTGCTCATCAACGCCGGATTCTTCGGCGGCGCGTACTACATGGGCGATCGCGCGTACGCCGCCGCGATGGCGCGCGCGGTGCTCGAGGAGCGCACCCGCGAGCTCGAGCGCGAGCGCGAGGTCACCGCTGCGCAGGCCGTGGCGCTCGATCGCGTGCGCATCGCCCGCGAGCTGCACGACGTCGTCGCGCACCACGTCTCGGCGATGGGCGTCCAAGCCGGTGCCGCGCGCGCCGTGCTGGATCGGGATCCGGATGCTGCGCGCACCGCGCTGCTCGGAGTCGAGTCGTCCGCCCGCTCCGCGCTCGTCGAGCTGCGCCAGCTGCTCGAGACCCTCCGCACCTCCGGCGGCGACGCCGAAGGAGGATCCACCGTGCACCTGTCAGCGCTCGCCGAGCTCGTCGCCCACGCGAACGACAACGGCCTGCCCACGACCCTCACGATCGTCGGCGACCAGGTCGATCTGCCCGAGCTCGTGCAGGTCAACGTGTTCCGCGTCGCCCAGGAGGCGCTCACGAACGCACGGCGGCATGGCGGACCGGATGCCGCCGCCGACGTCCGCCTGCGCTACGCGCCCGATGCCGTCGAGCTCGAGGTCGTGAACACCGGCCGCGCCGTCGCCGCGCCCGTGCGGCCGGGCCTCGGCCTGGTCGGTATGCGCGAGCGGGCCGCCGCCTCGGGCGGCGAGCTCGAGGCCGCGCCGCGCGCCCGCGGCGGGTTCCTCGTGCGACTGCGCGTGCCCCTGACCGTGTCGGCCGAGGCGGTCGGCGCGTGATCCGGGTCCTGCTCGTGGACGACCACGCCGTGATGCGGGCCGGCTTCCGCATGATCCTCGAATCCGCGGGCGACATCACCGTGGTGGGCGAGGCCTCGACCGGCGTCGAGGCGGTGGCGGCAGCATCCGATCTCGGTCCTGACGTGATCTGCATGGACGTGCAGATGCCCGACATGGACGGCCTCGAGGCGACCCGGCGCATCGTCGGCGACCCATCGGCGGAGGCGGCGGTGGTGGTGGTGACGACCTTCGACCGCGACGACTACCTGTTCGACGCGCTCGCGGCCGGCGCGAGCGGGTTCCTGCTGAAGAACGCCGGCCCCGAGGAGCTCATCTCGGCCGTGCGGGTGGCCGCGGCCGGCGACGCGCTGCTGGCGCCCGAGGTGACGCGCCGCGTGATCGCCCGCTTCGCCTCCGCCGCCCCCGCCCCCGCCCCCTCCGCTCCCGCCGGTGAGACCCCAGTAGCGGGACGAGACGGTGGGGTTCACCCAAGGTCTGGTCCACAGACTGTCGTCTCACCGGTTCTGGCGGTGGCGCCGCCGGCGGTCGAGCTCACCGAACGCGAAGGGGAGGTGCTGCAGCTCGTCGCGCAGGCGATGAGCAACGCCGAGATCGCGCAGCGCCTCTACATCGGCGAGGCCACCGTGAAGACCCACGTCTCGAACGTGCTGCAGAAGCTCGGCGCCCGCGACCGCGTCGCCGCCGTCGTCTATGCCCACCGCCACGGCCTCGCCTGACCCCTGCCACCTCTGTTCCGCAGTCGGAAATGGCGCCCTTTGGCGTCGGGACGTCGCCAAAACTGACTGCGGAACGGCGGGACGTCGCGTCGGGGCGCACGCGGGGGCCGGCAGGGGCGCCGCGAAGGACGGATGCCCCGGACGGACGCCGCGAAGGACGGATGGCACGGACGAACCCCCCGATTGACGGATGCCCCGGACCGGCGCCGCGAAAGGGCGCCGGGCCGGGGCATCCGGGGTGCTGGAACGGGTCATCGGCCCGGGGTGAGGCCGACCGGGGGGAGGATCAGGCGGCGACGGGGACCGCGGCGTAGCGGTCGATCAGCGCGCCGAAGGCCTGGAGGTAGCCGACGAGGAAGTCGGCGGTCTGCTCGCTGGTGACCTCGCCGGTCTCGGTGAACAGGCCCGGGGTGGTCTGCACGTAGCCCTCGGGCTGGCCGAGCGTCGGGGCGTTGTAGTGGCTGAGGATCGCCTTGAGGTGCTGCTGCGCCGCCGCGGTGGCGATGCCGCCGCCCGAGGTGCCGATGACGGCGGTGGGCTTGCCGTCGAACGAGCCCTGGCCCCACGGACGGGCCGACCAGTCGAGGGCGTTCTTCAGCACGCCGGGGATCGAGCGGCTGTACTCGGGCGTGATGATGATGACGCCGTCGACGTCGGCGATGGCCTGCTTGAAGTCGCGGGCGACCTGGGGGAAGTCGGCGTCGTGGTCGGGCGAGTAGAAGGGGAGGTCCTTGATCGGGATCTCGACGAGGGTGGTGCCCTCCGGGGCGAGACGCTCGAGCGCCTTCGCGAGACGACGGTTGATGGAGGTCGACGAGATGCTGCCGACGATGTAGCCGATGGTCCGCTCGGACATGTGGGGTTCTCCTTGAAAAGCAAAGGCGTCCCCGGTGGGGACCACCGTGGACGTCCCACATCCATGCAAGCACATGCACGCTCCTTCTATTCCGGTGCATGAAAGATCTCTCATCCACCTCCTCCCCCGCACGGCGGAGGAAGCCCGAATCCACCCCACGGGGGAGGACGCCGAGCACTCCGGTCCGTAGCGTCTGTGGCAGGGGGATCGAGAGGAGACAGGGATGCTGCAGCTTCGCGGTATCGGCAAGAGCTACGGAGGGCGCCGCGTGCTCGACGACGTGTCGTTCGACGTGCGGCCCGGCCGGCTGACCGGCTTCGTCGGCGGGAACGGCGCGGGCAAGACCACCACCATGCGGATCGTGCTGGGGGTGCTCGCCGGGGACGCCGGCACCGTCACCCTCGACGGCGCCGAGGTGACCGCCTCCGACCGCCGCCGCTTCGGCTACATGCCCGAGGAACGCGGGCTGTATCCGAAGATGAAGGTGCACGAGCACATCACCTATCTCGCGCGGCTGCACGGTTTCTCGAAGACGGATGCCTCGACCCGCGCTCGTGCGCTGCTCGAGCAGCTCGGGCTCGGCGAGCGCCTGAACGACAACGTCGAGACGCTCTCTCTGGGCAACCAGCAGCGCGCCCAGATCGCTGCCGCGCTCGTGCACGACCCGCAGGTGCTGATCCTCGACGAGCCGTTCTCGGGCCTGGACCCGCTCGCGGTCGACGTCGTGGCCGGGGTGCTGCAGCAGCGCGCGGCCGAAGGCGCCGCCGTGCTGTTCTCGTCGCACCAGCTCGACGTCGTCGAGCGCCTGTGCGACGACCTCGTGATCATCGCCGGCGGCACCATCCGCGCGGCCGGCGCGCGGGACACCCTCCGCGCGCAGCACTCCACGCGCCGCTTCGAGCTCGTCTCGGCCGGGGACGCCGGGTGGCTGCGCACCGAGCCCGGCGTGGAGGTGCTCGACTTCGACGGCGGGTACGCCGTGTTCGACGCCGACAGCGACGAGACCGCGCAGCGCGTGCTGCGTCGGGCCGTCGCCAACGGGGACGTCGCGAGCTTCGCGCCGCAGCATCCGTCCCTCGCCCAGATCTTCAAGGAGGTCATCCAGTGAGCACCACCGACACCCGCCGCGGCGGAAGCACGCTGGGCGCAGGCCAGGCGATCTGGCTCGTCGCCGAGCGTGAGATCGGCTCGAAGCTGCGCAGCAAGGCGTTCGTCATCTCGACGGCGATCCTGTTCATCGGCGCGCTGGCCCTCGTCATCTGGGGCGGCTTCCAGGCGGCGAACAACAGCGGCACGCCTGTCGCGGTGACCGCCGACGCGCAGCAGTACGTCGCCCAGGCCGAAGGCCTCGACGTCACCGACGTGGCGGACCGCGCGGCCGCCGAGGCGCTCGTCAAGGACGGCGAGGTCGACGCCGCGGTCGTGGGCGACTCGTCGTCGCCGCTCGGCTTCGCGATCATCGCCGAATCCTCCGCCCCGACGTCGCTGATGCTGCGGCTCGCGCAGGTGCCGCCGGTCGAGCTGCTCGCTCCGGAGGAGGGCAACGCGGCGCTCGGCTACATCGCCGCGGTCGGCTTCGGCATCGTGTTCCTGCTCGCCGCGTCGCTGTTCGGCGGCACGATCGCGCAGAGCGTCGTCGAGGAGAAGCAGACCCGCGTGGTGGAGCTGCTCATCTCGGCGATCCCGGTGCGGTCGCTGCTGGCGGGCAAGGTCATCGGCAACACGGTGCTCGCGATGGGCCAGATTCTGATCCTCGCGGCCATCGCGATCATCGGGCTCACCGTCACCGATCAGACGGCGCTGCTGCAGGGGCTCGGCGCGCCCATCGCCTGGTTCGCGATCTTCTTCCTGTTCGGCTTCATCCTGCTGGCGTCGCTGTTCGCGGCCGCGGCATCGATGGTGTCGCGTCAGGAGGACATCGGCTCGACCACGATGCCGCTGACGATGCTCGTGATGGCGCCGTACTTCCTCGTCATCTTCTTCAACGACAACCCGCTGGTGCTCGCGATCATGTCGTACGTGCCGTTCTCGGCGCCGGTCGGCATGCCGATGCGCATCTTCCTCGGGCAGGCGCAGTGGTGGGAGCCGCTGCTGTCGATCGTGATCCTCATGGCGACGTGCGTCGCGGCGATCCTCGTCGCCGCCCGCATCTACGAGAACTCGCTGCTGCGCATGGGCGGTCGCGTCAAGCTCTCGGAGGCCCTCGCCGGCTGACCCGGGTCACCTCGGATGATGGATGCTGCGGCCCTGCGCACTGCGCCGGGCCGCAGCATCCCTCTGTCCTCTGCGCGCTTCATCTGCTCTGGCCGAGCCCACAGGATCTGCACGCGCACCACGTGCCTCCTCGGAGAGCACATGATGCGGACACACGCGCGACGCGCACGGGCGCAAGCCCCTGCCCGGAGCACAGGGGTGTGGGTAGCGTGAGGCGCATGTCGGCGCAGACCACGTTGCTCATCCTGGGCGCCTCGGGCGACCTCACCTCGCGGCTGCTGCTGCCCGCGCTCGGCCAGCTGCTGGCCCGGGAGCCGCAGCGCTCGGTGCGCCTGCGCGGCGCCGGCATCGATGACTGGGACGACGAGCACTGGCGGCAGACCGTGCGCTCGTCCTTCGAGTCGGCCGGGTTCGCCGACGCCGTCGCCGCCGTGGCCGACACGACGTACACGCGCGCTGACATCACCGACGCGAAGGACCTCGAGCGGCTGCTCGCCGACCACGACGGGCGGATCGCCCTGTACTTCGCCGTGCCGCCCGCGGTCGCGAAGGCCGCGTGCGAGGCGCTCGCCGGCGTGGACATCCCCGAGGGCACGGTGCTCGCGCTCGAGAAGCCGTTCGGCGTCGACGAGGCGAGCGCCCACGCGCTGAACTCGACGCTCGCCCGTCTCGTGCCCGAGGAGCAGGTGTTCCGCATCGACCACTTCCTCGGCCGGTCGACGACGCTGAACCTCCTCGGTGTGCGGTTCGCGAACCGCGTCTTCGCGCCGGTGTGGCGCGCGCAGGACGTCGAGTCGGTGGTCATCCGCTACGACGAGGCGCTCGGCCTCGAGGGCCGAGCCGGCTACTACGACCGGGCGGGCGCGCTCGTCGACATGATCCAGAGCCACCTGCTACAGGTGATGGCCGTGCTCGCGATGGAGCCGCCCGCGACCCTGAACGAGCGGGACTTCCGCGATGCGACGGCCGCCGTGCTGCGCGCGACCCGCGTGTGGGGCGACGATCCGGCGAAGGCCTCGCGCCGGGCACGGTACACGGCCGGGAAGGTCGGCGACCGCGAGCTGCCGTCCTACACCGACGAGC
Source organism: Microbacterium sp. PRC9 (assembly GCF_031844125.1). Classification (NCBI taxonomy): domain Bacteria; kingdom Bacillati; phylum Actinomycetota; class Actinomycetes; order Micrococcales; family Microbacteriaceae; genus Microbacterium; species Microbacterium sp. PRC9. The sequence goes on from NZ_JAUZUR010000008.1 coordinate 114,401, forward strand.
ACGGCGTCGACCCGTCGCTCGAGACCGAGACGCTCGCCGAGGTCACGTGCGAGGTGCGCAACGAGCGGTGGGAGGGCGTGCCCTTCACCCTGCGGTCGGGCAAGGCGCTCGCCGGCAAGGACGGCGAGGTCGTGGTGACGTTCCGTCCCGTGAACCACGTCCCCGAGGGCCTCACCGGGGCGGCGCCCGGCTCGGTGCTGCGCTTCTCCCTCGGCCCCGACCGGATGGACCTCGAACTCAACGTCAACGGCGGCGACGACCCGTTCGAACTCGAGCGGGCGCTGCTCGAGGCCGACCTCGGCGAGGGTGCGCTCAAGGCGTACGGCGAGGTGCTGTCGGGCATCCTCGACGCGGACGCGACCCTCGCGGTGCGCGGCGACGCGGCCGAGGAGTCGTGGCGCATCGTCGACCCCGTGCTGGCGGCCTGGCGCGCCGGCGACGTGCCGCTCGACGAGTATCCGGCGGGGTCGCTCGGTCCCGCCGGGTGGCCCGTGCTTCCCTGAGGAGCGCCTACTGCCCGCCCATCATCTGCGGCTCCATGCGGCCGACGGAGATGACGTTGCCCGCAGGGTCTGTGAACCACGCGATGTCGGGGCCGCCCTCGAACCCGCGCGAGATGCCCTTCTCATCGGTGCCGTAGTCGGGGTCGGTGTAGATCTTCGTGACGACACCCCGCCTGTTCAGATCGTCGACGGCGGCATCGACGTCGGCGACGCTGAAATTGAGGATCGTGAACACGGCCGGCTCATGATCCTCCTTCGGGTAGACGAAGATGCTGCCCCCGCCGGGCAGTGCGATGGTGAAGCCTCCGCCCATCTCCTCGTAGACGGTGACGTCGAGCCCCAGGGTGTCGCGGTAGAAGGTCGCAGCTGCGCCGATGTCGGGTACGGCGAAGCTAGAGAACGGCCGATCGGGTGTGAACATGACAGCCTCCCAGTGGTTGTGCCGCCGCCAACGATCCTCTCGCCCGCAGGGCATGTCCAGAGGGGTCGCGGCGCACCTTCGCTGCGCCGGGAGCGCGGCGTAGACTCCCGGCATCCGTACGAACCGTGACAGCGCTGTGACCGTCAACGGGCGGGTCGTCCCGCTCGCAGGCGCGGTCGCACACGCCACCGCGCTGGACTGGCTGCGCGGCCTCGGACTGACCGGCGCAAAGGAGGGCTGCGCCGAGGGCGAGTGCGGAGCGTGCGCCGTGCTGGTCGCCACCGCCGGCCCCGACGGCACCGCCGTGTGGACCCCCGTCAACTCCTGCCTGGTGCCCGTCCATGCGCTCGACGGGCAGGAGGTGGTGACCTCCGAGGGCCTCGGTTCACCTGACGACCTGCATCCGGTGCAGCAGCAGCTCGCGGCCGGCGGCGGCTCGCAGTGCGGCTACTGCACGCCCGGGTTCGCGTGCGCGATGGCCGCCGAGTTCTACCGGTCCGACCGCGAGGCGGGCCCGGCCGACGCCGAGCACGGGGCGAACGGATTCGAGCTGCATGCGCTGAGCGGCAACCTCTGCCGCTGCACGGGCTACCGGCCCATCCGCGACGCGGCCTTCGGGCTCGGGATGCCTCTGCCCGATGATCCGCTCCGCGAGCGGCTGTCCGCGCCGGCGCCGGCTCCGGTCGCCACCGAGCTGCGAGCCGCCGACGGGCGCTTCATCCGCCCGGAGACGCTGGAGGAGGCCCTGCGGCTGCTGCGCGACGAGCCGGAGGCACTCGCCGTGGCCGGCAGCACGGACTGGGGCGTGGACGTCAACCTGCGCGGCGCCCGCGCGCCACTCGTGGTCGCGATCGACCGCCTGCCGGAGTTGCGCGGCATCGACATCACCGGCGACACCGTCGAGATCGGCGGCGCGGTGCCCCTGTCGGAGATCGAGCGCCGCGTCGGCGAGCGGGTGCCGCTGCTCGCACAGCTGCTCCCCCAGTTCGCGTCGCGCCTGATCCGCAACCGCGCGACGCTGGGCGGCAACCTCGGCACCGCCTCCCCCATCGGCGACGCGGCTCCGGCACTGCTCGCGCTCGGGGCGGGCGTCGTGCTCGTCTCGGCCGACGGCGGCGAGCGCGAGGTCGACCTCGCCGACTACTTCACGGGGTATCGCACCTCGGTCAGGCGTCGCGACGAGCTCATCCGGACGGTGCGGATCCCGCTGCCGACGCCGGGTCTCACCGCGTTCCACAAGGTGACGAAGCGGCGGTTCGACGACATCTCGTCGGTGGCCGTCGCCTTCGCCCTCGAGCTCGACGGCGGCTCCGTCACGAGAGCGCGCATCGGCCTCGGAGGCGTCGCCGCGACGCCCCTCCGCGCATACGCGACCGAGCAGGTGCTCGAGGGGCGCCCGTGGAACGCCTCGACGGTGGCGGCAGCATCCATGGTCCTGCAGCGCGAGGGGACGCCGCTCGACGACCACCGCGCGAGCGCCGCGTATCGCGCACGCATGCTCGGCACCGCGCTGCCGGCGCTCTTCGCGGCGTCGGCCGATGACGAGGAGGCGACCGCATGAGCTCGCTCGCCGATCGCCCCGAGAATCCGGTCGTCGGACGCCCTGCGGTGCACGAGAGCGCGGCGCTGCACGTGACCGGCGCGGCCGTCTACACCGACGACATCGCCGCGCGGTCCCACGGCGTGCTGACCGCCTGGCCGGTGCCGTCGACCGTCGCGCATGCCCGCGTCACCATCGACGTCGCGCCCGCCTACGACGTGCCCGGCGTCGTCCGGGTGCTGACCGCCGACGATGTTCCGGGCGTCAACGACGCGGGGGTCAAGCACGACGAGCCGCTCTTCCCGACCGAGGCGATGTTCTTCGGCCATGCGCTGGTGTGGGTGCTGGGAGAGACGACGGATGCTGCGCGCCAGGGCGCGGCCGCCGTCACGGTGTCGTACGAACCGCTGCCGTCGCTGATCACGGTGCAGGAGGCGATCGACGCCGGGTCGTTCCAGGGCGTACCCCGCACGATCGCGCGCGGGGACGCGGCATCCGCCCTCGCATCCTCCGCGTTCGTCTTCGAGGGGGAGAGCGTGGTCGGCGGGCAGGAGCACTTCTCGCTCGAGACGCACGCCTCGTTCGCCGTGCGCGACCCCGACGGGCGCTACTTCGTGGAGTGCTCGACGCAGCACCCGTCCGAGACGCAGGAGATCGTGGCGCACGTGCTCGGCGTGGCGTCGAGCGAGGTCACCGTCGAGTGCCTCCGCATGGGCGGCGGCTTCGGCGGCAAGGAGATGCAGCCGCACGGGTTCGCGGCGATCGCGGCCCTGGGGGCGAAGCTCACCGGACGCCCCGTGCGCCTGCGGCTGAACCGCACGCAGGACATCACGATGTCGGGCAAGCGCCACCCGTTCCACCTGGCCTGGCGCGCCGGCTTCGACGCCGACGGGCACCTGCAGGCGCTCGACGCGATCCTCACCGCGGACGGCGGCTGGAGCCTCGACCTCTCGGAGCCCGTTCTCGGCCGCGCGCTCTGCCACGTCGACAACGCCTACTGGATCCCGAACGTGCGGGTGCACGGCCGGGTCGCGCAGACGCACAAGCCGTCGAACACGGCGTTCCGCGGTTTCGGCGGCCCGCAGGGCGCGTTCCTCATCGAAGACATCCTGGGCCGCGCGGCACCCGTGCTCGGGATCGATCCGCTCGAGCTGCGGGAGAAGAACTTCTACCGGCCGGGCCAGTCGACCCACTACGGGCAGCTGGTGAAGGACGCCGAGCGCCTCCCCGCGATATGGAACCGGCTCCGCGGCTCGTGCGATCTCGACGAACGGCGGCGCGAGGTCGCGCGGTTCAACGAGGCGCACACCGACCGCAAACGCGGGCTCGCGATGACGCCGGTGAAGTTCGGCATCTCGTTCACCTTCACGTCGTTCAACCAGGCCGGTGCCCTCGTGCTCGTGTACAAGGACGGCTCGGTGCTGATCAACCACGGCGGCACCGAGATGGGCCAGGGCCTGCACACCAAGATGCTCCAGGTCGCGGCCACCGCTCTGGGCGTGCCGCTGGAGGCCGTGCGCGTGGCCCCGACCCGCACCGACAAGGTGCCCAACACGTCGGCGACTGCCGCGTCGTCGAGCGCCGACCTCAACGGCGGCGCCGTCAAGCTCGCGTGCGAGGAGATCCGCGGCCGGCTGGCCGAGGTCGCAGGGCGCCTCCTCGGCGTCGACGCCCGAGACGTGCGGTTCTCCGACGGCCACGTCAGCGCACTGGGGGGCGCGGAACGGATGCCGTTCGCCGACGTGGTCGCGGCGGCGTACCTGCAGCGGGTGCAGCTGTTCGCGGCGGGCTACTACCGCACCGAGGGGCTGCACTGGGACGCCGACCGCCAGCAGGGGTCGCCGTTCAAGTACTTCGCGTACGGCTGCGCCGCCGCCGAGGTCGAGGTGGACGGCTTCACCGGCGCGTACCGCCTCCGCCGCGTCGACATCGTGCACGACGTCGGCGACTCGCTCTCGCCGTTGCTCGACATCGGCCAGATCGAGGGCGGCTTCGTGCAGGGCACCGGCTGGCTGACCCTCGAGGAACTCCGCTGGGACACCGGCGACGGTCCGACGCGCGGCCGCCTGCAGACACCGTCGGCCAGCACGTACAAGCTGCCGAGCTTCTCCGAGATGCCGGAGGAGTTCCACGTCGCGCTCTTCGAGGACGCCCGCGAGGACGGCGCCGTGTACGGCTCCAAGGCCGTGGGCGAGCCTCCCCTGCTCCTCGCCTTCAGCGTGCGCGAGGCGCTGCGGCAGGCGGTGGGCGCGTTCGGCCCGGCCGGGCGCAGCGTCGAGCTCGGCTCACCCGCCACCCCCGAGGCGGTGTTCTGGGCGATCGAGGCCGCACGTGGCGCCGGCGCCGAGGCGGCAGCATCCGTTTCTCCCGATGGCACGGATGCTGAGTCCCGGAGTGACACGGAGGACTCGGGCTCGGCGGAACCCGGCCTTCTGACGGCGGGCCGCTGAGGCCGGCCGTGGACTGGCTCGACGCGGTGCGCAGCCTGCGGGACGCCCGCACGCCCGCGGTGATCGTGACGCTCGCGATGGTGCGCGGCCACGCCCCGCGCAACGGCGGCGCCAAGATGGTCGTCTCGCCGGGCGAGGTCTTCGAGACGATCGGGGGCGGCAACCTCGAGGCCACCGCCGTCGCGCGCGCCCGCGCGATGCTGGCCTCCGGTACCGCCGAGCCGGAGCTGCTGACGCTCACCCTGAGCGACAAGGAGACCACGGAGTACGGCGTGCAGTGCTGCGGAGGAGAGGTGACGCTCATGCTGGAGCCCGTGCGGGTCGTGCCGTCGGTCGCGGTGTTCGGAATGGGACACGTGGGACTCGAGGTGGCGCGGATCCTGGCGCGCCAGCACCTCGACCTGCACCTCGTCGACTCCCGCGCGGCCATGCTCTCGCCGACGCGCCTAGGGGTGGACGGTGCGCCGGGGCCGCTCGCCGACGCGGTCGCGGGAGTGCACGTGCACCAGGCTCCGGTGCCGGAGGCCGTGCTGGCGTCGGTGCCCGCGGGGACGCACGTGCTCGTCATGACCCACGACCACGCCGAAGACCTCGCGATCGTCGACCAGGCGCTGCGCACCGAGGGCATCGCCTCGATCGGCCTCATCGGCTCGCGCTCCAAGTGGGCCCGCTTCCGCGCTCGCCTCCAGGAGGCCGGCCACGACGAGGCCGCCCTCGCCAGGGTGACGACGCCCATCGGCCTGCCCGAGATCCCCGGCAAGCAGCCCGCGACGATCGCGGTGAGCGTCTCCGCCCAGCTGCTGCAGCTCATCGAAGCGTCCGCCCCCGTCACCGCCCGCAGCGAAACCGCGCGATAGCACCGAGTTCGGCGCACTTCACGTGCTGTCGTGCGGTCTCGCCACGAATGGTCGGGCACCCAGGCACGGGGGGGTTTGCGGCCGTCAGTACTCGATGCGGGTCGAGGTCCGGCCCCACTCGGTGAACGGGGCGATGCGGTGCTCGGGGGTGAGGTCGATCGACTCCACGGGCATGATGTCGCGGTGCTCGGGGTGGCCGTCGAAGTAGCGGTAGAAGACCGCGTCGTCGAAGCCCGCGGCGGCGGCATCCTCACGGTCGGCGGCGAAGTACACCCGGTCCACGCGGGCCCAGAGCGCGGTGCCCAGGCACATCGGGCACGGCTCGCAGCTCGTGTAGAGCGTCGCCCCGGTGAGGTCGAACGTCCCCAGCCCTTGGCACGCCCGCCGGATGGCGACGACCTCGGCGTGCGCCGACGGGTCGAGGTCGGCGGTCACGCGGTTCACGCCCTCGAAGACCTGCCCGTCGGCCGACACCACGACCGCCCCGAACGGACCGCCCGCGTTGCGGACGTTCTCGGTCGCGATCTCTATGGCCCGGGCGAGGTGGCGGGCGGGCGTCCCGTCGGTGGTGGACATCAGCCCAACCATACGAGCGCACCGCGCCGCGCGCATCACCCCCGCTCGCGGGCCCCGTCACCGCTCGACGAGCACCCCGTCCGCGTCGGCCCACACGTGCGTGCCCGGGACGAAGGCGACGCCCGCGATGACCACCGGCACGTCGACCTCGCCGACGCCTGCCTTCGCGCTCTTGCGCGGGTTCGAACCGAGCGCCTTGACGCCGAGGTCGAGCTCGCCGATCGCGACCCGGTCGCGGATCGCGCCGTGCACGATGATCCCCGCCCAGCCGTTCTCGACGGCGGAGGCCGCGATGAGGTCGCCGACCAGCGCGGACTCGAGAGATCCGCCGCCGTCGATCACGAGAACCGCACCCTCGCCCGGGGTGGCGAGCAGCGCCTTCACGATCGCGTTGTCGCGGTGGCACCTCACGGTGCGGATCGGCCCGTCGAACGCGACGCGCCCGCCGATGTCGTGCAGCTGCAGCGCGAGCGAGTCGAGCTCGTCGCCGCGTTCGTCGTAGAGGTCGGCCGTCGCGGTGGTCATGCTCTGACGCTATGACGGATGCTGTGCCCCGAGGCATCCGTCAGGAAGAGAAGTTCGCGCACCCTTCTGCGAACCGCAAGAAGGGGCGTCAGGCGGGAGCGGGCGGGTTGATATCGGGGTGGAGCGTGCTGAAGAACGAGTAGGTGTCGCCGTCGGGGTCGGGGTCGCGCTCCTTGAACTCGCTGACGAGCTCGTAGAGACGCCGCTGGAACTCCTCCCGGTGCTCGGGGGTCAGTTTGAGTCCCAGCCAGGTGGTGTCGAGATCGTCGGGGTCGACGCCCTCGATCTGCTGCAGGAACGTCTCGATGAGCACGGGCGAGCCACCGGGCATCGACGTGCGCCACGAGAGGCCGGTCGCACGGTAGGGCACCTCTCGCGCCCCCTGGGCTCCGGTGCGTTCGGGCTGGGCGGCGAGGTAGCCGGTCTGCACGAGCGTGCGCACGTGGTGCAGCATCGTGCCGGGGTTCACGCCGAGCAGCTCGGCGAGCTCCTTGTTGGTGCGCGACTCGAACGCGCACAGCCGCAGCACCCGCAGACGCAGGGGCGAGCTCAGCGCGCGCATGCGCGCCTCCGCCTCGGGATCCCCGTGCCGCAGTTCGATCCGCTCCTCGCGATCCCCTGTCACGTGGTCAGCGTACAAGGCTGATTGACAGTTCTCAATCGGTGGCTCACACTGATTGACATGTCCCAATCAGACGACATCCGCGAGGCCGAGGCGATCGACGACGCCGTCCTCGCAGAGGCCCGGGCCGAGGCATCCGTTCTGACCTCTCGCGCGGGTGCCGACGAGGCGGTCGAGGCGGATCAGGATGCTGCGGCCACCGCAGCGCCCGCCCCCGCGCCGAAGGGCTCTCTGTGGCGGGACCGCAACTTCATGACCCTGTGGAGCGGCCAGGCGCTCAGCCAGTTCGGCGCGCAGATCACCGAGCTCGCGATCCCCGTGCTCGCGGTGCTGGCGCTGAACGCCACGGAGTGGGAGGTCGGCGTGCTCAGCGCCGCGCAGTTTGCGGCGTTCCTCATCGTGGGACTTCCGGCGGGCGCGTGGATCGACCGCATGCGGAAGCGGCACGTCATGATCGTCGCCGACGCGGTCCGCGCCGCCGCCCTGGCCACGCTGCCCGTGCTGACCCTGCTCGGGATCCTGCAGATCTGGCACATGATCCTGGTCGCGCTGATGATGGGCGTCGCGACGGTGTTCTTCGACGTGTCCAATCAGAGCATCGTGCCCTCGCTCGTGCGCGCGAACCAGATCGCCGAGGCGAACGGAAAGCTCCAGTCCACCGAGCAGCTCGCGGGCCTTGCCGGCCCTGCGGTGGGCGGCTGGCTGCTCGGGATCCTCGCCGCGCCGCTCGCGGTCCTGATCACGGTCGGCACGTACCTCGCCTCGTTCGTGGCGCTGCTGTTCACCCGTGACCACGAGCAGCTCCGCGCCCCAGAGGACCACAAGCCGCTGGTCCACGAGATCGGCGAGGGGCTGCGCTGGGTCTTCGGCAACCCGCTGCTGCGCCGCATCGTGCTGACCACCGGCACCGCGAACTTCTTCGGGACCATCGCCGCCACCCTCCTGCCGATCTTCGCGCTGCGCGAGCTGGGTCTCACCCCTCAGATGTTCGGCATCGTGTTCACGGTGTCGGCCGTCGGCGGTCTCCTCGGCGCCATCGCCACCCCCCGCATCGTGGAGCGCATCGGCGAGGCCCGCGCGATCCCGATCAGCGCGATCGCGTTCTCGGTGACCCCCTTCTTCCTGCCCGCGATCTCGCTGGTGCCCGCGCTCGCGTTCCCGCTGCTGGCCATCCAGTTCTTCCTGACGAGCTTCACGGTGCTGCTCTACAACATCACCCAGGTGACCTTCCGCCAGCGCATCACCCCACCCCGGCTGCTCGGACGAATGAACGCCTCGGTGCGCTTCGTGGTGTGGGGTGTCATGCCGATCTCGGCGTTGCTCGCCGGCGCGCTCGGCACGTGGATCGGCACGGTTCCCACGCTGTCGATCGCCGCGTGCGGCGAGCTCTTCGCGTGCCTGTTCGTCGTCATCGGCCCCTTCTGGCGCATGCGGGAACTCCCCGACGCGCACGCCGAGCACACCGACCACGAACCCGCCGGCTGACAGACCAGGATGCCTCGGCCCGCCGCGCAGGGTACGGGCCGAGGCATCCTTCCCCCGTCCGCCGAGCGGCGCGCGACCTGTTGGTTTCCGGCGAGGTCGTGCTCTTCGGGGCATAGGCGTGCTTAGGTTGCACCATGACGGCCCGCATCGTCTCGATCGGCACAGCTGTTCCGCCCACCCGCATCGCGCAGGCGGTCGCGCGCGACATCTTCGCGGCGCAGGAGGGGGCCGACCGGCTCGCGCGGCGCCGCATCCAGGCGGTCTTCGACGCGTCTGCGATCGACCAGCGGCACACCGTGCTGGCCGAGTTCGCGTCGCCCGCCGCCGCGCCCGACGATGCCGCATTCGTCGGCGCCGGGGGCCGGCTCCTCTCCCCCACGACCGGCGCGCGCAACCAGCGCTTCATCGTGTCGGCCCCGGAGCTCACGGCCGCCGCCGCGCGCACGGCCCTGGCCGACGGCGGCATCGATCCGTCGGCGGTGACCCACGTGGTCACCGTCTCGTGCACCGGCCTCTTCGCTCCGGGCCCGGACTATCGCCTCGTCCGCGACCTCGGCCTGCGCCCGACGGTCGAGCGGTGCCACCTCGGCTTCATCGGGTGCGCCGCGGCGCTGCCCGCATTGCGGGTCGCCTCGGCTCTGGCGGCGTCGAGACCGGATGCGGTCGTGCTGGTCGTGTGCACCGAGCTGTGCACGCTGCATCTGCGGCCCTCGAACGATCCGCAGCAGATCGTGGCAGCATCCGTCTTCGCCGACGGCGCGGCGGCGGCGATCGTCACCGCCGATCCGGCCGCGGGGAACCCCGGCGGGCTCGACCTCGACAGGTTCGGCAGCGCCCTCACCGACGAGGGTGAGACCGACATGGTCTGGACGATCGGCGACAACGGGTTCGAGATGATCCTCTCCGCCGAGGTGCCGCGCATCATCGGCCGCGAGATCCAGGGCGCGGTGGGCAGGTTCCTGGGCGACGACGCACCCCCCGAGGTGTGGGCGGTGCATCCCGGCGGGCGCAGCGTGCTCGACCGGGTCGAGTCCGGGCTCGATCTCCCGCCCGACGCGCTCGCGGCGTCGCGCGCCGTGCTCCGCGACTTCGGCAACATGTCGAGCGCGACGATCCTGTTCATCCTCGCGTCGCTCCTGCGCGATGACGACGTCCCCGACGGCGCGCGGGTGGCCGGCCTGGCCTTCGGCCCGGGTCTCACCGTCGAGTCGGCGCTCATGACCCGGCGCCGCCGGGCGGTCACGACCGCGGAGGACGTCGGCCTCGCCCTGGCGGCCTCGGCGTGACGGCGGCGGTGCCGGCATGAGCCTCGCCGTCCGCGACGACCGGCTCGCCGAGCTCATGGACGACCCGGACTGCGATCCGGACGCGCTGCGCGCCACCCTGCGGCGGTTCGGCACGATCAACCGGCTCGTCTCGGGCTGGGGCGTCGTCTACCGCACGCGGCTGCGCCCTCGCCTCGCCGCGCTGGGCCGGCCGGCGCACGTCCTCGACATCGGCTCCGGCGGCGGAGACCTCGTCGCGCGCCTCGCCGCGGCCGCCCGGCGCGACGGGCTCGAGGTGACCTGGACGGGCATCGACCCCGACCCTCGCGCGCACGAGGTCGCCACGGCCCGCGGGCCGATCGCCGGCGCGAGCTTCCGGAGAGCGGATGCCGCCACCCTGGTCGCCGAGGGGCGCACGTACGACGCGGTGCTGTCGAACCACGTCCTCCATCACCTGGGCGACGGCCTCGGCGACTTCGTCGAGGAGTCCTGCGCGCTCTCCCGCGGCATCGTCCTGCACAGCGACATCGCCCGCTCGCGGCTGGGGTACGGGCTCTACGCCGTCGGGATCACACCGTTCGAGCGCGGCACGTTCCTGCGCACCGACGGCCTCCGCTCGATCCGCCGCAGCTACACGCGCGCCGAGCTCACGGCCGCGCTGGAGGGCAGCAGTCCGGGCGCGTGGACGGTGCAGACGCCGGTGCCCTTCCGCCTCGTCGCCGTCGGGCGCGGCCGTGCGTGACGTCACCGTCGTCGGCGCCGGCCCGGTCGGGCTGCTGCTGGCCGGCGAGCTCGCCCGCCGCGGGGTCGACGTCGAGCTCCTCGAGCGGCGACCCGCTGTCGGCGACGGCACCCGGGCCATCGGCATCCACTCCCCCGTCCTGGCCGCCCTCGAACCGTCGGGGCTCACAGACCGCCTCCTCGCCGCGGCGGTGCGCGTGCGGCGTGGAGAAGCCCGATCGCGCGGGCGCCTGCTCGGGACGGTGCACTTCGACGTGCTGCCGGCGCGCTTCCCCTTCGTGGCGACCCTCCCGCAGGCGGCCACGGAGTCCGTGCTCGGCGGCGCGGCCCCCGAGCCGCTGCGCGGCGCGTACGTGCTCGCGGTGATCCCGCACCGCGACGTGGTGGTGGTGCGGGCAGGACTCCTCGGCCGCCCCATCGAGTACGAGAGCCGCATCGTGGTCGTCGCGGGCGGAGGCGCCGCGCGTGATCTCGTCTACCGTCCGGGTGCCGTGCCGGCGCGCGATTACCGCGACCGGTACCTGATGACGGATGCTGCCGCCGACGCCGACGGCGAGCTCGCGGTGATCCACCTCGACCCGGACGGCGTGCTCGAGTCCTTCCCGCTGCCCGGCGGTCGCCGCCGGTTCGTCGTATGGGACCCGCCGGGCAGAGGCGACGACCCGGAGGCCCGCACTCAGCGGCTGCGGGACGCGCTGGCCCGTCGCGGGGAGGCTGCGGCGGCCGATGCCGTGACGGCGGCGACGTCGTTCGGCGTGCGCCGTGTCGTCGCGCCCCGGCTGCGCCACGGTCGTGTGTTCGCGATCGGAGACACCGCCCACGAGGTCAGCCCGATCGGCGGGCAGGGCATGAACCTCGGCCTGCTCGACGCGGTGACCCTGGCACCTCTCCTCGCCTCCTGGGCGCACACCGGCCGTGCCCCCGACCTCGGCTTGCTGCGGTGGGAGGCCCGTCGGGTCCAGTCGGCGCGACGCGCCGCGGCGCTGGCGAGTGTGAACACCGCGCTCGGCCGGCCCAGCGGTCGCGGCGACGCGCTGAGGCGCACCGCGGTGCGCGCGATGCTCTCCGGCCCGTCGGCCCGCGTGTTCGCCCGCGCCTACTCGATGGGATTCGACGTCGACGCCTGACGCGCCGCCGGCCCGAGGTCAGCCGGGGTCCGGTTGTGGGTTCGGGGCGCACAATGTCCGTTGGGGCGCATGAACACCGCCCCAACGGAGGCATGCCATCCCCTCCCGGCCGGGAGGGGATGGCGCCACCCCTGACCCCGCGAGCGGCTGCCTCGACCTCGGGCCCCGCGTCAGGCGACGAAGGCGCTGCCCGAGGCGACGAGCTGGGCCGCCAGGAGCAGGGCCGCGAGCATGACGAGGCGGAACAGCGCGCGCGTCGGCGGCCTCGAGATCGCACGCCACGCCGTCACCGCCGCCACGGCGACGACGGCGGCGAAGAAGACCCACGACACCGGCGAGATCGCGCCGAGATCACCCCCCGCCGCGCCGAGCAGCACCGCGACCGCACCGCCGACCACCGCGAGCGCCGCGACGATCGCCGCGACCCGCGGTCCCAGCCGGTGCGGGAGCCCGCGCACGCCGGTGCGCGCGTCGTCGTCGAGGTCGGGCAGCACGTTGGTGAGGTGCACGGCGGCGCCGAGGGCGGCACCGGCGATCCACGCCCATCCCGCCGCGAACGAGGGGTCGGGCGCCGACAGCGTCGCCAGCGAAGGGAAGATCCCGAAGCTCACGAGGAACGGCGCGATCGACCACGGCGTCGACTTCAGGCCGGCGTTGTAGGCCCACGCCGAGCCGAGGGCGAGCGCGTGAGCCGCCAGCATCCGCCATCCCAACGGGGCAGACAGAAGCAGCGCCGTCGCCAGCAGGCCGAGCGCGGCGCCCCACGCGACCCGCGCCGACACGTCGCCGCGCGCGATCGGCTTGTCGGTGCGCCCCACCGCGCGATCGCGCTCCGCGTCGAGGGCGTCGTTCGAGATGCCGACCGACAGCTGCCCGGCGAAGACCGACGTCGTCAGCAGTGCCAACCGCCAGGTCTCGAGCCCCGTCGCGATGCCCAGGGCGAGGGCGAGGGCGGTCACGACGAGCGTCGGCCCCGGATGCGAAGATCCCCACAGAGCACGGACGGTGCGCACGGGTCGATGCTCTCACGGGCCGCTCGGCGACACGGGAGGACATGGCGGGAATGTTCCCAGGTCCATGTCGTTGCATGGATTTGGGCCGACGGGGTCCCGACAGAGATCGCTCGACCCCAGAGGAGCAGCCCATGTCCACTCTCACCGCCCGCACCGCCGAGACCGACGCCCCCATCATCGACGTGCTCGCCGAGCGCTGGAGCACCCGCATCTTCGACCGCGAGTCGGTCATCGACGAGGCCGCGCTCGCGAGCGCGCTCGAGGCCGCCCGCTGGACGCCGACCGCCGCCAACACGCAGGCTTGGCGCGTCATCGTCGCCCGTCGCGGCTCGGCCGCGCACGCGACCGTGCTCGGCTCGCTCGCCGGCTTCAACAGCGCATGGGCCGGCGACGCCGCCGCGCTCGTCGTGTTCGTCGCCGAGACCACGCGCGACGGCGAGCCGATGCGCTGGGCGCAGTACGACACCGGCCAGGTCGCGGCGCACTTCACCGTGCAGGCCCACGCCGACGGGCTGTCGACGCACCAGATGGGCGGCTTCGACCGCGACGCCATCGCCGCCGGCTTCGACCTCGGCTCCGACTTCACCCCCGTCACCGTCATGGCGGTCGGCGAGCTCGGCGACATCCGCCTCGCGTCGGAAGAGCTGCAGGCCCGCGAGAACGCCCCGCGCGTGCGCCGCCCCGCCGCCGACTCGGTGCTCGTGAACGACTGATCCACCCCGATCCGCGAGACGGATGCCTCGGCCCGCCGCTGCGGGCCGAGGCATCCGTCTCTTCATTCCTCCGCCGCCCGCGCAGCCGTGAGACCCCAGCGCACGGACGAGACCGCGGGTGATCCCCACGGTCTCGTCCGCGAGCTGTCGTCTCACCGAAGCGCGGAGCGAGGCGTCAATCGTCGAGGAGCTCGGCCTCGATCACGTCGTCGTCCTCCGTCGGGGGCTCAGCCGCGGCCGGGCCGTCGCTGGTCAGCACCAGCGAAGCGCCGTCGGCAGCCACGTCGACCCGCACCACGTCGCCATCGCGCACGCCGCCCGAGAGCAGGGCCATCGCGAGGCGATCCTGGATCTCGGACTGGATGAGCCGGCGCAGCGGCCGCGCTCCGAACACCGGGTCGTAGCCGCGCTCGGCGAGCCAGGCGCGGGCGTCGGGCGTCACCGCGAGAGTGAGGCGGCGGTCCTTGAGGCGACGCTGCAGCGCGAACACGGCGAGTTCGACGATCTGCGCCAGGTCGTCCTGGCTGAGCGCGGCGAACATGACGATGTCGTCGAGCCGGTTGAGGAACTCGGGCTTGAACGCCTGGCGCACGATCGCCATGACGGCGTCGCGCTTCTCGTCGGCCGACAGCACCGGGTCGATGAGGATCGGCGAGCCGATGTTCGACGTCAGGATGAGGATCACGTTCGTGAAGTCGACCGTGCGACCCTGGCCGTCGGTGAGGCGGCCGTCGTCCATGACCTGCAGCAGCACATCGAACACCTCGGGGTGCGCCTTCTCGACCTCGTCGAGCAGCACGACCGAGTAGGGACGCCGGCGCACGGCCTCGGTGAGCTGGCCGCCCTGCTCGTACCCGATGTAGCCGGGAGGGGCGCCGACCAGGCGCGAGACCGAGTGCTTCTCGCCGTACTCCGACATGTCGATGCGCACCATGGCGTGTTCATCGTCGAAGAGGAACTCCGCGAGCGCCTTGGCGAGCTCGGTCTTGCCGACGCCGGTCGGGCCGAGGAACAGGAACGAGCCGGTCGGGCGACCGGGGTCGCTGATGCCCGCACGCGACCGGCGCACAGCATCCGACACCGCCTTCACGGCGGCCTTCTGCCCGATCAGGCGCTTGCCGAGCTCCGCCTCGAGGTGCAGCAGCTTCTCGCTCTCGCCCTGGAGCAGGCGGCCGACCGGGATGCCGGTCCACGCCGCGATGACGGCCGCGATGTCCTCGTCGGTGACCTGCTCGTTGACCATGCGCTCCTCGGTCGACGCCGCCTCGGCCTGCTCGGCCTGCGCGATCTCGACCTCGAGGCGCTTGATGGTCTCGTACTCGAGCTTCGACGCCCGCGTGTAGTCGGCCTCGCGCAGCGCGCGGTCGCGGTCGATGATCGCCTGATCGAGCTGCTTCTTGAGCTCGCCGACGCGGTTGAGGCCCGCGCGCTCGCGCTGCCAGCGCTGCTCGAGCACCGACAGCTCCGCCTCGGCGGTGGTCATGTGCTCGCGAAGCGTGGCGAGGCGCTCCTTCGACGCGGAGTCCTTCTCCTTCTTGAGCGCGAGCTCCTCCAGCCGCATGCGGTCGATCTGGCGACGCAGCTGATCGATCTCGAGCGGGCTCGAGTCGATCTCCATCTTCAGCCGGCTCATCGCCTCGTCGATCAGGTCGATGGCCTTGTCGGGAAGCTGGCGGCTGGGGATGTAGCGGTGGGACAGGGATGCCGCGGCCACCAGCGCGCCGTCGTTGATGGTGACGCCGTGGTGGGCCTCGTAGCGGCCCTTGAGCCCGCGCAGGATCGCGACCGTGTCTTCGACACTGGGCTCGCCGACGTAGACCTGCTGGAAGCGACGCTCGAGCGCAGCATCCTTCTCGATGAACTCGCGGTACTCGTTGAGCGTGGTCGCGCCGATGAGGCGCAGCTCGCCGCGCGCGAGCATCGGCTTCAGCATGTTGGATGCTGCGACCGACCCCTCGCCGCCGCCCGCGCCCATGAGCACGTGCAGCTCGTCGATGAACGTGATGATGCGGCCGTCGGACTCGGTGATCTCCTTGAGCACGCTCTTGAGGCGCTCCTCGAACTGGCCGCGGTACATCGCGCCGGCGACGAGGGCGGAGATGTCGAGGGTGACGAGCTCCTTGTTCTTGAGCGACTCGGCGACGTCGCCCGCGACGATCCGCTGGGCGAGGCCCTCGACGACGGCGGTCTTGCCGACGCCGGGCTCGCCGATGAGGACGGGGTTGTTCTTGGTGCGGCGGGTCAGCACCTGGCTGACGCGGCGGATCTCGCTGTCCCGCCCGATGACGGGGTCGAGCTTGCCCTGCCGGGCACGGTCTGTGAGGTTGATCCCGAACTGCTCGAGGGCGCTCTGCGCGTCCTCCTGCCCGGGCTGTTGCGTGGCGTTCATCTGTCTCCTGAAATCTGTGGACCTCAACTCTTCGTCAAAGTTGAGTCGTCATGGCTCAAGTTTACCAGCGAGTCGCTCCCCGAGCAACGCGACGCTAGTCCTCGATCTCCGCCCGGGCATCGGCGTAGGCACGGCGCAGCCCCTCGCCCACCCATTCGGTGCCGCGGTAGACATTGTCGGCACCGATGTCGGCGGTGAGCCCACCGGCGTCGAGCTGCGAGATGACGCGGTCCTCCGTGGCCACGACCTTGAGCGTCGAGTCGGCGTCGCGCAGCTCTGCCGCGAACCGCCGCAGCACCTCCACGTGTGACAGGCCGATCTCGTCGGTGCCGCGCAGGCGCACGATGACGACCGAGCCGCTCGATTCGCGACTGACGTCGGGCAGCTGCCGCTCGAACACCGGCGCGCTGGCGAAGAAGAGGCTGCCGTAGGGCTGCAGCACCAGCACCACGCCCGGCGGGACGACCGCGGGGGGATCGGTCTCGCGCATGCGACCATCGTCGGCGATCACGACGGCCCTCACCCGCACGCTGTTGGACTGCTCGGCGACGTACAGGATGACGCCGAGCCCCACACCGACGAGCACGGCGAACTGCAGCGGGATGATCAGCGTCAGTCCGAACGTCACCGCCATGATCGTCGTCGGCAGCAGGCCCGACTTGATCACCGAGTAGATGCGGCTCGGCTTGATCGCGCGCCAGCCCACGACGATCAACAGCCCGGCGAGTGCCGGCATCGCCACGAACGCGACGACGTCGGCCAGGGCGAAGATGACGACGGCCATCACAGCACCCGCGACGAACAGCGACAGGCGCGTCTTCGCCCCCGCCTGCACGATGAGCGACGAGCCCGACATCGACCCGCCGACCGGCATGCCCTGGAACAGCCCCGAGACGACGTTGCCGAGTCCTTGACCCATGAAGTCGCGGTTCGCGTCGGCGCGCCTGCCGTCGGCGGTCGGGATGCCCGCGGAGACGGCGGCGCCCTGCACGAGGCCGATGAACGTCAGCGACAGGGCGGGGATCAGCAGGTTCGGCGCGTCGGCGATGCTGGGCAGCACCGGCGCCGGCAGCCCGCGCGGCACGTCGACGATGTCGCGCAGCAGCACCACCGAGTTCGGCACCCACAGATTGAGCAGCACCGCGCACACCGAGCCCACCACCACGGCGATGACGAGCCCCATGCTCCCGACGCGGGTCGGCAGGAGCACCACGATGATGAGCACGGCGATCGCGCCCACGACCAGGGACGAGATGTTCCACTGTCCGATGTGCACGAGCACATCGATCGTCTTGAGCAGCCGGTTGGCGCCTTCGGCCTGGTAGCCGGTGAAGTTCGACAGCTGGCCGAGGATGATGTTGACGCCGATCGCGGTGACGAACCCGGTCATGACCGGCGTGGGCACGAAGCTGATCAGCCGCCCGCCGCGCAGGAGACCCGCGATCACCATGATGATGCCGGTCAGGATC
Organism: Microbacterium sp. PRC9; assembly: GCF_031844125.1. NCBI lineage: Bacteria > Bacillati > Actinomycetota > Actinomycetes > Micrococcales > Microbacteriaceae > Microbacterium > Microbacterium sp. PRC9. The sequence goes on from NZ_JAUZUR010000008.1 coordinate 132,097, forward strand.
GCGAGGGTGAAGAGCCCGCGATCCGGATCGGGGAGGCTCTCGAGCCCGGCATCCGAGACGACGAGCGCCATCGCGCTGGTCGCCTGCACCGCCATGAACGCGCTGCTCGTGAGCACCGCTGCGCCCACCATGCCGAAGAGGTAGCCGTAGAGGCCGGCGAGCGGATTGACCCCGGCGAGGAGCCCGGCCGCAAGTCCGTCGGGCACCGCCTCGACGCCGAGGATCACACCCGCGACGGCGTCCTTGCGCAACGTCTTACGGGAGAACCACGATCTCGGATCGAACCCCACGTGTCACACGCTAGCGAAGGCCTCCCCGCGCGCGGCGGGAACCTTTCGACGCGCACCGACATCGCGCGTCATTCACGCGACCTGCAGGAAGAAGACCCTTCCCAGGATTCTCCCAGGATGGCTAGTCTGACGCCTAGCGGCACCAACACCGCACGGGCGCCGCGACGCCCGACGCTGAACGGCCTCCTCGGCCGACATGAAGGGACCTCGCCATGACCAACTCTGATGTCAACACTTCCGGATGGGCCGGATGGGGCGTCTTCGCCGCCGTCGTGCTGATCGTCGGTGGCACCATCGACGCATTCCACGGCCTGCAGGCGCTCATCGGCCCTGACACGGCCTACTTCCTCGGGCAGGAGGCCCTCTTCTCGATCGATGTCCAAGGCTGGGGCTGGTGGCACCTGATCGCCGGCGCACTGCTCATCCTCGTGGGCGTCTTCCTGCTCCTGGGCGCGACCTGGGCGCGGGTCACCGCGATCGTGCTGGTCGCGATCAACGCGATCGGCCAGATCACGCTCATTTCGGTGCAGCCGTGGTTGTCGCTGGCACTGCTCGCCGTCGACATCCTCGTGATCTACGCGCTCACCGTGCACGGCAAGGAGATCGACGCCAAGAAGGCCTGACCCGTCGTAGGGGCGCGCGAAGTCGCGTCCCTACGCGACGGACTCGAGAATGGATGCCTCGGCCCCCGCTTCGGCGGAGGTCGAGGCTGGGCCCACGCGCCCGGAGGCTCCGAACGACGCGTCAGCGGCGTTTGGAGTGGGCGTGGGGACCGTCATCTCATCCAGGTGGCAGGTGAAGCGCGAGCGGTACGCGGTCGGCGTGGTGCCGAGCACGCGCGCGAAGTTCTGCCGCAGCACGGCCGCCGAACCGAACCCGCTCTCGTACGCGATGCGGTCGAGGCCGAGATCGGTCTTCTCGAGCAGGCGCTGGGCGTGGATGATCCGCTGCCGAGCGAGCCATGCCGCCGGCGTCGCGCCGAAGTCGGCCTTGAAGCGACGCGCGAAGGTCCGCGGCGACATGTGCGCCTTCGTCGCGAGCTGGTCGACGGTGAGGTCGAGGCGCAGGTTGTCGAGCATCCAGTCGGTGACCGGCGCGAGCGACAGCGAGGTCGTCGCGGGGAGCGGGTTGGCGATGAACTGGGCCTGGCCGCCGTCGCGCTGCGGCGGCACGACCATGCGGCGGGCGATGATGTTGGTGAGCTCCGCGCCGAGCTCCTGGCGCAGCAGGTGCAGGCACGCGTCGAGACCGGCCGCGGTGCCGGCGCTCGTGATGATGCGTCCGTCCTGCACGTAGAGCACGTCGGGGTCGACGTCGATGGACGGGTACATCTCCTTCATCTTCTGCGCGTACATCCAGTGCGTCGTGGCGCGGCGGCCGTCGAGCACGCCGGAGGCGGCGACGACGAAGGATCCGCTGCACACGCTCAGCACCCACGCGTCGCGGGCGACCGCGGCGCGGATGACGTCGAGCACACGGTCGTCGACGTTGCCCCAGTACTGGTGCGGGACGGGCGACACCACGACGAGGTCGGCCTCATACGCGAACGAGAGGTCCGCGTCGACGTTGATCGAGAAGCCCATCTTGGACTGCACCGCGCCCGGGTCGGGCGTGACCACGCGGAAGTCGAAGTTGGGGATACCGTCGTCGGACCGATCGAGGCCGAAAGCCTCGCAGGCGACGCCGAACTCGAACGGCGCGAAGCCGTCCGTGACGATGCAGGCCACCGTTTTCATGCGAACCTCCGCGACTGGCAGTTTTCGTGCGATGTGTGTCCATTCTGCCACTCGTGGCAGGACTGACGCAAGCGTAGCGTTTCTGCCATGTTCATGGTGATTCTTCTCGCAGCCCTGTCCGCGGTGGCCCTCGCATCGACGATCGCCGCCCTTCGCAACGACGGTTACCGTCGCCTCCCCACCGACCGCACCCGCCTCCCCTGACCGGCGCCGGCCATCCCAGTCCCCTTCCTCAAATGAGGATCAGAGCCGGGATGAGGAGCAGATCCCGCGATTCGCTCCTCATCCCGGCTCTCGTCCTCGAATGAGGACCGGGCGACACAAACGCGGGGCCGGGCGACGCGACGCGGGGGCTCAGGCGGTGACGCGGTCGTAGACCTCGACCATCGCCGCGGTGCGCGACGACTGCCGGAAGCGCTCGCGGATGGTCGGGTCCGGCACGCGCGGCGTTCCGGCGGAGATATCGGATGCTGCGGCCCGCAGCGCGTCCGCGAGCGCGGCGACCGACGAATCCGCGGTCACGCCGTCCCCCACAGCCCAGAAGCCCTCGCCGAGCTCTGCCGCCAGATCCGGGTCGCTGACCACCGACGGCGTGCCGAGCGAGGCCGCCTCGAAGATCGTCATGCCCTGCGTCTCGAAGCCGATCGAGGTCTGCACGACGGCGTCGGCGGCCGCGATGCGCCGCAGAGTCTGGGCATACGGCATCCGTCCCGCGAAGGTCACGGTCGCGCGGGGCCGGAGCTTCTCGACGAGGCGTCGGGCGGCGCGCAGCTGACCGCCGCCGCCGATGATCTCGACCTCGGCCTCGACGCCCGACGCGGCGAGCGCCTCCAGGAAGGGCATCAGACGCTTCTCGGGACTCATGCGCCCCAGCCACACGAACCGCGGCGGCCGCTCCAGCGCCGAAACACGGGCCGGTGACGACGACACGCCGGAAACGGATGCCTCGGCCTGGCGTGTCGAGTCACCGACCCGTGTTTCGGCAGGGGAACTGGGGGGAAGAGGGGCATCGGGGCGGAGCGACAGCACCTCGTCGAGCACGTCGTCGTCGATGCCGTTCCAGATGACGTCGACCGCCGGCGCGCCGGACCCGGGCAGCACCCCGTTCGCCTCGAGCCGGTGCGCGAAGTGCGCCGACGGCGCGGTGATCGCGGCGGCGCGGGCGGCGAAACGCCGCAGGTACGCCCAGCCGTCGTGGCCCGGCTCCGCCGCGCCGACGCGGCGTCCGAGCGCGCGGCGCTGCCACGCGTTCAGCACCCGCAGCACGGTCTTCGGGAACGGAGTGGTCGCCTCGATGCCGACGTCGAGCCGGTTGTGCATCGTGTGGACGATTGGGATGCCGTGGCGCTGCGCGTACCGCACGCCGATGAACGCGCCCCAGAAGTCCCCCTGGATGTGCACGACGTCGACCGGCGGGCGGCCCGCCATCGCAGCATCCAGCCACCGATCCGTACGCCGGCCCGGCCACGTCATGGAGTACTCGCGGTCCACCGTGATGGGGATCGCGGGCAGGTCCACGTAGGCGGAGTCATCCGCGGCCGCACGCGCCCGCGGGCCGCGCATCGCCGGCGCGACCATCGTCACGGTGTGCCCGGCCTTCTCGAGGAAGCGACGCTGCAGGCGCATCGAGACCTGCGCCCCGCCGAGCGACTCGGCGTGCTGGTCGCCGAACATCACGACGTGCACGATGGCCTACTCGGGAAGAGGCTCGTCGCGGTACAGCGCCTCGAACGTGTCGAGCGTGCGCTTCATGTCGTGCACCTTGACGCCTTCGAGGGAGCACTGCTGCATGCGCGCCCGCTCTTCGGGCGTCTGCGTCAGCACCGTCGTGAGCTTCGCGGCGAGGTCGTCGACGTCGCCGGGGCGGAACAGGTATCCGTTCTCGCCGTCGTGGACGAGGTGGGGAAGCGCGACCGCGTCGGCGGCCACGATCGGCAGGCCCGAGGCCATCGCCTCCATCGTCGCGATCGACTGGAGCTCGGCGATCGACGCGATCACGAAGAGGCTCGCGTTGGTGAGCAGCGCCCGCAGCTCCTCGTCGGTCGTGTGACCGTGGAAATGGACGCGATCGCCGAGACCGAGCTCGGCGACGAGCTGCTCGAGGTTGCGGCGCTGGTCACCCGAGCCCACGATGTCGAACCGCACGTCGAGTGCCGGGTCGAGCTTCGCGATCGCGCGCAGCACGACGTCGATCTGCTTCTCGGTCGTGAGGCGGCCGACGAACACCAAGCGGTGCGCGTCTCGGGGCGTGAGGTCAGCCGTGTAGTTCGACGCGTCGATGCCGCAGCTGACCGGGATGACGCCGTCGATGTCGATCGTGCGCTCGAGGAACTCGGCGGCCTTGCGCGTCGGGGTCGTAACCGCGCGCGTCATCTTGAACGTGCGCTCGGCGTCCTCCCACGCCAGCTTGACCGCGTACCGCGTCCACGACGGCGGGAGCACGGTGAAGTCGAGCACGTTCTCGGCCATGACGTGGTTGGTCGCGACGACCGGGATGCCGCGCTTGCGGGCCTCGCGGGTGAGACCGCGGCCGATCACGATGTGCGACTGGATGTGCACCACGTCGGGCTGCACCTTGTCGAGCACGCGGCGTGCGTAGTACTTCGAGCGGAACGGCAGCACGAAGGTGAGCCAGTCGTGCGGGTACCAGCGCCACGACGGCAGCCGGTGCATCGTCATCGGCTGGCCCTCGATGACCTCGGTGAACGTGCCGTGGTCGCGGTGCCGCTTGCTGGGCGCCATCACGTGCACCTCGTGACCGCGGCCGACCATGCCGGCGGCGAGGCGCTCCGCGAAGCGGGCGGCGCCGTTCACGTGCGGGAGGAACGTGTCGGCGCCGTAGAGGATCGTCAGCGCGCGAGGACTCGCGGCGTCGGCGGGGGTGTCGTCGGGCGTCGCAGGATCGGTCACGGGTTGGGGGGCCTGTCTGTGCGGCGGGGGACGCGCGGCAGCGGCTGGCGCCACGCGCCTCCACCCTACCCGAGGGCTTTCCGGGGGCTCCCCAGGAACGCGCCAGTGGAGGCACGTACCCTGGTCGCATGCCCCGCCTGCAGGCCGACGCCGACCCGAACCTCTGGGTGCCCGTGACCGAATCGCTCGGCTTCCGCGGGCGCCGTCACCGCAAGACCGCGATACGGATGCTGCTGAACCAGGCCGGCGGCTTGATGATCGGCCCTGCGGGCGCGACGTCGATCGAGTCGCCGGGCGGCGCGAACGGGCAGCCTCGCCCCGGGAACGGCTTCGCCGCCTGGGCGATGAGTCAGGCGGCACCGTTCCTGATGCGCAAGGCCGCAGGACGCGTGCTGGTGTGGGTGTGGAAGGCCGACGCCGAGCTCGTCGTCGTGATGGCGCAGGTGCAGCAGGCCACCAACGACCTCCGTGCCGCCCGCGCGATGATGCCGATGGAGTATGACGACACCGAGAGCTTCCGGAGCCTCTACCTCGGCGTCGGCGAGAAGCTCGAGATGCCGCTCCCCTCCGACCAGCGCACCCCTCCGTTCGCCACGTACACGTGGGACACCGGCACGCACTTCGTCACCGTGACCGCGGTGTGCTCCGACCGCGAGCGCTTCGGCACCGTGATCGGCAGCGTCGACGACCTCGCGCGCACCCTCCGCGTCGTCGACGATCTGACGGTCGGCGAGTCGCCCGACGTGCTCCGCATCGAGCCGAAGAACTGAGAGGCTCTTCGACGTGACTTCGTCGAGGCATCCCGCTGACCATCGTCCGTTGCGGATCGGCGTGCAGCTCGCGCCGCAGCACGGGTCGTACACGGCCTATCGCGACGCCGTGCTGCGCGCGGAGGAGCTCGGCGTCGACGTCGTCTTCAACTGGGACCACTTCTTCCCGCTCACCGAGCCGTTCGAGGCCGCGCACTTCGAGGCGTGGACGGTGCTCGCCGCGATGGCCGAGCAGACCGAGCGCGTCGAGTTCGGCCCGCTCGTCAACTGCAGCTCGTATCGCAACCCCGATCTGCAGGCCGACATGGCGCGCACCGTCGACCACATCAGCTCCCGCGCGACAGGCACCGGCCGGCTCATCTTCGGCACCGGCTCGGGGTGGGCGCAGCCCGACTACGACGCGTACGGCTACGAGTTCGGCACCGTCGGCTCGCGGCTCGACGACCTCGCCGAGGACCTCCCGCGCGTGCGCGCCCGCTGGGACCGCCTGAACCCGCCGCCCACTCGGCGGATCCCGATCCTCATCGGCGGTCAGGGCGAGCGCAAGACGCTGCGACTCGTCGCTCAGCACGCCGACATCTGGCACACCTTCACCAGGCTCGACGACCTCGACCGCAAGATCGGCGTGCTCCACGAGTGGTGTGCCCGCGAGGGTCGCGACCCCGCCGACATCGAGCTGTCGACCGGGTACACCGTGCGCGGATTCGGCCCGTTGCTCGAGAACGCGGATGCGGCGTCCCGCCTGTACGACCTCGGCTTCCGGCTGATCGTCCCGGCGATCGACGGACCAGACTACGACCTCGCGCCGGTGAAGGCGCTCCTGGAGTGGCGCGACCGGATCAACGGCGGCTGAGGGCGACCGCCGATACGTTAGCCAGGCCGGTATCGCTCGACAACCCTCAGGAGGACGCCCATGGGCGCCGTCATCGGAGAGATCCTTCCCCTCGCCCTCGGTGTGGCGATCAGCCCGATCCCGGTCATCGCGGCGATCCTCATGCTCCTGTCGCCGAAGGCGCGGGTCACGAGCGTCGGGTTCCTGCTCGGCTGGGTGCTGGGCATCGTGGTCGCGGTGACCGTGTTCACGCTGCTGTCGTCGATCCTCCCCGAGCAGGATGCGGATGCCTCGAAGCCGATCCAGGCCGTGATCCAGCTGCTCCTCGGCCTGGGACTGCTCCTGCTCGCGCTGCGCCAGTGGCGTGGGCGGCCGAAGGCGGGCGAGGAGCCCCAGATGCCGAAGTGGATGCAGGCGATCGACAAGGTCACCTTCCCCGTCGCGTTCGGGCTCGGCTTCCTGCTGTCGGCGATCAATCCGAAGAACCTCCTCATGGCCGCCGCGGCCGGTGTCGACATCGGCTCGGCAGGGCTCGACGTCGGGTCGATCGTGCTCGTGATCGTGGTGTTCACGCTGATCGCAGCATCCACCGTCCTCGTTCCGGTGGTCGGCTACCTCATCGCCGCCGAGAAGCTCCGCGGCCCGCTCGACGCGCTGCGCGTGTGGCTGGGCAAGGAGAACGCGGTGATCATGGCCGTGCTGCTGCTTGTCATCGGCGTCTCGCTCATCGGCAAGGGCATCGGCTCGTTCTGACCCGGTCCGTCGCTCACCTGCCGCAAGGGGCGGTCTCCCGCCTCGGACGCGTGCGACGCGCCGCGATATCGCGCGCCTGAACGACGCGTCGCGGACCCCGGCGGTGCCACACTTACCCCGTGGACTCCGGTTTTCTCGCCAACCTGACCTGGTCGCTCGCCGCGCTCGTGCACGCCGCGATCGTCATCACCGCGCTCATCGTCATCCCGCGCGGGCGCAAGCCCACAGCCGCGATGGCGTGGATCCTGCTCATCGTCGTCCTGCCGGGCGTCGGCGTGGTGCTCTACCTCGTCATCGGCAACTTCCGTCTGCCGGCGAAGAGGCGTGCCGAGCAGGCGCGCATCGACGAGATCATCCGCGGCAGAGTGACCGCGAACGCACTGGACGAGACGGATGCCTCGTGGCCGCGGTGGTTCCAGCGCGTGGTGCAGCAGAACCAGAACCTGACGGCGCTTCCCGCCTCTGACGGCAACGAGGCGACACTCCTGCCGCACTACCAGGAGTCGATCGACGCGATGGCCGCCGAGGTCGACACCGCGAAGGACTTCGTCCACATCGAGTTCTTCATCGTCGGATGGGACGACACCACCCGCGGATTCTTCGCCGCGATGGAGCGCGCCGTCGCGCGCGGCGTCACCGTTCGCCTCCTGGCCGACTACGTCGCGACGAAGAAGGTGGCCGGCAGCGACAAGATGCTCGCCGAGCTCGACCGCATCGGCGTGAAGTGGGCGTGGATGCTCCCGGTCGAGCCCTTCAAGGGCAAGTACCAGCGCCCCGACCTGCGCAACCACCGCAAGATCGTCGTGGTCGACGGACGCGTCGCGTTCATGGGTTCGCAGAACCTCATCGCCCGGCACTACGACTCGCCGAAGAACATCAAGCGCGGCCTCAAATGGCAGGAGCTCATGACGCGGCTGACCGGCCCGGTCGTGGCATCCGTCAACACGGTCTTCCTGTCGGACTGGCTCATCGAGACCGGCGAGGACCTGTCGCAGACGGCCCAGGTGCCGGCGGCACAGCTGCCGGCGTCGACCGCCCCCGACGCGCTGCAATGCCAGGTCGTGCCGAGCGGACCGGGCTACGACACCGAGAACAATCTGCGCCTGTTCCTGTCGCTGATCTACGGGGCGACCGAGAAGGTCATCCTCACGAGCCCGTACTTCGTGCCCGACGAGGCGATGGTCTACGCGATCACGAGCGCGTGCCAGCGCGGCCTCGAGGTGCAGCTGTTCGTCTCCGAGATCGGCGACCAGTTCATGGTGTGGCATGCGCAGCGGTCGTACTACCAGGTGCTGCTCGAGGCGGGCGTGCGGATCTTCCTGTACCCCGAGCCGTTCATCCTGCACTCGAAGCACTTCTCGATCGACGACGACATCGCCGTCATCGGCTCGAGCAACATGGACATCCGCTCGTTCAGCCTCAACAGCGAGGTCTCCCTCATGGTGCGGGGCGAGTCCTTCGTCGCCGGCATGCGCGAGGTCGAGCAGGCCTACCGCGACGCCGGCCGCGAGCTCACCCTGGAAGAGTGGCGACGCGAGCCCGCCAAGGCCACGTTCCTCGACGGACTGATGCGCCTCACCTCTGCGCTGAACTGAGGTTCCTGGTGACGGATGCCTCGGCCCGCGGCATCCGTCCCTTCTGATGTGTGTGCGGCCCAGGTCCCCCGGCTCCTTCTGATGTCTCTGCCGCCCGAGGCCCCCGCTCCTTCCGCTGTGTGTGCGGCCCGTGGTCCCCCGGCTCCTCATTTGAGGACCGTTGCCGAGATGAGGTCGGCCCTCGCCCATTCGGTCCTCATCTCGGCCGAGATCCTCAATTGAGGAGCGGGCGTGGGAGGTTACGCACCGCTCGACCTCGCCTCCTCCCCAGGGCGCCCGCAGCGGCGGTTCTCATCGGATCTCCGTGAACGGGGTGAGTCGACGGCGTCGGGCGTCCACCCTGAATCGATGGGAACAGCGACGTCGGAGCCGCCGTGGATGCAGCGGCTGCACGCCCAGAACGGGATCGCCCGCCAGTCAGCCCTCCTCGGCAGGGACACGAGCAAACGCGATCTGGCCGACGCGGTGGCAGCAGGCTCGCTCTGGCGCATCCGCCGGTCCTGGCTGGCGCTGCCGAGCGCTGATCCGCAGCTGGTCGCCGCCGCACGCGCAGGGGTCGTCCTGGGGTGCATCACGCAGGCCCAACGGCTCGGACTGTGGGTGCACGGCGACACGTCACGGCAACACGTCTGTGCTCCGCCGAGCTCTGGAGGCGTGCGGCTGGAGCCGGAGGGGAGCGCGGGAGACCCGAAGGCAATCATCCACTGGTTCGTACCCGTCGTCGCTCGCACGCCGCATGTGCTGGAAGACGGGATCGAGAACACCCTTGTCGCGATCGCGCAGTGTCAGCCCTTCGAACATGCGCTCGCCGTGTGGGAATCCGCACTGAACAAGAGCCTGGTCGACCGCGAGGTGCTCGCGCGCCTGAGATTGCCCGGTCTTGCCCGCGACATCCTCGCCGAAGCGACGCCCTTCGCCGACTCGGGGCTCGAGACCATCGTGCCGCGTCGGCTGCGCTGGCTCCGCCTGCGGATCCTCCACCAGATCTGGCTTCATGGGCATCGCGTCGACTTCCTCATCGGCGACCGGCTTGTCCTGCAGATCGACGGTGGGCACCATGTCGGACTCCAGCGCGACTCCGACAACCGGCACGATGCCGAGCTCATGCTCCGCGGCTACCACGTGATCCGTGTCGGTTACAGACAGGTCATGGATGACTGGCCTCATGTCCAGCAGCTCGTGATGAACGCCGTCGCCCAGGGTCTGCACCTCGCGCGCTGACCCCGCGATCCCGACGTATCGCCGAACAGCACCGTCAGCACGGCCCTGCTTCGGCGCACGACGAGTGTGTGCTCCTCAGTTGAGGAGCTGCGCCCAGATGCGGAGCCTGTCCGCGGCGGACGGTCCTCAACTCGGCAACGCTCCTCAATTGAGGACGGCTCCGTGCCCGAGCCGCGGAAACGCCGCGCGCCGGGACTCGATCCGCTTCCTCAAATGAGGAGGTGCGCCGAGATGCGGAGCATCCGTCCCTGTGCACTCCTCAACTCGGCGACGGTCCTCAGTTGAGGAGCGGGAGGCATCGTGCGCCCCGCGCTGGACGCGCCGCGCGGGGGGGGTGTGGGAAGACGGATGCCTCGGCCTGAGGCATCCGTCCCCACACGCAGAGAACCCGCTAGACCTTGAGGTTCTGCCGCGGCACAACGACCTCGCGGATGATCAGCAGGATCGATGCCATCACGGGCAGGGCGACCAGGACGCCGACGATGCCGGCGAGCGCGCCACCGGCGAGGGCGCCGATGAGGACGAGGGCGGCGGGGATCTCGATCGCCTTGTTCATGACGCGCGGGCTGACGACGTAGGACTCGATCTGGATGTAGACGAGGTACGCGATGAAGAAGATCAGCGCCTGCTCCGGGCTCGTGAACAGCGCGATGATCGACGCGAAGATCCAGAAGATCACCGAGCCGAACAGCGGGATCAGCGTCACCACGAAGGCGATGACGGCCATGAGTGCGGGGAACGGCAGCTGGATCACGACGTGGAGGACGAACACCACGGCCGCGTTGATCGACGAGAGGATGACCGAGCCGATCAGGGCGCTGCCGACGGAGTCGGTGATGCGCTCGGTGAGGTCCGCGAGGCGCACGCGGCTGTGGGCCGGGGCGAGGTCGTAGAAGGCACGCTTGGCGGCCGTCAGCGACGCGAGGAAGTACAGCGTCAGCGCTATGACGACGAAGCTCGCCGAGATCGCCGCGACGAAGCCGACGCCGACCGCCAGCACACCGCCGCCGAGTGCCGCGAGCGTCGACGGCGCCGAGATCCACGTGGCGATCTGCTCGAGGGCTCCGAGCACCGCGACCTGCGCGTCGGGACTCAGCCGCGCGAACCAGTCGGACTGCGGGATGTTCTCGACCAGCTCGGGGATCGCCTGCACCAGTTGCACGATCTGGGCGATGACCGGCGGCAGAACGAAGACGAAGAACGCCACCATGACCAGCGCGAAGCCGCCGAAGACGATCGCGATGCCGGCGCCCCGCTTGACCTTGTGGCGCTCGAGCATCCGCACGATGGGGTCGAGGCCGATGGCGAGGAACATGCCCAGGATGATGTAGACGAGGATCGTCGAGATCGACCCGATGGCCGATCCGAGGACGATCGCCCCCAGAACGCCGATGGTGACCATGAAGCCCGTCGCGAGCGGATGGTCGAGCCCTGCCAGCACCTTCGGGAAGCGGTGGGGGCGCTCCTGTGTCACCCCGACCACCTCTTCGGCGGACACGGACGAGGTGACGGGTTCGGCGGGGTCGGTCATGCCCTAATAATGGGGCCTTTGAACGCCGGGGGAACAGTCCGACGCGGCACGGATTTTCGTTGCTCGTCTGCCGCGTTTAGGTAGTACGGTTCTGCCAGGGGATGGCCACGACATGGTCGGTCCCTCCGACAATCGATTCGACGGCTCGTCCCGTCGAGAAAGCTGGTGTGACATGGGTGGCGGCATCTGGGACTTCATCCTCTGGTTCTTCTGGATCTTCGTCTTCGTCGCGTATCTGATGGTGCTCTTCTCGATCATCGGCGACCTGTTCCGCGACGACTCGCTCAACGGCTGGCTGAAGGCCATCTGGATCCTGTTCCTGATCTTCGTCCCGTTCCTCACTGCGCTGGTCTACCTGATCGCCCGCGGCAACGGCATGCAGAAGCGCTCGATCGCGCAGGCGCAGGAGCTCCGCGCCGCCCAGGACGCGTACATCCGGCAGACGGCTGGGTCCGGCGGCTCCAGCGCGACCGACGACATTGCGAAGGCGAAGTCGCTGCTCGACTCGGGCGCGATCTCGCAGGCCGAATTCGAGGCACTCAAGGCCAAGGCGCTGGCGGCGTAAGCCGGCACCGGAACAGGAGAAGACATGACGACCTTCGACTACGGTCCGATCGAGTTCTACGCGATCGGCTTCGAGGGCGATCGCCCGGGCCCGGCGGTGCTCCAGGCGATCGATGACCTCGTCGCCTCGGGCACGGTGAACGTGCTCGACCTCGTGTTCGCGCGTCGCTCGCCCGAAGGCGAGATCGAGGTGCTCGAGCTCTCCGACACGATCGACGACGGCGCCCCGGCGCTCGATCTCGCCGGACTCGCGGGCCAGGACGACATCCTCTACCTCGCCGAGAACCTCGAGCCGGGCTCGTCGGCCGCGATCCTCGTCATCGAGCTGCTGTGGGCGAAGTCGTTCGCCGCGGCGCTCTACGACGCCGGTGGCGCCGTCATCGCCCGCGAGGGCATCCCGGCACCGATCGTCAACGCGTTCCTCGCCGAGAACGCGGACTGAAGGAGGAAAGACACATGCCACTCGGAAGAATGGGCCGTCCCGGCCTGATCGGCATGGCCGCCCGCACCGCTGTCGTCGCAGGAACCGCGACGGCCGTCTCGGGCAGCGTCGCACGCCACCAGCAGCAGAAGTACTACGACCAGTCGCAGCAGCAGGCGTATGAGGCGCAGGCCCAGCAGGCGGCCATGGACCAGGCGGCGGCGCAGGCCGTCGCCAACGCCCAGGCCACGCAGGCGCCGGCTCCGGCCGCTGCGCCCGCTCAGGACGACATGATGGCCAAGATCACGCAGCTCGCGCAGCTGCACGCTCAGGGCATCCTGTCGGACGAGGAGTTCGCGGCCGCGAAGGCCAAGCTGCTCTCCTGACGCGCATCGTCGAGAAGGCCGCGACCCCCGCCGGGGACGCGGCCTTCTTGCATAGGAGAGGGACGGATGCTGCGCCCGCCGGTGCGATGTGCGCCGGAGGTCCGCCCCGATTCGCCGAGCCGAGGGATTCCCGCCGAAACCGGTGGCAACGTCCCCGGTCTCGGCGCGGATACCTTGGCTCGACCTGACGAACGCCGCTGCTCAGCCGCCCGGGCGGTCGTCGCCGCCGTCGCCCCTCGGTTCGGGTCCGCGCTCCGGTCCCGGCGCGCCGCCCTGCGTGGGGGGCGACGTGAGCGCGTCGATCCTCTCGATCAGCGCACGCAGCTGTGCACGCGTCGCGGGCTCCTCGTCGTCGTGGTCGCGGGCAGCACGCTCGAGCACCCACGATGCCAGCGTCGCCGTGATCACTCCGGCCAGCGCGACCCCGCCGAACATGAGCCCGACGCCGACCCATCGGCCGGCACCCGTCACGGGCGTGTAGTCGCCGTAGCCGGTTGTCGTGACCGTCACGCACGACCACCAGATCGCGATGTCGAACGTCGTGATGTTGGCGCCGGGCGCGTGGCGCTCGGCCTCGAGCACGGCAAGCGACGCGATGTAGATCAGGATCAGCGATGCGCCCACGCCGTAGACGAGGATCTGCGTGCGCAGTACACCGCCGGCGGTCGTCTTCATCCCCGGGATGTGCGTCAGGAACCGCAGCAGGCGGACGAGCCGCAGCACCGGAACCAGCGCGAACGCCAGCGCGGGCAGATGCCTGCGGAACCACACCCGCTTGTTCTCGGCGAGGCTCAGGCGCACGAGATAGTCGGCGATGAACATCGCCCAGGTGACGAGCACCACGACCGTGGCGATGGTCCAGCCGGGTCCCTGCAGGTCGCCGATCACACGCCACGAATAGGCCACGAGGTACGCGAGACTCGCGATGATCAGCGGAGTCTGCGTCCGCTTGTGCCAGGTGTGCTCGTCCACAGCCGAATCATGGCGCATGCCGCTCCGTGGTGCGCGTGGACGCGCCCCACGGTGCACGATCGTGTCGCCTGCGATCCTCGCGATGGTGACCCCCTGCCGATATCGTGTGCCCATGCCCGGCCCGTCCACCGCCTCGCCCGCACCGGCCACGCCGCCGGGACCGCAGCTCACTGTCCGCCGGCTGGTGCTGCTGTCGATCCCGGCGATTCTCATCGGCGTCCTGTCAGCGCTCTCGCTGCGCGCCGTCGACCTCCTCGCCGATCAGCTCGACGACGGGCTCTGGACGAACCTGCCGAAGTCGCTGGGTATCGCGTCGGACTCGCCATGGTGGATCTTCGCCGTGCTGACGTTCACCGGAATCGCGGTCGGGCTGGTGGTGTGGCTCGTACCCGGCCACGCCGGCCCCGACTCGGCGACGACCGAGCTCGCGGCAACGCCGCTCCAGCTGTCGGTGCTGCCCGGGCTCGCGGTCGTCGTCATCCTCAGCCTCGCCGGCGGCGTCAGTCTCGGCCCCGAGAACCCGATCATCGCCATCAACGTCTCCCTGGCAGTGGCGATCATCGCCCGGATCTCGAAGGCCGTGCCGCCCGCCCTCATCGGCGCGCTGGCCATCTCGGCGACGATCGGTGCGCTGTTCGGCACGCCCGTCGCGGCGGCGCTCGTCTTCACCGGCATGGTCGGCGAGTTCAAGATGGGCGGCTCGCTGTGGGACAAGCTCTTTCTCCCGCTTGTCGCCGCAGGCGCCGGGTCCGTCACGACCTACCTTCTCGGCGGCGGTTTCGGAGCGCAGTCTCCGTTCGACCCGTACGGCAGCCCGCAGCCGTTCGATCTGCTCACCGGGTCGCTCATCGCGTGCGGCGCGGCCGCCTTCGGCCTCGTCGGCATCTATCTCTTCCCGCTGGTGCACCGCGCGTTCCACGCGCTGCGGCATCCACTGCTCTTCACCGCGCTCGGGGGCGTGGTGCTGGGCCTGCTGGGCGCGATCGGCGGACCGATCACCCTGTTCAAGGGCCTCGACCAGAGCGCAGAGCTGCTCGCCGACCCCGACGCCTACCCGCCCGGACAGCTCACGATCATCCTGCTCGTCAAGATGGCGGCGCTCGTGGTGGCGGCCTCGGCGGGATTCCGCGGCGGTCGCATCTTCCCCGCGGTCTTCCTCGGCGTGGCGGCGGGCCTGCTGGGCGGCGCGCTCCTCCCCGGGCTCCCGCTCTCACTCGCGGTGGCGTGCGGCATCCTCGGCGTCGTCCTGGCGATCGCGCGCGACGGCTGGGTCGCGCTCTTCGTGGCCGTCGCCCTCGTGGACGACATCACGGTGCTGCCGATGCTCTGCATCATCGTTCTGCCCACATGGCTGGTCGTGACGCGGGCGCGCGACATGCTCATCACGCCCGACGACCTCGCGCGCGAGCGCACGCCCGCCCGCCTCCCCTGGGAGCAGGCGGCCTCAGTCCGCTGACGCCGCCTGCCGCGAGTCCTGCTGCAGCGCCCCCGCATTGCGGATGAACAGCACGATCCACGTGAACACCAGGATGCCCGCCACCAGTTCCACGGCGGTCAGCGTGTAGTAGCCGATGAAGAAGAAGACCGCGAGCAGCAGGGTGACCGCGAGGAAGAGCCAGCCGAGGACGACGAAGGCCCGCGAGATGCCGGTGATCCACTTCGGAAGCGCGATGACGAGCACGCCGAACGCCGCGACCATGCCCGACGCGACGCCGGTGTGCAGCGCGAAGAACTGGTCCACCGGGAACACGCCCACGAGCCCCAGGAACACGCCGAGCACGATGAGGGTCACGCGCACGCGCCCGATCCCCTTAGGGTTCTCCGTCGGGATGCCGCGCGTCGAGTAGCGGGCGAGCGTCGTCACGAGGAAGCCGGCGACGATGATCGTGATGTTGAACGCGAAGGCCGAGACGTTCGACGACATGCCGAGGGCGCTGAGGTTGTCCTTCCACCAGTCCGGGTCGCTCGCGGTCAGCATGCTGGCGAGGACGCCGAACACCAGGAACACGGCGAGCACCACTGCCAGCAGCTGCAGGTCCATGTGCGTGGCGGAGTAGAACGCGAGATCGCCGGTCATCGCGGCGGTGGCGCCCGCAAGCAGCAGCACCGGCAGCGCGAAGACCGTCGCGCCGATGAAGGCCTGCTCGAGGATGACCGCGAGCAGCGTCCATCCGAGCAGCGCGATCACGCCGTGCGCGAAGGCGAGGGCCGCGACGTCGATGTAGTCCAGCACGCGCAGGCGGTCGCCTCCTTCATGACGGTGCACGACGATCCGGCCCGCGATCACAGCCAGGAAGGCGACGACGCCCGAGGCGATCGCCGCGAACTGGCCGACCGAGCCGGGTCCCGAGATCGGCGCGGCCTCGAACTGGAACGCGATCAGGGAGACGAGGGCGACGAGGACGAACGAGACCGCGCCGACGCCGAGGGCGAGCGACTCGAGCGATCGCTCACTCGATGCGTCGAACACTCCCCCGCTCCGGCGGGGCGAGGCAGGCTGCCCGGGGGCGGGTCGATCGAGAGAGGTCTGGGTCATCGGGGGCTCCGGGAGGACTCGAGTGGTGCGGGCGAGAGGTGGGTCAGGAATCGGAGAGTGATTCACGGGCGGCGGACGCGGGAGTGGCCGTGCGGTCTCCGGACAGCCACCGCAGCCATAGTGAGCCAGGGTCGCCCTCGAGCACCAGCGTCCTGACGAACAACGTCAGCGGGATCGAGAGGATCGCACCCAGCGGGCCGATCACGAACGTCCAGAACACGACCGAGAAGAAGCTCAGCGTGAGACTGAGGTCGACCGCGTCGCTCACGAACTTCGGTTGCACGAGCACCTGCAGCACCACGTTGACGACGCAGTAGATCGCGATGACCGCGAGGAACATCGGCCAGCCGCCGACGACGAACGCGAGGACGGCCGGCGGGATGAGGCCGAGGACGAACCCGATGTTGGGGATGAAGTTCGTCACGAACGCGAGCACCGCCCACACGATCGGCGCGGGAACGCCGAGGGCCCACAGCGCCAGGCCGTCGATGATCGCGACGATCGCGCCGAACGACGCATTGACGACGTAGTACCGGCGGACACCGGTGTTGAGGCGTCCGATCCGGGCGAGGACCGGGCGGCGGCCGGCGCCGAAGACCCGCTCCGCGTCGCGGTACCGCGCCGCGTCGGCCGCCGTGAAGATGATGTAGGAGACGACGAAGAAGAGGGCCGTGACCACCCCGATCACCGTGCCCCCGATGCTCCCCACGAGTCCCAGCAGCGCCTTGGGGTCGAGCACCGAGGCCGCAGCATCCGTCGCCTGCTGATCCAGGCCGGCGGACTGCAGCCACGCGAGGACGTCATCGAGGCTGCCGCGCAGCTGGTCGAGGTAGTCCGACACGAGGCCCGCGAACTGCACGCCGGCGACCCACAGCAGCACGCCCATGACCGCAAGCACCAGGTAGGCGAGCAGGATGACAGCGGTCGTACCCGCCCAGCGAGGCCAGCCGCGGCGCTCGAGCGGACGACGGACGGGCTCGCAGATCACGACGAGGACGATGGCGAGCGCCAGCGGCCCGATCAGGCTCCGCGCGAAGTACACGCCGGCGAGCACGATCACGCTGGCGGCCAGCACGAGGAGCACACGCAGGCCCGGCGAGATCGCAGGGGGTGTTGCGGGCTGCGCGGCGCGGGTCACGGCGCCAGGGTACCGCTCTTCCCGCCCGGTGCTGCTCAGTGCCACACTGGGCCCATGTCTCCGATCGACGCCTCGCCCATCGGCCGCACGTGGGCCCCTCTGCCGTCGTACGCCGACCACATCGCCGATGGCCGCGCCGCCCGCGAACACACTCCCCGGGAGTCGCTCGCCGAGCTGCCGACGAACGACCGCGACCCGATGGCGATCCTCGACGCACAGGACGCGGACCGGGTTCCCGAGCTCGTGCCGGTGCGCACCGAGCGCATGGCCGCGAGCGCCTTCGCCTTCTACCGCGGGACGGCCGCCCTGATGGCCGCGGACCTCTCGCGATCGCCCACCAGCGGAGTGAGCGTCGGGTCCTGCGGCGACGCGCACGTGTCGAACTTCGGCCTGTACGCGTCACCGCAGCGCACCCTCGTGTTCGACCTCAACGACTTCGACGAGTCCGCCTGGGCGCCGTGGGAGTGGGACGTGAAGCGCCTGGTCACCAGCATCGTCATCGCCGGGCAATCGACCGGGCGCGCCGACTCCGTCGTGCGTGAGGCATCGCTGGACGCGGTGCGCGTCTATGCGCGTGCGATCGGCACCGGCGCCAAGCGCAGCCCGCTGAAGCGCTACTACGACCGCTTCGACGCCATGGCCGCCGAGCGAGCCGTGGACGCCGACACCCGCGCCGCCATCGACTCCGCGATCAAGGAGGCCGAGAAGCGCACCGGCGCCCGCGCGGCGAAGAAGATGACTCAGGTCGACGCAGAGGGCAGGGTCGTCTTCGTCGAGGCGCCGCCGACGATGACCCACATCGACGCCCAGTCGGAGGAGCGGGTCCTCGGCGTCTTCGACCAGTACGTGCAGTCGGCCAACATCGACATCCGCGCGCTGCTGCAGAAGTACCGCATGTCGGACATCGCCCTGCGCGTCGTGGGGGTGGGCAGCGTCGGCACACGCTGCTTCGTGATCTCGATGCAGGACGGCGACGGCGGCGTGCTGCTGCTCCAGGGCAAGGAGGCGGGCAAGAGCGTGCTGATCCAGTACGGCAAGGCCGAGCAGCCGGACGTCGTCACGCGGTTCATCGACGAGTACGGCGACGGGGGCCGCGTGGTCGGCATGCAGCGCATCCTCCAGTCGGTGTCGGACCCCTTCCTCGGTTTCGTCCGCCGCACGACGTACGGCGCCCAGCGCGACTTCTATGTCCGTCAGTTCCGCGACAAGAAGGGCGGATTCGACATGGACGAGCTCGACGACTCCGCGTTCCTCTGGTACGCCGACGCGTGCGCGGCGACGCTGGCCCGGGCGCATGGCCAGTCCCCCGCTTCCGCGGCCGTGGCGGGCTACGTCGGCGGGGGCCGTGTGGCTGGCGAGGCGATCCTGGAGTGGGCGTACGCGTACGCCGACCTCTCACGCGCCGACTGGCAGCTGTTCCGCACGCACCGCGGAGTCGACGCGGCGAGCTGAGGTTCAGCGGCGGTTCTGCAGCCGCAGGCGCAGCGATGCGACGAGCATCTCGAGACCGATCTCGAAGGCGGCGTCGCTGCGCTCGGCGCCGTGCGCGGCATCCGTGATCAGTCGTCCGAGCGTCGCGGTGGGCACGGTCGGCTGCCAGATCTCGTCGGGCGACGCGAGGTCCAGGCCGAAGCCGATCGCATACGCGTCGACGATGGCGACGATGGCGAGCACCTCGTCGTCGGGCACGCCCGCGCCGACGAGCGCGGTGGCGAGCCGGTCGTAGCTGCCGATGACACCGGGATCGGTGATCGTCTTGCCGACGATGAGCGGCACGATCAGCGGGTGATCGGCATACAGGTGGCGCAGGCCCCGCACCGTCCCCGTCACGATCTCGTCCCACTCCCCCGTGATCGGATCGGGGAAGTACCGCGCGCCGAGCCGCGAGCGCATGAGCTCGATGATGGCGTCCTTGCCGTCGACGTGGTTGTACAGCGACGACGGCGTGACGCCGAGCTTGCGGGCGAGGGCGTTGACGCCGAACGTGTCGCCGGAGTCGGCGAGCTCGATCGCGGCGTCGGCGATGAGATCGACCGACAGCAGGTTCACGCGAGGACGCGGCATCCGTCTCCCTCCATCCCGGTCAGCCTAGCTTCGGCGGGTCCGCCGTCATCGGGGCTTCCCGGATCCGTCACACCCGTGCAACAATAAACGAATACCGTTCGTTTACCGGCCAGGCTGGCCGGGTGTCGCACACCGTCGTGCAGGAAACGACAGGAGGATCCCGTATGAACGACCTCACCGCTCGCGTGCCCCTGCGGTTCCCGACCGCAGCCGCGACTTTCGCCATCGGCATCGCCGGCTACCTCGGCGTCAACCTCTCGCCGTACATGATCCCCGCCCTGCAGACCGGGTTCGGCACGGACGTGCTCACCGCGAGCTGGATCGTCACCGCGACGCTGCTCGCCACCGCGGTCACCGGTCTCGCGACGGCGCCGCTGTGCGCCGGAGCGCATCGCCGCACGGTCGCGCGCATCGGCCTGGCGGCCGGGCTCCTCGGGTTCGCCGCGGCGGCACTCGTCCCGTCGGCGGGCATCGCGATCACCGGGCTCCTCGTCGGCGGCGTCGGCGCGGGCTGCGCGGTCGCCGCCGCCGGCGCCGCCCTCGCCGCGTTCCGCAACCCGGATCGCGTCGCGGGCTTCAACGGCCTCGCGAACCGCGGGGTCATCACCATCGTGCTCGCGGTGATCCCGCTGATCGGCCTCGCACCGCTCGACGTCTTCGGCGCCCTCGCGCTGTTCTGCCTCATCGGCCTGGTGGCGGTCGGCTGGCTTCCGGTGGCGCCCGTCATCGACCCGCAGGCGGCCGCGGCGGTGCCCGAAGCCATGCCGGTCACGATCCCCGAGACGGGGGTCGTGCGGAGCGTCCGCGCACGCTCGGCGTCGCGCACCGTCACGATGGCCGGCTTCGCGCTGCTGGTGACCTTCGCCCTGTGGGCGGCGAGCGAGGACTCGCTGTGGGCCATGGCCGGCGTCATGGGCGGCGAGCAGGCGGGACTCACCCCCGAGGGGCTGGGTCTCGCGCTGAGCGGTGCGACCGCGGGCGGGCTCGTGGGCTCCGTGCTGCTCATGGTCGTCGGCAACCGGCTCGGCCGCGCGGTCCCCCTCGTCGTGCTGCTCGTCGCCGGCGGTGCCCTGAAGATCGCGCTCGGCTTCGCGGGCGACCAGACGGCGTTCATCACGCTCTTCATCGTCTGGAACACCATCTACGCGATCGCCTTCATGTACTTCGTCTCCACCTCGGCCGCCCTCGACGCGGACGGCCGCTGGTCGGGCCCCCTGCTCGCGGTGTACCTCGTCGGGTCGGCGCTCACGCCGATCATCGGCGCGGCCCTCGTCGAAGCGTTCGGCTACCAGGGATTCACCGTCGTGCTGTGCGTGGCGAGCTTCGTGCTCGCGATCCCGGCGGCGATCGTCGCGGCGGTCTCGACGAGGGTGGAGAGAGATGCTGCGGCCCAGGCCGCTGTCGACACCGCTGCCGCAGAGACCGAGGAGCTCCACGCATGACCGCCACCATCTACACCGGAGGACGCATCTTCACCGCGGGCGCGGAGCCCTGGGCCGAGGCCCTCGTCGTCGCCGGCGACGGGGTCGTGTTCGCGGGCGATGCGGAGGGCGCCCGCGCCGCGGCGGGCACGGAGGCCGCCGTCGTCGACCTCGACGGCCGGCTGCTGCTCCCCGGATTCACCGACGCACACACGCACCTCGTGATGATGGGCGAGGCCCTCGGGCGGGTGGGGCTCACCGATGCCCGCACGCTCGCCGACATCCAGGAGCGCCTCCGTTCCGCGCGGGCGGCGCAGCCCGACGCCGCGCGCGTGCTGGGCCGCGGATGGCTGTTCGACTCGGTTCCCGGCGGCAGGCCCACGGCCGCCATGATCGACGCCGCGGTCGCGGACGTGCCGGTCTACCTCGACGCCAACGATTACCACTCGTGCTGGGTGAACTCGGCGGCTCTCGCCGAGCTCGGGATCACCCGTGACACCCCCGATCCCCTGGGCGGGCGCATCGGCCGCGACGCCGACGGCGAGCCCGACGGCATGCTGTACGAGACGGCCGCGCAGACGCACGTGTGGGCGTTCCTGGCGGACCAGACCGACGACACCGCCCGCGACGCCGCGGTCGAGCGCACGCTCGCCGCCTACGCCGCCACCGGCGTGACCGGAGCGGTCGACATGGCGTTCGACGACCTCGGACTCGCGGCGTTCCAGCGGGCAGCCGAGCGGCGCGGCGGGCACCTGCCGGTGCGCGTCGCCGCCCACTGGTTCGTCGAGAACACCGGCGACGAGGCGGCGAACCTCGCACAGGTGGCCCGGGCCGCCGAGCTCGCCGAGACGGTGCGCTCGCCCTGGCTGCGGATCGTCGGCATCAAGCTCGTGATCGACGGCGTCATCGATGCGTGCACCGCCGCGATGCGGCATCCGTATTCCAACGGCTCGAACGCGCAGCCGATCTGGTCGCTCGCCGACATCACGCCCGTCGTCGCCGCCGCCGACGCGGCGGGGCTGCAGGTCGCGCTGCACGCGATCGGCGATCTGGCCAGCGACATCGCCCTCGACGCGCTCGAGCACGCTGCCGAGGCGAACGGCGACCGCCCGCGTCGTCACCGCATCGAGCACCTCGAGTACGCCTCCCCTGGCACGGCCGAGCGCATGGCGCGACTCGGGGTGACGGCATCCATGCAGCCCGTGCACGCCGACCCGGCCATCTTCGACAACTGGGCCGCGATGCTCGGCGACGAGCGCGTCGACCGCGCGTTCGCGTGGCCCGAGTACGTCGACGCCGGCGCTCTGCTGGCCTTCTCGACCGACGCTCCCACCGCACCGCACGAGGCCCTCCCGAACATGTATATCGCGGCGACCCGCCGCTCCGCGCTCGACGACTCGTTCACCCCGCGGCACCCGCAGTTCGCGCTGCCCCTCGCCCAGGCGCTCGGACATGCGACGAGGGATGCTGCCGCCTCCGTGGGCGACGGCGCGACGCGCGGCCGGCTCGAGGCGGGGCTGGCCGCGGACTTCGCGATCATCGACGCCGACCCGTTCGCCGATGGTCCCGAGTCGCTGCTGACCGCCCGGGTCGTGCGCACTGTGGTGGCCGGCGCGACGAGGTACGACGCGGGAGTCCTCTGAGCGCTATCCGGTTTGCGGCGGGTGCGCGGCGAGCCACTCGTTCGCGACGCGCTTGGTCACCTTGAGCAGCCAGGCATCGGTGATGACCTCGCGCAGCTGCGCGAGATCGATGCGGTCGAGACGCACGAGCACGGCGGGGTAGCCGTCGAAGTGCGGGATGGTGAAGAACACGCCGGGGTAGGTCTCGAGCAGCGCCGCCTTGACCTGAGCGCCGTCCGTTCGCACGCCCACGACGTCGCCCGGCGGCCACTCGCGCCCGAGGGCCGCGAGCTGATCGAGGTCGCGGCCGCTCGGGCCGCGCTGCCACACGAAGAGGCCGGCGGGTGTGCGCCACCCCACCCCGCCGCGGTGTCCGTCGACGCGCTCGATCACGTCGGGGAACCCGAGCGCGATGGCGCGGACGTCGTCGAGAGTCGGCATGTGTCCATCATGTGACGGCTCAGCGTCCACCGCGAGATCCACCGGCTGTCCGGTTGACGTGTCCCGATAGGGTCGAAGGACTGTGCCCCGCGCTCCCGACGCGTGCGGGCGAGGAGGGGGTCCCACGCATGCCTGTATTCGATCGCCCGCGTCGCCGGATGCGCAGCTTCGTCGCCAGTCTCACGGCCGCGCTGCTGGCCACCACCGGAGCCGGCCTGGCCGGAGCGATCGATCCTCAGCCCGCGGCGGCCGCCTATCCCGAGTCCGTCAACCCCTTCGCGATCGCCGGCGGCTTCACGGTCTACGCCCGCGAAGATGCGCTGCTGCAGAACCAGGAGACCGAGGGCAGCATCGCGGTCGGCGGGACCGCCACGGTCCAGGGCAGCAGCGGGCAGTACACGATCATCCACGTCTCCGCCGGCACGGGGAACTACGATCTGCCGACGGTCGATGGCGACCCCACCCGGTTCCTCGTCGGCGAGTACAGCACCGCGAGCACCGGCATCCTCGCCATCACGAGCGCCGGCACGGCGGACCCGGCGCTGTGGGGCGACCTCAAGATGGTCGAGCGCGACCCCGAGTGGAAGGCGTTCACGCGCGCGGACTGGCTGCGCCTGAACCAGAACCCCTCCAACGCCGACCAGACCCCGCTGATCGACGCGACCCACCAGCAGTACCCGGCGGATGCTGCGCCCCCGTCCGGTGCGGCCGGCAACGGCAGCATCTACACGGCGAACACTTCCGACACCGCCGTCGCCGACTACGTCGAGGCGAACCGAGACGCGTCGTGGGAGGAGGCGTCGAGCTGCTTCGACGACATCGCCGACCCCACCACCGGCGTCGGCTACCCCGTCGGCGTGGCCGAGGACGCGGGCGACCGCGTCGTCCTCGAGGAGCTGAGCCCGGACCAGCCGAACATCGTGGACTACGCCGCGATCGCCGGTGCGTCGCTCATCCAGTTCTCCCCCGGGCCGACGCCCGGTGTGTCGAATCCGCTGGTCATCCGGGTGCCCGCCGGGACGACCGAGGTGATCGGTGCGCGGGCGGATCCGCAGGGCGCGCACTCCCCGTACATCGTGTGGGACCTCTCACAGCTGACCGGCGACGTCACCGTGACCGCCGGCCAGGCCCGCATCGACGGCTCGATCTACGCCCCGAACGCCTCGGTCACCGTGAACGCCGCGCCGCTCGACGGCCAGGTGATCGGTCAGAACGTCATCATCCAGGGCGGCGAGGTCCACTCGTTCCTGTTCGCCGGGGAGATCTCGTGCGACGACGCCAGCGGCACCTTCGTGGTGCGCAAGGCCCTGTCGGGCGGCATCCAGCCCGGTGATCTTCCCGCGGGGGCGACGTTCACCGTCAACTACCGCGCCGTGGACCCGGACGGCAACGTCACCGTCGGCTCACTCGAGGTACCGGCCGACGGCACTCCGGTCCCCGCGGGCGAACGGTTCCCGGCGGGCACGGAGATCACCTTCGAGGAGATCACGCCCGAGACCATCCCCGGCTGGGCATGGGGCGACGTCGAGATCGACCCGAACCCGCTGATCGTGGGCACCGGCACCGCCCAGGTGGTCGTCACGAACACGGCGACCCGGGTGACGGGCACCTTCAGCGTCTCGAAGTCGATCGATGATCCGTCGGGCGAACCTCCGGTCCTCGAGGGGACGGTGCCCGTGACGTGGATCGCCCGATACGGCGGCGAGCAGATCGGCACCGGCACGATGAACGTGCCTTTCACCGGCACGCCCGTCGTCCCGGTCGACGGGAACGGCGCCCCGATCGCCTTCCCGGTGGGCACCCGCATCATCCTCACCGAGAACCTCGACGGCATCGATCCGCCGCCGGGGTACGACTGGAGCGGCATCGGGTGGAACCCCGGGCGCTCGTTCGTGATCACCGAGGCCGGCACGACGGTGGAGGTCGAGCTGACGAACCTCGTCACTCCGACCGACGATGGCCGCACGATCACGATCGTCAAGTCCGCGACCGGCTCGGCCGCGGACCCGCGGTTCGGCTACGAGGTCACCTACAACACGAACCCCGCCCCTGAGCGGGCGACCCTTCCCCTGCCGGTGGGTGAGCCCCAGCTGATCGAGGACCTCGAGACGGGCGCCGAGACGCTGGAGCTGGCCGAGCTTGCGCCGACGTTCGAGGGTGACACCGTGGCGAACGTCGACGATTGGGTGCCGCCCGTCTTCAACGTCACGGTCGACGGCGTGACGACTCCATACCAGCCGGACGGCTTCGGGGACGTCGTGGACATCCCCCTTCCGCCCGACTCGGCTGCCGACATCGAGGTCGAGGTGACGAACGCGCTCAAGGAGGGCACCTTCACGATCTCGAAGGAGTTCGACGGCGTCCCGCCCGACCAGGTGCCCCCGGGCCTCGAGTTCACCGTCGCCTGGACGGCGTATTTCCCGACGACCGAGCCCGAGGACGTGATCCAGGAGGGCGTGCTGCGGGTCCCCGGCAACGGCGCGCCGGTCGGCCCCGTCGACGACGCGGGCGAGCCGCTGCTGTTCCCCTACGGCACCGTCGTGACGTATGAGGAGCAGGTCACGCCGACCATCCGGCACCTCTCCTGGCTCGGCGCCGCGTTCGACCTCGAACAGCTCACGATCGGCGTCGACGACCAGGCCGTGGTGCACGCGACGCTCACCAACGACGCGTCGCTCATCGAGGGAACGTTCCTCGTGCAGAAGAACATGGACGGCATCGATCCGGACGACCTCCTCGTCGACTCGTTCACGATCGACTACGTGGCGCACCTGCCGAGTCGCGACGTGCTGGTGGGCCGGTTCGAGCTGCCTGCCGACGGGACGCCGGCGGGTCCGGTCGACGGCCAAGGCGCCCCGATCTCCTTCCCGATCGGCACGATCGTCAATCTCCTCGAAGAGGAGCCCGACGCGTCCGCACTGCCCCCGGGCTACGAGTGGGGCGAGACGACGTGGAGCCCGGCGAGCTTCGTCGAGATCGGGCCCGGCGAGACGCCCCCCGTGCTCGAGGTCACGAACTCCGTCGTCGCGATGACCCGCTGGGCCGTCACGAAGGTCGTTGCGGGCGATGGCGGGTCGTCGGTCCCGGCGAGCACCACGTTCCCTGCCGACTGGTGGCTCGACGGCGTCGCCCAGCCCCGCATCGAGCTCGAGCCGAACGTCACGATCACGTCGCCGTACTTCCCCGTCGGCACGATCATCCAGGCGCGCGAAGCAGACCTGCCATCGATCCCTGGGGTCGACTGGGGGTCGCCGGTGTGGACGGTCGATGGCGAGGCCCTCGTCCCCGACGAGGACGGGAAGGTCACGCTGCCGATGTCAGAGGTGCGGACGCCCCAGACGGCGGAACTGACGCTCACGAACACGGCGTCCACTCGCCCGCTCCCGGCGACGGGTGGCGGAGGGCTCTCGCCCCTCGTCCCGCTCGGAGCCGTCGGCCTGATCGCCCTCGGCGTGCTTCTCGCCGCCCGACGCGCGCGACGCGTCTGACGCGCGACCGCGAACGCACGCGAAGAGGGAGGGGACGGCATCCGTCCCCCCCTCTTCGCTGAATCAGCCCGCCGGGCTCTCGTCGGGTTCGCTCTGCTGCGCGAGCGACGCGCGCGGACGCCATACGACGACCTCGGTCGCGCGGCGGACGCGCGTGCCGTGGCGCAGCGTCACGACCGCACCGGTCGATCCGGCCGCGAAGACGCGGGCGCCTGGCCGCTTCTCGAGTTCGGCGCGCATGCGGTCCTCGAGGTCGCGGACGCGGCTGTGGAGCTCCTGCACGCGGTTCTCGAGCTCGAGGATGCGCACGATCGCCGGGAGGCCGATGCCGTCCGACGACATGCGGGCGACTTCGCGCAGCTGCTCCACGTGGCGCAGCGAGTAGCGCCGCGATCCGCCCTGCGTGCGCGCGGGGACGACCAATCCGAGCCGGTCGTACTGACGCAGCGTCTGCGGGTGCATGCCCGACAGCTCGGCGGCGACGGCGATCGCGAAGATCGGGGCATCCTCGTCGATGTCGTGCTCGGTCATCTCGTCACCTCCTCGTCTCACTTCGCTCGCTCAACGACCGTGTACATCGGTCAGCCCTGCGCCTTGGCCATGAGGTCGGCGCGCGGGTTCTCCTTCGACTCGAGGCTCTGGAAGCGCTCGAGCGCTTCGCGCGCGGCCTCGTCGAGGTGGGACGGCACAGCCACCTGCACCTCGGCGAGGAGGTCGCCCGTGCCCTTGGCCGTCTCGACACCGCGGCCCTTGACGCGCAGCACGCGGCCGGACGGCGTGCCCGGGGCGACGCGCAGCCGCACCGGATCGCCGCCGAGCGTCGGCACCTCGATGGTGGCGCCGAGCGCAGCCTCGGTGAACGTCACGGGCACGGTGACGCGCAGGTTCAGCCCGTCGCGCGTGAACACCGGGTGCGGACGCACGGTGACCTGCACGACGATGTCGCCGTTCTCGCCGCCGTCGGGCGAGTGACGCCCGCGGCCGCGCAGCCGGATCTTCTGCCCGTCCGAGACGCCGGCGGGGATCTTCACCTTGAACGGCTTGCCGTCCTCGCCTGCCAGCGTGATGGTCTCACCCCTGGTCGCCGTGACGAAGTCGATCGTCGTGCGCGCCGTGACGTCGGCGCCGCGCGTCGGGCCGCCGAAGCCGCGGTAACCGCCGCGCGGCTGCCCGAAACGCCCGGAGCCGAAGCCGCTGCCGCCCTGCTGCTGGTTGAACATCGCGAAGATGTCGTCGAAGTCCTCGGCGCTCTGGTAGCGGGCACCGCGGCCCTGATTGAACATCGAGAAGACGTCCTCGAAGCCGCCGGCGCCGCCCGGGCCGCCCGACGTGAATCGAGCACCCGAGCCCATCGCGCGGATCTGGTCGTACTCCTTGCGCTGCTCCGCGTCGGAGAGCACCGAGTACGCCTCGCTGACCTCCTTGAACTTCGCCTCGGCGGCCGCGTCACCCTGGTTGGAGTCGGGGTGGTACTTCCGCGCGAGCTTGCGATACGTCTTCTTGAGGTCCGCCTCGCTGACGTCCTTCGAGACGCCGAGCACCGAGTAGAAGTCCTTGTCGAACCAGTCCTGACTGGCCATGGAGCCTCCTTCGGGCTACTCGGCGGGAACCGCGACGACGACCTTCGCCGGACGCAGTTCCACCGAGCCGAGGCGGTAGCCGATCTCGACGACCTCGACGATCGTGGTCTCGGTCGCGCCGGGCGTCGGCACCTGGAAGATCGCCTCGTGGTGCTGCGGATCGAACACCTCGCCGGGGGCACCGTACGTGGTGAGCCCGATGCGCTCGGCGACGCCGCGGAGCTTCTCGGCGATCGCCGCGAAGGCGGATCCCTGCTCCAGGTCGCCGTGCTTCTCGGCGCGGTCGAGGTCGTCGAGCACCGGGAGGATGCCCTTCGCGACCGCGCCCTGGGCGCGCTCGATCTCGACCTCGCGCTGCTCCTCGGTGCGGCGGCGGTAGTTGGCGTACTCGGCCTGCAGGCGCTTGAGGTCGTTCAGCAGCTGCGACTCGAGGTCGGCGAGGACGGCGTCCTCGGCCGCGGCGTCGGCGTTCTGCGCAGCGCCGAGGATGTCGTCGACAGTGAGCTCGTCGTCCTGCCCGTCCTGCGGCGCGGGGCCGGAGGCGTTCGCCTCCGACCCCACACCCTCAGGCCGGACCTCGTCGCCGTCGCCCGGTTCTTCGACCGGTTCCGGGTTGTGGTCCTTGTTCGCCATGGTTACTTCTTCTCGTCCTCTTCGTCCACGACCTCGGCGTCGACGACGTCCTCATCGGAGTCGGTCGGGGCCTGCCCGTCACCGGCGTCGCCGGCCGCAGCATCCGGAGCGGACTGCGAAGCCTGGCTCGAGGCGTAGATGGCCTCGCCGAGCTTGCCCTGGCTCTGGTTCAGCTTGTCGAACGCGGCCTTCACGGCGTCGTCGTCCTCGCCCGCGAGCGCGGTCTTGAGAGCATCGACGTCGCCCTGCACCTCGGTCTTCACCTCGGCGGGGAGCTTGTCCTCGTTCTCCTTGATGAGCTTCTCGATCGAGTACGAGAGGGTCTCGGCCTGGTTGCGCACCTCGGCCGCCTCGCGACGCTTCTTGTCGTCGGCGGCGTGCTCCTCGGCCTCGCGCACCATGCGCTCGATGTCGTCCTTCGGCAGCGACGAGCCGCCGGTGATCGTCATCGACTGCTCCTTGCCGGTGCCCTTGTCCTTGGCGGACACGTGCACGATGCCGTTCGCGTCGATGTCGAACGTGACCTCGATCTGCGGGATTCCGCGCGGAGCCGGAGCGATGCCGGTCAGCTCGAACGTGCCCAGCGGCTTGTTGTCGCGGGTGAACTCTCGCTCGCCCTGGAAGACCTGGATCGCGACCGACGGCTGGTTGTCGTCGGCGGTCGTGAAGGTCTCCGAGCGCTTCGTCGGGATGGCGGTGTTGCGCTCGATGAGCTTCGTCATGATGCCGCCCTTGGTCTCGATGCCGAGGCTCAGGGGGGTCACGTCGATGAGGAGGACGTCCTTGCGCTCGCCCTTGAGGACACCGGCCTGCAGGGCGGCGCCGACGGCGACGACCTCGTCCGGGTTCACGCCCTTGTTGGGCTCCTTGCCGGCTTCCTTCATCACGAGCTCGGACACGGCGGGCATGCGGGTCGAGCCGCCGACGAGCACGACGTGGTCGATGTCGCCGACCTTGATGCCGGCCTCGCGGATGACGTCCTCGAAAGGCTTCTTGGTGCGGTCGAGGAGGTCCTTGGTGAGATCCTCGAACTTGGCGCGCGTGATCGTCTCCGACAGCGACACGGGGCCCGAGTCGGTCAGCGACAGGTACGGCAGGTTGACCGAGGTGCTGGTCGACGAGGAGAGCTCCTTCTTCGCCTGCTCGGCGGCCTCCTTGAGGCGCTGCAGCGCGATCTTGTCGCCCGAGACGTCGACACCGGTGGTGTCCTTGAACTGCTTGATCAGGTAGTCGACGAGACGCTGGTCCCAGTCGTCGCCACCGAGGCGGTTGTCACCGGCGGTCGCACGCACCTGGATCGTCGAGAAGTCGTCGTCCTTGCCCACCTCGAGCAGGGAGACGTCGAACGTTCCGCCACCGAGGTCGAAGACGAGGATGAGCTCGTCCTCCTTGCCCTTGTCGAGGCCGTAGGCCAGGGCGGCCGCGGTGGGCTCGTTGATGATGCGCAGGACGTTGAGGCCCGAGATCTCGCCGGCCTCCTTCGTGGCCTGGCGCTCGGCGTCGTTGAAGTACGCGGGAACGGTGATGACGGCGTCCGTCACGGTGTCACCGAGGTACTGCTCGGCGTCGCGCTTCAGCTTCTGGAGGATGCGCGCCGAGATCTCCTGCGGCGTCCAGCGCTTGCCGTCGACGTCGAAGCCCCAGTCGGTGCCCATGTGGCGCTTGACCGACGAGACGGTGCGGTCGACGTTGGTGACGGCCTGGCGCTTGGCGGTCTCGCCGACGAGCACCTCGCCGTCCTTGGTGTACGCGACGACCGACGGGGTGGTGCGGAAGCCTTCGGCGTTCGCGATGACCTTAGGCTCGCCGCCCTCGAGGACGCTCACGACCGAGTTGGTCGTACCGAGGTCGATTCCAACAGCACGTGCCATGTGTATCTCTCCTTCATATGGGCGCAGACGGATGCTGCCACCCGGGGTTACAGGGAAGTCTTCTCGCGGCTCACCATGAGGTTGAGTCGCGATGGCTCAACCATACGCCTGGGGTGCAGCATCCGTCAAATCAAAGTTGATACGAAGCGGCTCAACTTGCCTTCAGATCGAGTGCGCAAGGGTCTGGAGGCCCACCACCAGGAGTCCGAGCGCGACGAGGATGGCGAGTGCGATCACCTGCTTCCACCACGCGAGGTCGGAGCGGCGCACCGCGAACCAGCCGATGACGGCGAGCGTCGCGATGTAGACGATGGCCGAGGCCTGCAGCGCCGCGTCGAGCGGCATGACGTCCAGCAACGCGAGAAGCAGGAGGATGCCGGGGGTCAGGAGGGTGCCGAGCGCGCCACCGGCGATCCGCGTGGAGATGAGGAGGTCGACGCGGCCCGGGAACGTGCGGTGCACCGACAGGTGCGAGATCACGTCCGAGACGAACCCCGCCGCCGTGATGCCGACGACGCCGAGGATCAGCGCCCAGAACGCGTGGTCGGCCTCGGGGTGCTCGCTCGAGGAGACGACCAGCACGATGGCGAGGCCCGTGAAGGTCGCATACACGCGCTCCTTGAAGTAGGCGACGATCGCCTGCTCGCCGCCTTCGACCTGCTCGAGCTGCGCCCGCGCGCGGTCCGTGCGCCGGCTCACCCGCCCAGCATCCCCTCCACGGCCTCGTTCGGCTTGGGGTCGGGCAGGCGTCGCATGCGGAAGCCGTTGAGCACGCCGAGCACCGCCGCGAGGATCGGGATGAGCAGGGCCACCTGGAGCGCGATGTGGCGGGCCTCGGTGTTGATGCGGATCACCTCCGCCGATGCCTCCGGCGGCTCGTCGGCGAGGAGCTGCTCGAGCCCGGTGTTCGACATGAGCTCGGCGTCCTCCTCAAGCACCGTGGCCACCTGCTCCTGCTGCTCGGAGCTCAGCACCGTGCTCGAGTACGCGAGCGAGGTGAACGACGCCGCGAGGGTCGCCAGCATGATGGCACCCGCGAACGCGAGGCCGAACGAGAGGCCGAAAGAGCCGGCCGCGGAGTTGACGCCGGCGGCCTCGCTGACGCGCTCGTCGGAGATCGGCGAGAGCGTGTAGTTGTTGAGCTGCGAGACCAGGAGGCCGAGGCCCGAGCCCGCGATGATGAGCGGAATCGTGAGCCACCACCCGGTGTCGGCGACGGGCACCAGCGGCACGATGGCGATGAGGCCGACCGCGGCGAGCGAGAAGCCGAGCAGGATGAGGTTCGCGGGGCGCCCCTTCGCGCGGCGCCCTGCCCAGATCGCGACCGCGAACATGCTGAGCGACAGCGGCGCGATCGACAGACCGGCCTGCAGCGCGTTGTACTCGAGCACCATCTGCAGGTACAGCGGCAGCACGATCATCGTGCCGCCGAGCGCGATCTGCTGCAGCAGCTGCCCACTCACGCCGGTGCGGAACGGCTTCGACGAGAACAGCGCAGGGTCCAGCAGGACCGGCTTTCCCTTCTTCCTGCGCGAGTTGAGCCACCACGCCAGGCCGCCGAGCGCGACCACGCCGAGGCCGATGATGATGCCGACGTAGCCCCCGCCCTCCTGCCACACCAGGATGCCGAGCACGACGCCGCCCATGCCGATCACCGAGAGGGCCGCACCCACGAGGTCGATGGAGCGGTCGCCGGTGTACTTGACGTCTTTCACGAGGCCGGCGCCGAGCAGCACGACGGCGATGATGACCGCCTCCAGGCCGAAGGCGACCCGGTACGACCAGAAGGTGGTGATGAAGCCGCCCAGGAGTGGGCCGACGGCCGCGGCGATCGCGGCCGACGCGCCCACCAGCGCGTAGACGCGCTTCTGGTGGGCGCCCGCGAAGTTGCCGTGGATGAGCGACTGCATCGACGGGAGGAGAAGGGATGCCCCGATCCCGCCGATCACCGCCCAGAAGATGATGACGGCGGTCAGGCTCGTCGCGAACGTCATCGCGACCGCGCCGACGGCGTAGCCGCAGAGGCCCAGGATGTAGGCGAGCTTGCGACCGATGAGGTCGCCGGTCTTGCCGCCGATGAGGATGAAGGCCGCGGAGACGAGGGCCTCGAGGGCGATCGCGCCCTGCACGCCGCTGGCGGTCGTGCCGAGCTCCTTCACCACCGCCGAGATCGAGACGTTCATGATCGACGTGTCGACGACGAGCACGAACATCGCCATGGCGAGAAGGATGGCGAGACGGCCGTTGAACTTCGTCTCGGGCGAGGGATCCCCTGTCATGAACGAAGCAAAGCACCCCGCGCCCTCGGAGCGCTACTTTGATTCCGCACCAGTTCACCGAAGGGTCTTAGTGTGACCGACATGAGCACTCCCGCCGCCGGCTCCGACGAGCCCGGCACCCCGTCGCAGCCCGCTTCACCGGCGGATCCCAGCGCTTCGACCGAGCACGTGCTGTCGACCGCGGCCCTGAACACCGGTGGTCTCGACGACACGCCGGTGCCCCGTCGGCGAGTGTTCGCGTGGGCGCTCTGGGATTGGGCGACGCAGCCTTTCAACTCGGTGATCCTGACCTTCGTCTTCGTCTCCCTGTACCTGGTCTCCGACGCGTTCCTGCCCCCCGAGGCCGCCACGCAGAACGCGAACGGCGACATGGTGTGCTCGAGCGCCGCGGATTCGGCGACCGCGTACTGCGGCGCCCTCGCCGATCTGTCGGAGTGGTACGGCTGGGTCACCTTCGCCGCCGGCATCCTGATCCTCCTGCTCGCCCCGGTGCTGGGCCAGCGCGCCGACGCAGCGGGCACGAAGAAGCGCTGGGTGGTCGGCGCGACCGCGGTGCTGGCGCTTCTGCAGTTCGCGCTCTTCTTCGTGTACTCCGAGCCGCAGTTCTTCTGGCTCGGCGCGATCCTCGTCGCGCTCGGGTCGGTCTCGTCGGAGATCGCGGGCGTCAACTACAACGCGATGCTCGTGCAGGTCTCGACACCGAAGACGATCGGCCGCGTCAGCGGGCTCGGCTGGGGCATGGGCTACATCGGCGGCATCATCGCGCTCGCGATCGTCGTGGTCCTCAACCAGTTCGACTGGTTCGGCCTCGACGTGTCGGACGGCCTCGCCTACCGCCTCATCGCCGTCGGCGCGGCGGTGTGGACCGTGCTCTTCGCCCTGCCGTTCGTCTTCCTCGTGCCCGAGTCGCCGGCCGACCCCGACCGCAGGAAGGTCGGCTTCTTCGAGGGGTACGTCGTGCTCGTGCACGACATCGTCGCGCTCTTCCGCGAGCACCGGCCGACCTTCTGGTTCCTCATCGCGAGCGCGGTGTACCGCGACGGCCTCGCCGGCGTCTTCGCGTTCGGCGGCGTGCTGGCCGCGGTGTCGTTCGGGTTCAGCGCGACGGAGGTCATCGCGTTCGGCATCGCCCTGAACCTCGTCGCGGGCGTCTCGACGATCATCGCCGGCCGTCTCGACGACCGCTTCGGCGCACGCGCGGTGATCATCACCGCGCTCACGATCCTCATCGTCAGCGCCCTGTTCGTCTTCTTCCTCCGCGAGGGCGGCAAGCCGGTGTTCTGGGTGGGCGGCATCATCCTGTCGGCCGCCGTCGGCCCGGCGCAGGCGTCGAGCCGGTCGCTGCTCGCGCGCGTCACACCGACCGGCATGCAGGGCGAGGTCTTCGGCCTCTACGCGACCACCGGTCGGGTGATGAGCTTCCTCTCGCCGCTGCTGTGGGCGACGTTCATCGCGGCGTTCGGCGCGACGCACTACGGCATCCTCGGCATCGTGATCGTGCTGCTCGTCGGGCTGCTGCTCCTGATCCCCGTGAAGCTGCGGCCCAAAGACATCGGCCGCTGACCCCCGCGGACCGGTCCCCCGGTCCCGACAGCCGTTGCATCGGATACCCTCGCTTTCGGGCAGCATGCGCACGGGGGGTCGTCGCGCACGCGTCCCTCACCTCGCCGAACCCGAGAGGCCCCGTGACGACCCCGCCGATCCCGCGCCTGCGCGCTGAGCGCGCCGAGCGCCTGCGCGCCGCGCGTCACCGCCGCGCGATCGGGTACTGGTGGGTGCTGATCGCGTGGCTGCTGTCGCTGTGGATCGGCACGTCGGTCGTGCCGCACGACTGGCTGCACGCGCCGGCCCTGTTCGGCCACCTGGCATCGGTGATCGTCGGGCTCGGGGCCGCGGTGCTGCTCGAGATGAGCGGACTGCTCTGGATGCTGCGCCGCACGTCGCTCGACGACATGCGCCGCACCGAGCCCCCCGTGACCGCTCTCGCCTGGCTGGGCATCGCGGGCCTGCTCGTGACCGGCGCCTTCCTCCAGCCCGATCTCTCCCAGCCGCTCACCGCGATCAAGATGATCGCCGTGCTGGTGGCCGCAATGAACGGCGTCGCGATGACGCGGCTCACCGACGAACTCGACCGGCTGCCTGGCGCGGTGCGCTTCTCGTCGCTGCCGGCCCGATTGAAGTTGTGGTGCGTCTGGAGCGCCGTCGTATCGCAAACCGCCTGGTGGACGGCCGTTCTGATCGGCATGCTGAACACCGCTTCACGGTGATCTCACGGTCTTCTCGCGCTCGTCTCGCACGTTCACTCGGGCTAGGCTGTCGCCAGACCGGACTACCCGGCCGGTGACCCCCCGCCCGGCTTCACGGCCGCACCCGCTTTTGAGGATGCTCCCATGCGCGATGGAACGCGCGGCGACGAGGACGTCCCCGGCCCCCGCAGGGGCCAGACCTCCGACCCGAAGACAACACCGACACCCTCGGCCTCTTCGCCGACCCCTTCTCCCACCTTCTCGACCCCCTCTGCGGCACCGAAGTCCGCGAAGCCGTCCGCGATCGACGAGCGCCGCGAGCGCCGTCGCAAGCGCCGCCGCCAGGGGATCATCGCGGCGACCATCGTCGGCATCGTCGTGCTGGTCGGCTCGATCGGCACGGTGTCGTACGCGATCGTCTCGAATCTCGCCGGCGCCGAACAGCCGGCCGCCGATCCCGCCCCCGAGGCGCCGGCCGTCGCCGAGCCCATGGTCTTCCCCGAGGACGAGCCCGCCACCGCCGCCGGCGCGGAGCCCTGCGCGACCGTCAACGTGCTGTCGTCGTTCGAGAACGCCGAGATGGTCGAAGGACTCGCGGCCGCGTACAACAGTCAGCCGCGCAACGTGGCCGGCTCGTGCGTGACGGTGACGACCAGCCGCGAGAAGTCGGGCGTGGCCGCCGCCGCCGTCGCGACCGGCTTCCCGAACCTCGCCGACGACCAGAAGCCCACCGTCTGGCTGCCCGATTCGTCGACCTGGGTCGACGTCGCGCAGGCCGACGGCGCCACCAGCCTTCGCGCCGAGGGCACGAGCGTCGCGGTCTCCGACATCGTGCTCGCCATGCCCGAGAACCTCGCGTCCGCGATCGGGTGGGATGCCGAGGCCCCGACCTGGGCCCAGATCTTCGAGTCGGCGGGCGACCCCGACCTCTGGAGCGGTCTCGGCCACCCCGAGTGGGGCGCGTTCAAGCTCGGCAAGACGAGCCCGCTCGTCGCGACGAGCGGCGAGGCCGCCATGTTCGCCTCCTACGGCACCGCCTCCGGATCGATGACGGACTTCACCGCCGCGCAGGTGCAGGACCCCGCCGTGCAGGCCGAAGTGCATGAGAACGAGCTGGCGACGAGCCACTACATGGCGACGCCCGAGCACTTCCTCTGGCACGCACGCCAGGCCGAGGCATCCGGTTCCGCTGCGGACTTCCTCTCGGCGGTCATCGTCGACGAGAAATCGGTGTGGGACTACAACCGCGGCATCACGAGTCGCGACGGCATCACGCGCACGCAGGCCGACCCGCCGGCGGAGCAGCTCGTGCCGATCTATCCTGCGGACGGCTACTACTCGGCCGACAACCCGGTCATGCGCCTCACGGGCCCGTGGATCGACCCGGTCGAGTCGGAGGCTGCGGCGGACTTCATCCGCTTCACGCACACCGCGCAAGGTCAGGCTGCCGTGCGCGCCGCGGGCTACCGCGACCTCAACCGCGACCTCGACGAGGGAGTCCAGCAGGTCGGGCAGCTCGACGGCGACCAGGGCAGCACCCTCACCTTCCCCGGAGCCGACGTCGTCACCGCCGTGCAGGCGTCGTTCCCCGACGTCCGCAAGCGCGCGAACGTGCTCTTCCTCCTCGACGTGTCGGGATCGATGGACGAGCCCATCTCTGCGAGCGACACGAAGCTCACCCAGGCCCGCAAGGCGATCGAGGCGGCCGTCGGCCACTTCACGAACGGCGACGACGTCGGGCTCGCGGCCTTCGCGCAGGCGCCGGACGGGGCCATGGTGCCGGGGCTCGTGTCTCCGGTCGCCGACATCGGCTCGTCGCGCGACGGCTTCCTCGGTGCGCTCGGCGGCCTCACCTCGATGGGCGACACCCCGCTCTATCAGGCGGTCGACACGTTCGCGGCGCAGCAGGCGGCGGCGTGGTCGAGCGACCACATCAACGCCATCGTGCTGCTGTCGGACGGCGAGAACGACGCCCCGAACGCACCGACGATCAGCGCCGACCAGATGCTCGCGAACCTGAAGGACATGCACCACGCCACGCCGGTGCTCATCTTCACGCTCGCCTACGGCGCCGACGCCGACGTGGCCACGCTGCAGTCCATCTCGAGCGCGACGGGTGCGCACTACTACGACGCGACCGACCCGTCGAAGCTCGAGGCGGTGCTCGGCGACCTCGTCACCAGCTTCTGATCGGCGCCGGGTGCGCGCGCCGCGCAACCCGTATGCGCCGGGCAGCCGCCGTCTCTGCATCCTCAGTTGAGGTTGTGCGCCGAGATGCGGGGCAGGAGTCGGCGTGTCGCTCCTCAACTGGGCAACGCTCCTCATTTGAGGTCGGCGGGAAACGCCGCCCCGACCCTATGACGACCCGGGCCAGGAGTCGGCGAGCTTCGTCAGCAGGCGTGCGAGCTCGGCACGCTCGTCATCGGTGAAGGCGGCGAGCGCCGAGTCGATCGCCTCGCGCCGCTCGCCGCGGAAGCCGCGCACCAGACGTGTGCCGGCATCCGTCAACGCGACCCTCGTACGACGCGCGTCGTCGGGGTCGGCCTCGCGCCGCACCAGATCGAGCTCGACGGACTGCTGCACGAGCCGCGACGCCCGGGGCTGATCGACGCCCACGGCATCGGCGATCTCACCCACCGAGAGCGGATGGGATGCTGCGGCCAGAGCCTCGAGCAGCCTCATGCGCGCCGGGCCGCCGAAGCGGCCGCCTCCGGGCCACGGCGGTGCGCCGAAGCCGGGGCCCGGTCCACCGCGGCCCCACGGACCGCCGCGGCCGCCACGGCCCGCGAAGCCGTGGATCGAGCCATCGGGATGGACGTGCCCCGAGCCGTCGGCGTCATGGCCGTGCGGAGCCGCGTGGCCGTGCCCGTGCGGGCCGGGGCCCTCCATCCACGGCGGACGGGGGCCTCGTCGTCCGCGGAGGCGGGCGAGGGCGGCGGCGATCGCGTCGGAGGGGTCGTCGGGAGTGGACGGCATGAGTCCAATTTACATGCGACTTGACATGGATCCGGAATGCATGTCACACTGCATGTACATGCACTTCGACATGTATCACCGGCGGCCCCTCGAGCCGCCCCCGAAAGGACTTCCCCATGAACGACATCAATGACAACGAAGAGAACGACATCCCCACCGGCAACCGTCCGCTCGGCTACTGGCTGCGTGCGGTCGACGCCTTGCTGACACGCGAGTTCGCGACGGCGCTCGAGGCAGAGGGCCTCACGCGACGCGACTGGATGGTGCTCAACGTGCTGTCCGGCGACATCGACGCCCCCGAGTTCCGTGAGCGTCTCGCCCGCAAGGGCAAGCGCCTCCGCGGCCTCGAGGAACGCGGCTGGGCCGAGGAGCAGGGCGACGGCACGTGGGTGCTGACCGACCTCGGCCGCTCCGAGAAGGAGCGCATCGGTGGGATCGTCGACGGACTCCGCGCCCGTGTGGTCGCCGCCGTCGGCGACGACGAGGCCTATGCGGCCCTGACCGGCTCGCTCGAGGCCATCGCCCGCGAGCTCGGCTGGGACGAGAACGCCACCGGCCGCGAGCGCGGGTTCGGCGGCTTCGGGCGCCCCGGGTTCGGCCCCGGCTTCCGTCCGGGCTTCGGTCCGGGCTTCGGGGGCTTCGGGCCTGGTTTCGGCGGGCGCCCGCGTCCGTTCGACCCCGACGTCCACGACGGCTACGGCCGCAACCGCCACCGCGGCTTCGCTCCCGGACGCCCCGGCCACCCGGCCGAGCGCTTCGACGAGCCCATGCGCGGCCACGGCGATGAGGGCTGCCACGGCCACCACTCGCACGCCGGCCACAGCCACCACGACCACGCGGGCCACGGCGGTCACGGCCACCACGGCGACCACGGTCGCGGCGGACGGCGCACCCAGCAGGCGTACGAGCGCGGCTTCGACGCCGGGTTCGCCCGCGGCCGGGAGTCCGGCGCGGCCTGAGCCGCAGCATCCGTCCCCCCGAAGGGTGGTCCCCGCACACGCGGGTCCACCCTTCGGCGTGTGTCCCGCAGTCCGGGTTTCGCAGGCGACCCAGCCTGCGATCCTGCGAAGTCCGGACATCACCCGGAGGCCGACCGGGCCCAGACAACCGGCGGACCCGCGGCAGTCCGGGTTTCGCAGGCGACCCAGCCTCAGATCCTGCGAAGTCCGGACATCACCCGGAGGCCGACCGGGCCCAGACAACCAGCGGACCCGCGGCGGTCCGGGTATCGCAGGCGACCCAGCCTCAGATCCTGCGAAGTCCGGACATCGCCCGGAGAGCGACCGGGCCCAGACAACCGGAGGACCCGCGGCGGTCCGGGTTTCGCAGGTGACCCAGCCTGAGATCCTGCGAAGTCCGGACATCGCACCGGGGGTGGGGGCGGGGGCGGGGGCCGAGGGCAGCCCGGGGGGACGAGACGCCGTCACACGCGCGTCACACGCGCGGGGCACAATGGGCCACATGACACGGCCCGCGCTCCTCGCCATCTCGCACGGCACGTCGTCGCCGGCGGGGCAGGCCGCGGTCGCCGCACTGGTCGACGCGGTCGCACGGCGGCTGCCCGACATCACGGTGCGGCTCGGGCACGTGGACGTGCAGCAGCCCGATGTCGCGGCGTCCCTCGACGCGATCCCGGAGGGCACGCCCGTCGTGATCGTGCCGCTGCTGCTCTCGGCGGGGTACCACGTGCGGGTCGACCTCATCGAGCAGTCCGCGGGGCGCGACGGCGTCGTCATCGCTCCGGCGCTCGGCCCTGACCCGCGCCTCGTCGACGCACTCCTCGCGCGCCTCGACCCCCTCGGCCCCGACGACGCCCTCGTGCTCGCTGTGGCCGGCTCGACTGACGACCGTGCGAACGAGGACTGCCGCGAGATCGGACGGATGCTGAGCGCCCGGCTCGATCGCGATGTCACGGTCGGCTTCCTCGCTGCCGCCGACCCGCGCGTCGACGTCGCCGTCGCAGACGCCGGGACGCGCGCCGAACGCGTCGTCGTGGCCGACTATCTCCTCGCCCCGGGCTACTTCCACGACCTCGCCGTGCGGCTCGCGGCCGGCGCCCCGGTCGCGCCGCCGCTTCTCGGCGACGACGAGCCGCCGGCATCCCTCGTCGACATCGTGGTCGATCGCTACAACGAAGCCGCAACGTCGTCGGACCGAGTCCACAAAGGCCCGTAGCCGCAACTGTGTGACGCACCGTTACGTCGGTTAACGTCACTTGACGCTCGGATAGGTCTCACGGGCGCCCGCTTCTAGCCTCAGGCAATGGACTCGATAGGGTCCCGCCCGGGGGACGCCCCGGGATTCACCCCGGAGGCCACCGTGACCATCAACGACACCGAAGCGCGCGCAGCCGCAGAGCGCCCGCGCGCGGCCGTGCGCCCGCCGCGCCCGTCGTCGAAGCCGAACGGCCAGTGGAAGGTCGACGGCACCACCCCGCTCAACGGCAACGAGGAGTGGAAGCAGGTCGACAACGGACTGAGCGTGCGCGACCGCATCGAGAACATCTACTCGAAGGGCGGGTTCGCGTCGATCGACCCGACCGACCTGCACGGCCGCTTCCGCGTGTGGGGGCTCTACACGCAGCGCAAGCCCGGCATCGACGGCGGCCGCACCGCGACCCTGACCCCCGAAGAGCTCGAGGACGAGTACTTCATGATGCGCGTGCGCATCGACGGCGGCCAGCTCACCACCGAGCAGCTGCGCGTCATCGCCGGCATCTCGACCGACTTCGCCCGCGGCACCGCCGACCTCACCGACCGCCAGAACATCCAGCTGCACTGGATCCGCGTCGAGGACGTGCCCGAGATCTGGCGCCGCCTCGAGGCCGTGGGCCTGGGCACCACCGAGGCGTGCGGCGACGTGCCCCGCGTCATCCTCGGCTCGCCCGTCGCCGGCATCTCGGCCGACGAGCTCATCGACCCGACGCCGCAGATCGACGAGATCACGTCGCGCTTCATCGGCGACGAGTCGCTCGCGAACCTGCCGCGCAAGTTCAAGTCGGCGATCACCGGCCACCCGAGCCAGGACGTCGTCCACGAGATCAACGACGTCGCGTTCGTCGCCGTCGAGCATCCCGAGCTCGGCATCGGCTACGACCTGTGGGTCGGCGGCGGCCTCTCGACCACCCCACGCCTCGCTGAGCGCCTGGGCGTCTTCGTGGCGCCGGAGCGGGTGGCGGAGGCCTGGCACGGCGTCGCGCAGATCTTCCGCGACTACGGCTACCGGCGCCTGCGCAACAAGGCGCGCCTGAAGTTCCTGCTCGCGGAGTGGGGCGCCGAGAAGTTCCGCCAGGTCCTGCAGGACGAGTACCTCGGGTACGAGCTGCCCGACGGCCCCGCCGCACCCCAGCCGCTGACGCAGGGCGACCACGTCGGCGTGCACAAGCAGAAGGACGGCCTCTCCTACATCGGCGCGACGCCGATCGTCGGCCGCGTCTCGGGCCCGACCCTGGCGAAGCTCGCGGACCTCCTCGAGACCCATGGCTCGACGCGCCTGCGCACGACGCCGCACCAGAAGCTCGTCTTCCTCGACATCCCCGAGGAGAACGTCGAGCCGTTCATCGCCGGCCTCGACGAGCTCGGACTTTCGGCACGGCCGAGCCTCATCCGCCGCGGCACGATCGCGTGCACCGGCATCGAGTTCTGCAAGCTGGCGATCGTCGAGACCAAGGCGTACGCGACGGCGGCCGTG
Source organism: Microbacterium sp. PRC9 (assembly GCF_031844125.1). Taxonomy (NCBI): domain Bacteria; kingdom Bacillati; phylum Actinomycetota; class Actinomycetes; order Micrococcales; family Microbacteriaceae; genus Microbacterium; species Microbacterium sp. PRC9. Next base: position 174,063 of record NZ_JAUZUR010000008.1, read on the forward strand.
CTCGACCTCGAGAAGCGTCTCGAGCAGTTCGAGCTGCCGCATCCGATCTCCCTGCACGTCAACGGCTGCCCCAACTCGTGCGCGCGCATCCAGACCGCCGACATCGGGCTCAAGGGCCAGCTCGTCACGATCGACGGCGAGCAGGTCCCGGGCTACCAGGTGCACCTGGGCGGCGGGCTCGTGAACGCCGACCGCGACGACGCCGGCCTCGGCCGCACCGTGCGCGGCCTGAAGGTCGCCGCCGACGGCATCGCCGACTACACCGAGCGGGTGGTCAAGCGCTTCCTCGCCGAGCGCGATGCCGCCGCCGACGAGACGTTCGCCCAGTGGGCGCACCGCGCCGACGAGGAGGCCCTCCAGTGACCGTGTCCCTCGCCCCCCGCGTCGCCACGAAGCGCACCCGCGAACAGCTGCAGGCTCTCGCCGAGCAGGGCAACATCGAGCTCGGCAGCCTGACCGACCATGAGGCATCCGCTGCCGAAGTGGTCGCGTGGGTCGCGCGCAATTTCGGGACGGATGCTGCCGCCGTCGCGTGCTCGATGGCCGACGCCGCCCTCCCCCACCTCGTGGCGGAGCAGCTGCCCGGTGTCGACGTGCTGTTCCTCGACACCGGCTACCACTTCACCGAGACGTACGCGACGCGCGACGAGGTGCAGCGCGCGCTCGACGTGCGGATCGTCGACATCACCCCCGATCAGACGGTCGCCGAGCAGGACGCCGAGTTCGGCGCGAAGCTCTTCGAGCGCGACCCCGGCCTGTGCTGCGCGCGCCGCAAGGTCGCGCCGCTGCAGGACGCCCTCGGCGGGTACGAGCTGTGGTTCACGGGTGTGCGCCGCGACGAGGCGCCGACCCGCACGAACACGCCGCTGGTGACGTGGGACGAGCGCAACGGGCTCGTCAAGGTGAACCCCGTCGCGGCGTGGAGCTTCGACGACGTGCTCGAGTACGCGGCCGCGCACAAGGCTCCGGTGAACCTCCTCGTCGGGTTCGGCTACCCCTCGATCGGCTGTGAGCCGTGCACGAAGCCGGTCGCACCCGGCGAAGACCCCCGATCCGGCCGCTGGGCCGGCTCCTCGAAGACCGAATGCGGGCTCCACGAATGACCGGAACGATCGCCGCCCCCACCGCGCTCTCGACCCTCGACCTGCTCGAGGCCGAGGCCATCCACGTCATCCGCGAGGTCGTCGCCGAGTTCGAGCGGCCTGTGCTGCTGTTCTCCGGCGGCAAGGACTCGGTCGTCGTGCTGCACCTCGCCACCAAGGCGTTCGCGCCCGGCAAGGTGCCCTTCCCCGTGCTGCACGTCGACACCGGCCACAACTTCCCCGAGGTCATCGCCTTCCGCGACGAGACCGTCGAGCGTCTCGGCATCCGTCTCGAGGTCGCGAGCGTGCAGGACTACATCGACGACGGCCGCCTCCAGGAGCGCGCCGACGGCACCCGCAACCCGCTGCAGACGCTGCCGCTGCTCGACGCGATCGCCGCCGGCCGCCACGACGCCGTCTTCGGCGGCGCCCGTCGCGACGAGGACAAGGCCCGCGCCAAGGAGCGCATCATCTCGCTGCGCGACGAGTTCGGCCAGTGGGACCCCCGCAACCAGCGCCCCGAGCTCTGGAGCCTGTACAACGGCCGCCACACCCCCGGTCAGCACGTGCGCGCCTTCCCGATCTCGAACTGGACCGAGCTCGACGTCTGGCGCTACATCGAGCGCGGGGGCATCGCGCTGCCGCCGCTGTACTTCGCGCACGAGCGCGACGTGTACGCCCGCGACGGCATGTGGCGCCCCGTCGGCCCGTTCTCGCCGCCGCGTGAGAACGAGACGGTCGAGCGCCGCACGGTCCGCTACCGCACTGTCGGCGACATGAGCTGCACCGGAGCGGTGGAATCGGATGCTGCGGACCTGGCTGCGATCGTCGCCGAAGTGGGCATCTCCACCATCACCGAGCGCGGCGCGACCCGCGCCGACGACCGCCTCAGCGAGGCGGCCATGGAGGACCGCAAGAAGGACGGGTACTTCTAAATGTCTCTCGATACTCAGGGCGTTTCGTCTCGCTTCGCTCGCTCAACGACCGGAGCCGATGGCACGCTGTTCCGGTTCGCCACGGCGGGCTCGGTCGACGACGGCAAGTCGACGCTCGTCGGCCGTCTGCTGCACGACTCGAAGGCGATCCTCGCCGACCAGCTCGAGCAGGTCGCCCGCACGTCGGCCGACCGTGGCTTCGCGCACGGCGCGTTCGACTTCGCCCTCCTCACCGACGGCCTGCGCGCCGAGCGCGAGCAGGGCATCACGATCGACGTCGCCTACCGCTACTTCTCGACGGGTGCGCGGTCGTTCATCCTCGCCGACTGCCCCGGGCACGTGCAGTACACCCGCAACATGGTCACCGGTGCGACGACCGCCGACGCCGTGATCGTGCTCGTCGACGGACGCAAGGGCGTGCTCGAGCAGACGAAGCGCCACCTCGCCGTGGTCGCCCTGCTGCGCGTTCCCCACGTCATCGTCGCGGTCAACAAGATCGATCTCGTCGGCTTCTCGCAGGAGACGTTCGCGGAGGTCGCCGCCCAGGCCGAGGCCGTGGCGACCGAGCTCGGCATCGAGGACCTGCACGTCATCCCGGTATCGGCCCTCGAGGGCGACAACATCGTCGACCGCTCGGAGCGCACCCCCTGGTACGAGGGCCCGGCGCTGCTCGAGCTGCTCGAGACGCTTCCCGCCGCCGATGACGCCGAGCGTGAGCTCGAGCCGTTCCGCCTCCCGGTGCAGCTCGTGCTGCGCCCGCAGGGCGGCCTCGCTCCCGGCATCGACCCCGCCGAGGCGGAGCGCCTGCGCGACTACCGCGCCGTCGCAGGCCGTATCTCGAGCGGCATCGTGCGCGTGGGCGACCGCGTCGAGATCTTCCCCGGCGGCTCGGCGACCACGGTCACCGGCATCCGTGCCGCGGGCGCCGAGGTCGAGGAGGCCACGGCCCCGCAGTCCGTCTCCCTCGAGTTCGACCGCGACATCGACACCGCGCGCGGCGCGCTCGTCGTCGCTGCCGGCACGCTTCCGACGGGTCGCCGCGAGTTCGATGCCGAACTGTTCCAGCTCGACGCGCGGGCGCTGACCCCCGGCATCCGTGTCCTCGTCAAGCACGGCACCGCGACCGTGCAGGCCATCGTCGCGCAGATCGAGTCGCGCTATGACCTCGACGCGCTCACACACGAGCCGGCGCAGACGCTCGAGACCAACGACATCGGCCGCGTGCGGCTGCGGCTGGCGGCCGACCTGCCGCTCGAGCCGTATGCCACCAGCCGCCACGGGGGCTCGTTCCTCGTGATCCATCCGTCCGACGGCGCAACGCTCGCCGCCGGCATCGTGCGCGACTGATCCGTCGCGCACAACCCACCACTGAGCAACACCGAATCTAAGGAGGCGACACCGTGAACAAAATCCGCACTGCGACAGCACTCACAACCCTGGGACTTGTGGCGGCCATGATGGCCGGCTGCGCCTCCGCGGCAGCATCGCCGAGCGAGACCTCGGCCGGTGACGCCGGGCCTTCGGTCGATGAGCTGCGCCTGGGCTACTTCGCCAACGTGACGCACGCGCCGGCCCTCGTGGGGCTGGAGGAGGGCCTGTTCCAGGACGCCGTCGGCGACGACGTCACGATCACGACGCAGGTCTTCAACGCCGGCCCCGCCGCCATCGAGGCGCTCACCGCCGGCGCGATCGACGCGACCTACATCGGCCCGAACCCGTCGATCAACACCTTCATCCAGTCCGGCGGCGAGTCCGCGCGCATCATCGCCGGTGCCGCCACGGGCGGTGCGGCACTGGTCGTGCGGGACGGCATCGACGACCCCGCCGACCTCGAGGGCACCACGATCGCGACGCCGCAGCTGGGCAACACGCAGGACGTCGCGGCCCGGGTGTGGCTGGCGGACCAGGGCTTCGAGACCGACACGTCGGGTGGCGGCGACGTGCAGATCACGCCGACCGAGAACGCGCAGACGCTGACGCTGTTCCAGGACGGCCAGCTCGACGGCGCCTGGCTGCCCGAGCCGTGGGTGTCGCGCCTGGTCATCGACGCGGGCGCGCACGTGCTGCAGGACGAGGCCGACCTCTGGGAGGACGGCGAGTTCCCCACGACCGTGCTGCTGGTGCGCAAGGAGTTCCTCGACGAGCACCCGGATGTCGTCGCGCAGCTGCTGAAGGGCCACGAGGCCGCCGTGCAGTGGATCGCCGACAACGCCGGCGAGGCGCCGACCGTCATCAACGACGCGATCGAGAAGGAGACCGGCAAGCCGCTCGCGGACGCCGTCATCCAGCGCGCGCTCGAGCACGTGACGTTCTCGGTCGACCCGCACGCCGACACGTTCGAGACGCTCGTCGACAACGGCATCCAGGCAGGCACGCAGAAGGAGGGCTCGATCGAGGGCCTGTTCGATCTGCGCCTGCTCAACAAGCAGCTCGAAGCCGAGGGCGAAGAGCCCATCTCGGCGGCAGGGCTCGGCGAGGACTGAACATGAGCACCGCTCCCGCTTCCGCCTCCGGGTCCGCGCACGCGGGCCCGGAGGCGGGCGCGCCCGCTCCGGCGGGCACGACCAAGCCGCTCGCGCCGAGCTTCGACAGCGTGACGCCGGTGCCCGTCGCGGCGCCCGCACCCCCACCCGCGGTGCGCGTCGACGGCGTCTCCAAGCGCTTCGGCGCCGGGCCGGTCGTGCTCGAGGACGTGTCGCTCGACATCGCGCCGGGCGAATTCGTGTGCCTTCTGGGTGCGTCGGGATGTGGCAAGTCGACCCTGCTCAACCTCATCGCGGGCCTCGACCGGCCCACCGCGGGCCGCATCGAGACTCCCGACGAGGGCTCGGCGGTGATGTTCCAGGAGTCGGCACTCATGCCGTGGCTCACGGCTCGCCGCAACGTCGAGCTCGCCCTGCGCCTGCGCGGCGTCCCGCGTGGGGAGCGTCGCGAGAAGGCGCTGTCCCTGCTGGATGCCGTGAATCTGGCGGATGCCGCGGAGAAGCGTCCTCACGAGCTCTCGGGCGGCATGCGGCAGCGCGTCGCCCTCGCCCGCGCGCTCGCTCAGGACCGCCCCGTCCTCCTGATGGACGAGCCGTTCGCAGCGCTCGACGCCATCACCCGCGACCTCCTCCACGAAGAGCTCGAGCGCGTGTGGCGCGCCACCGGACGCACCATCGTGTTCGTGACGCACAACGTCCGCGAGGCCGCCCGCCTCGGTCAGCGCGTGGTGCTGATGGGCAGTCGCCCGGGTCGCATCGTGCAGCAGTGGCAGATCGCGAAGACCACGGGCCGTCGTATCGAGTCCCCCGAGGTCGCCGCCCTCTCGGTGGAGATCACCGAGCAGCTGCGCAAGGAGATCCGCCGAAATGCCGCATGACACCACCGCGACCATCGCTCGCGACACGATCGACGCGAAATCGGTGCTGCCCGACGACCTCCGCAGCCTCTCGACGGGGCTCGACCGGCTGCAGACCGACGCCGAGCGCGGTCCCAGCCGCTGGCGCCGCTTCGCCCAGAGCGTCGTGCCTCCCGTGGTCTTCGTGATCCTGCTGATCGTGGCGTGGCAGCTGTACGTCGTGATCGCTGAGCCTCGGCCCGACAAGGTGCCCAGCCCCGCCGATGTGTGGAACGCGCTCGGCCTCGCGTGGGAGACCGGCCGCCTGCAGGAGGCCGTCGCGACGAGCCTCGAGCGCGGCGTCGTCGGCTTCCTCATCGCGATCGTCGTCGGAACGCCCGTCGGCCTGCTGCTGGCCGAGGTGCGCCCGATCCGGCGCGCCGTGGGGCCGATCATCTCGGGCCTGCAGGTCCTCCCGTCCGTCGCGTGGGTGCCTGCCGCCATCATCTGGTTCGGCCTGTCGGACGCCACCGTCTACTTCGTCATCCTCATGGGCGCCATCCCGTCGATCGTCAATGGCCTCATCGCCGGCATCGACCAAGTGCCCCCTCAGCTCCGCCGCGTCGGCACGGTGCTGGGCGCCTCACGGTGGCAGCTGGCCACGTCGGTGATCCTCCCCGCCGCACTGCCGGGATACCTCGCGGGCCTGAAGCAGGGCTGGGCCTTCTCGTGGCGCTCGCTCATGGCGGCGGAGATCATCGCGACCGGCGGCTCGATCGGCTTCGGCCTCGGCTCGATGCTGCAGCAGTCGCGCGAGCTGGCGGACCTCGCCGGCGTGCTGGCGACGATCATCCTCATCCTCGCGATCGGCATCCTCATCGAGCTCGTCTTCTTCGGACCGCTGGAGCGACGGATGCTGAAGCGCCGCGGCCTGCTCATCTCGGGAGGTTCGCGATGACCGCGGTCGGCAAGGTCTGGCTCGTCGGGGCCGGCCCCGGCGACGCGGGGCTGCTCACCGTGAAGGGCCTCCGTGCCCTCGAGGCGGCGGACGTCATCGTCGCCGATCGGCTCGGCGCGCGCGCCGTGCTCGACGGCCTCGCCGCCGACGGGGTGGAACTGCGCGCCGAGGTCGTCGACGTGGGCAAGCGCCCCGGTCACCACGCAGTGCCGCAGGACGCCATCAACGCGCTGCTCGTGCACCTCGGGCAGGAGGGCAAGACCGTCGTCCGCCTCAAGGGCGGCGATCCGTACGTCTTCGGCCGCGGCGGCGAGGAGCTCCACGCCTGCCAGGAGGCCGGCGTGCCCGTCGAGGTGGTGCCCGGCATCACCAGCGCGATCTCGGTGCCCGCGATCGCCGGCATCCCGCTCACCCATCGCGGCGTCGCGACGGCCTTCACCGTCGCCACCGCGCACGACCAGATCGCCGCCCTCGGCGGCGGCCGCGACCACACCGTGGTGCTGCTCATGGGGATCGGCACCCTGGCGAACTCCGCGATCACGCTGTCCCGCGGCGAGCGCGGTGCGGACTGCCCCGTCGCCGTCGTGGAGGACGGGTACGGAGCCCGCCAGCGGGTCACCGTCGGCACGCTCTCGACCATCGCGCACCAGGCCGCGGAACGAGGCATCCGTTCCCCCGCCGTCGTGGTCGTCGGCGACGTCGTCCGGCTCAGCCCGTTCGCGCCCGCGGAACTCGCAACCCTCGATCTCTCCCAGTACGACCCGCTCGCACCCGAGCGCCTCCGAAAGGCCCCCACGCAGTGACTTCCTCGAGCCTCCAGAACCTCCGCGTCGCGATCGTCGGCGCCGGTCCCGCCGGCATCTACGCGGGCAACATCCTCACCAACTCGGTCGTCGAGTCGGGCGGCACCGTCGCGATCGACCTGTTCGAGTCGCTCCCCGCGCCCTACGGACTGATCCGCTACGGCGTCGCGCCCGACCACCCGCGCATCAAGGGCATCGTCAACTCGCTGCACGAGATGCTGGATGCCGGCACCACGCGCTTCATCGGCAACGTCGAGGTCGGCCGTGACATCTCGATCGACGAGCTGCAGGAGCGCTATGACGCCGTGATCCTCGCCACCGGCGCGATCCGCGACGCCGCGCTCGACATCCCCGGCATCGACCTCGAAGGCTCGTACGGCGCCGCCGACTTCGTGGCGTGGTTCGACGGCCACCCCGATGTCCCCACAGAGTGGACCCTCGACCAGCGCGAGGTCGCCGTCATCGGCAACGGCAACGTCGCGCTCGACGTCGCCCGCGTGCTGGCGAAGCACGCCGTCGATCTGCGCTCCACCGAGATCGCCGACAACGTGCTCGCCGGGCTCGAGGCCTCGGCCGTCACCGACGTGCACGTCTTCGGCCGCCGCGGCCCCGCCGACATCAAGTTCACGCCGATCGAGCTGCGCGAGCTCGGCGAGGTGCCGAACGTCGACATCGTCGTGCACGACGAGGACTTCGCCTACCTCGAGGGCCTCGTGCCGTCGAACAACCAGCTCAAGGTCATGCTCCGCATCCTCCAGAGCTGGCGCACGCGCGAGTCGACCGGCGCGAGCCGTCGCCTGCACCTGCACTTCTACCACTCGCCCGTCGAGGTGCTCGGCGACGGCAAGGTCGAGGGCCTCCGCTTCGAGCGCACCGAGCCGACGGGAGAGGGCAGTGCGGTCCGCGGCACCGGCGAGTTCCGCGAGATCGCGGTGCAGCAGGTCTACCGCGCCGTCGGCTACTACGGCACGCCGGTCATCGACGCGCCCTTCGACGAGAAGGCCGGCGTCGTCTCGAACGTCGAAGGACGCGTGAAGGATGCTGCGGTGACGGGCGACACGGAGGCCCCCGTGATCGCCGGGCTCTACGCGACGGGCTGGATCAAGCGCGGACCCGTCGGCCTCATCGGCCACACGAAGTCCGACGCGATGGAGACCATCGCGCACCTCGTCTCGGACGTCGAGGGCGGGCGCCTGTCGGCCCCGACCGTGGACGGCGACGTGCTCGACCTGCTGGAGGAGCGCGAGGTCGCCTTCACGACGTGGGACGGCTGGCTGGCCCTCGACGCGCACGAGCGCGAGCTGGGTGCGAACCACCTCCACACGCGCGAGCGCGTCAAGGTCGTGCCCCGCGACGAGCAGGTCGCGATCTCGCGGGGAGCGCTCGTCCCGTGACCTATGTGATCGCCCTGCCGTGCGTCGATGTCAAGGACCGTGCCTGCATCGACGAGTGCCCGGTGGACTGCATCTACGAGGGTGAGCGGTCGCTGTACATCCACCCCGACGAGTGCGTGGACTGCGGCGCCTGCGAGCCGGTGTGCCCGGTCGAGGCGATCTACTACGAGGACGACCTGCCGGAGGAATGGCAGGACTACTACACCGCGAACGTCGAGTTCTTCGACGACATCGGGTCGCCCGGCGGTGCGGCCAAGACCGGCGTCATCGCGAAGGACCACCCGGTCATCGCGGCGCTTGCGCCCCAAGGAGACGGCCATGACTGATCCCACTCCTCCCGCGCCCGCGCCCTCGACCGAGGTCGACGTCGTCATCGTCGGCGGGGGCCCCGCCGGACTGTCGGCGGCGCTCAACCTCGGACGCGCCCGTGCGTCCGTCGTCCTCATCGACGCCGGCCGCCCGCGCAACGCCGCGACCCTGCGCTCGCACGGCTTCCTCACCCGCGACGGCGTTCCGCCGCTCGAGCTGCGCAAGCTCGCACGTGCCGAGCTCGCCGCCTACCCCAACGTGCAGGTGTTCGACCGCACCGTGGTGACCGCGCTGCAGGAGCGCGATTGCGGCGAGGGACTCCGCTTCCTCGCGGCGCTCCAGGGCAGGGGCGCCGGCATCCCGCCGGCCGTCTCCGCGCGCTCGGTGCTCGTCGCGACGGGGCTGCGTGAGACGCTCCCGGCGATCCCGAGCCTGCGCGCCTTCTACGGCATGACGATCTTCAGCTGCGCCGCATGCGACGCGTGGGAACTCCAGGACCGGCCGCTCGCCCTCATCGGCGAGACCCGCGACCTCGCCGCACGTGCCCGGCTCATCGCCCGCTGGACCGACCGGCTCACGGTCTTCACAAATGGCACCGACGCCGTGGACACGGTCGAAGAGGCCGAGCTCGCAGCATCCGGGATCGTCGTCGAGCGACGGGCGATCGACGACCTCGAGGGCGACCGCGGCACGGTGACGGCCGTACGCCTTGCCGACGGCGCGCGCGTCGAGATCGACGGCGGGTTCGTGCGCCCGCAATGGCACCCCGCGCTCGACTTCGTCGGCGGCATCGACCTCGACCGCGACGGGTTCGGCAACCTGGTGACCGATCGCTCCGGACGCACGTCGGTGCCGGGGCTGTATGCGGCGGGGGATGCTGCGTCCCCGGGTCCGCAGCAGCTCATCGTCGCCGCGGGCCAGGGCGCTCGGGCGGCCGCCGTGCTCGTGCACGATCTCGTCGGGGTGCGCACCGCCCACTGAGCCGGGGCGCGCTTGCGAGTCGTGCGCCGCAGGATGTTCACCGATCGGACACCTGTGCGTTCGGTTTCCGGACCCGTGGTGGATGAAGATGTCGGCGATGTCCGACGATCTGGCCGCTGATGCGGCCGACGAGCTGAAGGCGCTGCGGCTGCGCGCTTACGGACCGGATGCCGATATCGACGCCGATCCGCGGGCGCTGAGCCGGCTGCGCGAGCTCGAAGCGCGAGCCGTCGCCACGGCGGAGCCCGGTGGATCCCGGGTCACCGAGGCCGCACGGGGGGCCGCGGAGCAGGACGAACCGCCCAGCGCGGTCTCCGTGGTGCCGGTCCGGTGGTGGGAGCGACACCGCGCGTTCCTGTGGGGCGCATCGCTGCTGGTCGCGGTCCTCGTCGGTGCGGCGGTGGCGTCGGTGCAGCTGCCGACGGGACGCGAGCAGGTCGCCGTCCTCGGTGAGGACGCCGACGGGCTCTGGCCGGAGCAGATGTGGGGCCCGCGGCCGCCCGACGGCGTGACGTTCGAGGAGTACCTCGGCCTCACCGCGATCGCCTCGGCCCGCGACTTCGGCAACGGCACCAACAGCACCTGCCTGTGGGTGTACGACTCGGCTTCGGTCAACTTCGGCCTGTCGGCCGGGTCGTGCGCCACCGGGTCGGGTCCCTCGTCGACGACGATCGTCGTCACCCCGCAGGCGCCTCCGGCGCTGCTCGACGAGTTCCCTGAAGGCACCACGCTGCAGTTCGTCCGCGACGGCGACCGCGTGATCGTCTCGGCCCAGCGGCCGTAAGAGCGAGGGTCACCAGTCGGTGGTCTGGTCGCCGGCGAGCGCCTCGCGGCCCGGCGCGAGCATGTCGTGCACCTGTCCGCCGTGGGTGCGGGCCGGTGCGACCGTGTCGGGCCAGTCGGCGATCTGCTGCTCGGCCCACTCGGTCCACGAGATGACATGCTCGTAGTGGCCGATCATGAACGTGTTGGCGAGCGCGAACAGATGCTTGCGCTCGGGGAACGTGCCGCCGGTCTCGCTGATGAACGCGGCGTACCGCGCGAACATCTCGCGGTTCGCCAGGGCCTGCTCCCGGGTGCGGGCGAGGGTCGCGCGGAGGTCGTCGAGGGAGCCCTGGTCGGAGAGCAGCACCCGCACCATGCCCTCGAACTCGACGGTCGGCGGACGCACCGGGGTGCGCAGCCACGCGGCGAGCGCCTCACGCCCTTCCGGCGTGATCGAGTAGATCGTGCGGGCGCGCTTGCCGGTGTGCTCCTGCCGGGTCTCGACGAACCCGGCGGAATGGAGGCGGTTGAGCACGGCGTACCGGCCGCGGTCGGCGGAGGGCCAGAGCTCGGAGACACCGCGCCCGAGCTGCTCGGCGAGCTGGTACGCCGACCAGTCGCGCCCGGCCAGCAGACCCAGCGTGAGGTACCCCGTGATCGAGGGTTCGCGTTCGGGCACGACAAAGCTCCTTCCCCGTCGGCACTCGGGTCACGTCGCGGAACAAGAAGATTACCCCGCGCACGCAGGAACGACCATATACTGCAGAATGCAGTAAGCATCGGCACGGCAACCTGTGTGGGGACACGGACCGTCGCCGTGGGTGGACTCACGCGTGGGGACGCGGGACCGCCTTCGCGGCGGGCGATCTGGGGATCGCCCGCCGCACATCTCTCTGCCCGCCGGTCAGCGCCGGGTCTGCTCCGACCCCGACAGCCGCTGCGCGAGGTAGATGGGCACGATCGACACGATCACCAGCACCACGGCGATGACCGAGACGACCGGCGCCTGGTTCGGGCGGAACATGTTGTTGAGGATGTAGATCGGCAGCGTCGTCACGCCGGACCCGGCGGTGAACGTCGTCACGATGATCTCGTCGAAGCTCAGCGCGAACGCGAGCAGAGCCCCGGCGAGCAGCGCCGAACGCAGCTGCGGGAAGGTCACGAGGCGGAACGTCGTCCAGATGCCGGCCCCGAGGTCGGCCGACGCCTCCTCGAGGTTCGTGCCGGTGCGCCGGAGACGCGCGATGACGTTGTTGAAGACGGTCACGATGCAGAAGGTCGCGTGGGCGATCACCACCGTCCAGATCGACAGCGGCACCCCCATGATGGTGCGGAAGAAGTTGTTCAGCGCGATGCCCGTGATGATGCCGGGCAGCGCGATCGGCAGGATGATCAGCAGCGAGATCGCGTCGCGGCCGAAGAACTCGAACCGCTGCAGCGCGAGCGAGATGAGGGTGCCCAGCACGAGCGAGATCGCCGTCGCGACCAGCGCGATCGCGACGCTCGTGCCCACCGCCTCGATCGCCCCGGTGCTCTGGAAGGCCTTGCCCCACCACTCCAGCGTGAAGCCGGGCGGCGGCCAGCTGAGCGAGGTCGACGTCGAGAACGAGTTGACGAGCACCACGAACAGCGGCAGGTAGACGACCAGCAGGATCAGCACGGTGACCACGCCGAGTACAGTGCGCGAGAGTCGCGAGAGTCGCATCGCCGGGTTCCTAGAGGTTGTTCAGGGCGCCGGTGCGGCGCACCAGGGCGAGGTAGCCGAAGATGATCACGATCGGGATGAGCGCGATCGCCGCCGCCAGCGGCAGGTTGTTCGCCGCTCCGACGTTCGTGTAGACGAGGTTGCCGAGCATCTGGTTGGTGCCGCCCACGATGTTGACGGTGATGTAGTCGCCGAGCGACAGCGAGAAGGCGAAGATCGTGCCCGCGATGATCGCGGGGAACGCCAGCGGCAGGACGACGGAGACCAGCGTGCGCCAGGACTTGCCCCCGAGATCAGCGGATGCCTCGAGCAGCGAGTCCGGCACGCGCTCCAGCCCTGCGTAGATGGGCAGGATCACGTACGGCAGCCACAGGTACGACAGCGTGATGACCGTCGCGGTGAGTCCGTACCCCGGAGTGTGCAGGCCGAACGGGGCGAGGATCCACTCGAGGATCCCCTCCTGCGACAGCACCGCCCGCCAGGCGTAGGCCTTGACGAGATAGCTCGCCCACAGCGGCATGAGCACCGCGATGACGAGCAGCCGCTGCGCGCGCGGGGACGCGACCTTGGCCATGTAGAAGGCGATGGGGAGGGCGACCACGACGTCGATCACGGTCACCAGCAGGGCGATGCCCACCGTGCGCAGCGTCACCGTCTGGTAGAGCGAGCCGGTGACGACGGTGATGATGTTGTCAAGTGTCCAGTCGGTGATGATCTCGCCGGTGAAGGAGTCCACCTGCCAGAACGCCGTCACCAGCAGCAGCGCGAGCGCCACGATGTACACGACGACCAGCCAGAACAGCGGCGCGGTCAGCAGCAACGCGAGCCGGAACCTCGGGTGCGCGCTCAGCCACGCCGAAGAGCGTCGCGCGGGCGTCGCCCGGGGCGCCGGCACGGTGCGGGCGGGCGGCGGAGCGGTCGCGGTGTCGGTCATCGAGTGCCTCCGGGTTCGGGATCCGTTCAAGCCGGGGGCGGAGGCATCCGTCCGCCCCCGGCGCGATGCGTGGGTCAGCCCTTGATCTCGGACCAGGCCTCGGTCCACGCCGAGTAGTCCATGCACTCGACGTCGGTGCGACCGTCGAGGCACTCGGCGATCGGGGTCGTCCAGTACCAGATCTGCGACGCGTAGTCGGCGTCGCCGGCGTGGTAGGCCTCGCAGTCCTCGCGGTAGTCGCAGGCTGCGTCGCTCGACGGCGCCTCGCCGAAGTACGAGGTCGCCACGCCGTTGACCTCCGGGCTCGCGATCCAGTCGAGCCACGCGTACGAGCAGTTCGGGTGCTCGGTCGTCGACGAGATCATCCAGGTGTCCGACCATCCGGTCGCGCCCTCATCGGGGAGCACGACGTCCGTGGTGGCGCCCTCGCCGGCGAGGACGTTCTGGATGACCTGCCACGTCGTGCCCGCGACGGAGTCGCCGGTCTCGAACGCCTGGATCTCCTTCAGGTAGTCCGACCAGTACTCTCCGACGTGCTGGCGCTGCTCCTTGAGCAGATCGACGGCGGCCTGGAACTGCGTCTCGTCGAGCGCGTAGGGGTTCTCGATCCCGAGGTCGGGCTGGTGCGCCATCAGGTAGACAGCGGCGTCCGCGATGTAGATCGGGTTGTCGTACGCCGTGATCTTGCCGGAGTAGTCGCCCGCCTTGTCGAAGACGACGTCCCACGAGGTGGGTGCCGGGGTCACGACCTCCGTGTTGTAGAGCAGGAGGTTGGCGCCGTACCCGTGGGGCACGCCGTAGTGCTCGCCGTCGACGGTGTTCCACGGCTGGTCCTTGAGGAAGTCGTAGACGCCCTCGTAGCTCGGGATGAGGTCCACGTTCACCGGCTGCACGTCACCGGCCGCGACGAGGCGGAGCGACGCGTCGCCCGAGGCCGAGACGACGTCGTAGTCGCCGGTCTTCATCAGGGTGACGGCCTCGTCCGAGGTGTTGAACGTCTTGGACGTGACCTGGCAGCCGGTCTTCTCCTCGAACCCCGACACCCAGTCGTAGTCGGGGTCGTTGCTGCCGTCTTCGACGTAGCCGGCCCACGCGATGATCGAGACTTCGCCTTCGTAGTCGCCGAGCTCGTCGACGGCCTCCGTCGGTGTGCTGCTGCCGCCGGACGTGCCGCAGCCGGCCAGGACGGCGATCGAACCGACCGCCAGGGCGGTTGCGGCGATGCGCCGCCCCCGTGGTGTGCGCAACATGGTGTTTCCTCTCGGTGCTGTTGATATCGGGCTGTGCTGTTGTGTGCTCCGGGGCGCGGGCGCCCAGGTCGGGTGGGGATCAGGTGCCGGGCGGGATCAACGAGACGACGTCCTCGTCGTGCCACGTCACGTGCACGCGGTTGCCGCGATCGTCGTCGGCCAGGCGGGTGCGGTCGTTGCGTTCGAGCACGGTCACCCGCATGCCGGCATCCAGATCGATGACGCGACGGATGCCGCTTCCCACGTAGATCGACTCGACCACGGTCCCCTCGGCCGAGTGCTCTCCCGGCGCCGAAGCGGCTGACGAAGCCAGCGTGAGCTTCTCGGGGCGGATGGAGTGCTCGCCCTCGCGCCCGATGAGGGCCGCGGACCGCTCGTGGTCGAACAGGTTGGAGGTGCCGACGAAGTCCGCGACGAATCGTGACGCCGGTCGCTCGTAGAGGTCCTGCGGAGTGCCCAGCTGGATGATCCTGCCGTCGTGGAACACCGCGATCCGGTCGGAGAGCGTCAGCGCCTCCTCCTGGTCGTGGGTCACGAAGATGAAGGTGATGCCGAGGTCGCGCTGGATCTGCTTGAGCTCGACCTGCATCTGCTCGCGGAGCTTGAGGTCGAGCGCGCCCAGCGGCTCGTCGAGGAGGAGCACCTTCGGCTGCACGACGGTGGCGCGGGCGAGCGCCACCCGCTGGCGCTGACCCCCCGAGAGCTGTGACGGCTTGCGCGCCGCCATCTGGTCGAGCCGCACCGCGGCGAGCGCCGTCATCGCGAGGTCCCGGCGCTTCGCACGCCCCATCCCCCGCACGCGCAGGCCGTAGGCGACGTTGTCGAGCACCGTCATATGGGGGAAGAGCGCGTAGTCCTGGAAGACGGTGTTCACGTCGCGGTCGAAGGGCGCCTTCTTCGTGACGTCCTGCCCGAACAGCTGGATCGTGCCGGCGGTCGGCTGCTCGAAGCCGGCGATCAGTCGCAGCACGGTGGTCTTGCCCGATCCCGAGGGTCCCAGCATCGAGAAGAACTCGCCGGCGGCGATCTCGAGGTCGACGTGGTCGACGGCCGTGACGGCACCGAACTCCTTCGTGAGTCCGGTCAGCCGGATGGCAGGCTGCTGCTCGGTCATGACGTCTCCCTCGATGTCGATGGAAGTTAATCATATGGAGCCATATGTCAAAAGAGGGGGTGCCGTGTTACGGTCGGGTCACAGTTGCGGAGGACACCTTCTTCCGCCGTCCACCCGGGAGTCCCATGCCGCACGCGACGGGAAGAGTCGACGCCGCCCGCGCCGTCGTCTTCGCCCCGCTGGACGGCACCGGCAGGGCCGAGCTCGTCGAGAAGCGGCTCACCGATGCGATCGTGACCGGCGTCCTCCACGACGGCGAGCGCCTGCCCAGCGAAGCGGACCTCTCGCGAAGCCTCGGAGTGGCCCTCGTCACCGCGCGCGAGGCGCTGGAGGTGCTGCGCGACAAAGGGCTCGTCAAGACCCGGCGCGGCCGCGACGGCGGCAGCTTCGTCACCTTCGACCGCGACGCCGCGACCCGCCTGCTGGAGCGGCGCCTGCGCGAACTCAGCCGCATCGAGCTGCGCGACTTCGCCCTGCACACCTCGGCGATCGCCGGCACGGCGGCCGAGACCGCCGCAGGCCGCGCAAGCGACGACGACATCGAGACGCTCGTGCGCATCGCCGACGCCGCGGATCTCACGACGGCCGGCGGCGCGAGGCGAGCCGTGAGCCGGTTCCGGCTCGAGGTCGCGGCCGTCAGTCAGTCGCCCCGCCTCGTGCACGAGGAGATGCGCCTGCAGGGAGAGGCCGGCTCCCTCCTCTGGATGTGCCTGCGGGAGCAGGAGTACCGTGACCGCAGCGCCATCGCCCGCACGCGGGTCATCGACGCCATCCGCGACGTGGCACCCGACAAGGCCCGCGCGGAGACGATCACACATATCAACAGCGCCTTCGAATGGCTCATCGACGAGCGAGCGCGCATCGACGCGCGCACCGAGGACGCAGCATCCGACCCGAAGGACGTCCCATGACCACCATCGCGACCAGGTCTCCGGCCGACGTGGCGATCCGTGTCGCCGCGACCATCGACGGCATCTTCGCCATGATCGACGGGTGGCGCGATCTGCTCGAGGAGCAGCTCGCCTCGGCCCACGCGCTGACGGCGAAGGCGATCGATCCCCTCGTCGAGGCGTTCGCCGTGCCCGCCGTCTCGGGAGAGACGCTGCTCACCGGCGCGGGATTCGTGGCGGCGCCGGGCGTTCTGACCGACGCCGAATGGCTCCTCGCCTGGTGGCTCGGAACCACCGGTTCGGCCCACGGGGTGCGGCGGCTGGCCACGATCGACGACCCGACCCACGAGCAGTTCCGCGACTACACCGCACTGGAGTGGTGGCGGGTTCCGCAGGCGACGGGCACGCGGCACCTCACCGGCCCGTACGTCGACTACGTGTGCACCGATGACTACACCGTCACCATCACCACGCCTGTGGTGCGCGAGGGTTCGATGATCGGCGTCGTCGGAGCGGACGCCCTGGTCGATCGGCTCGAACGCGTGCTCCTTCCGGTGCTGCGCGCGGGCGAGATGCCCGCGACCCTCGTCAACGCCTCCGGCCGGGTCGTGACCTCGACCGACGCGCGGCGCGAGCCGGGATCGATGCTCCGCGGTGACGACCTCACCGCCGCCGTGCGGGCGCTGTCGCCGACCCCCGTCAGGCTTTCCGGCGGCACGTCGGTGCTCGCCTGCGGCGACACATCGCTCGCCCTCGTCGTCGGAAGCTAGCGCGCCGGGCGCGATGGGGAAGGATGGCCTCGATGTCAACGCCGACCGACTCCTCGCGCGACGAGCTCGCCGAGCTGCGCAGGCGCGCGTACGCACGCGACGCCGACATCCTCGATGACCCCGCCGCACTCGCCCGCCTGGGCGAGCTCGAGAAGCAGGCCGCGGCCGCGAGCGCGGCGAACGTCGCGGCGAGCGCACGTGTCTCGACCAACGGCGGAACCCCGCGCAGGTCCGCCTTCGATGGCGACGAGGACGTCGCGGAACCGCAAGCCATCGCCCCGCCCGCATCGGAGGAGACGGATGCCGCGGCCGCAGCGGACCCGATCGCCCCGGATCGCGACGAGCACGGCTCCCCCGCGGAGGCGCTGGGTGCGGACGACCTCGCGAGCGGAACGGTCCCCACGCCTCCAGCCTCCGCTGGCGCGTCGGCCGGAGCCTCCGGGCGCGTGGGCCCAGCTGCCGACCCCGGCAGCGACGCCGGTGGCGACGTCGTCGATCCCGACGCTGTCGAGAACGCGCCCGGCCGCCCGTGGTGGCGCCGCACACCCGTCGTGTGGGCAGCCTCGGTCGTCGTCGCGATGCTGGTCGGAGTCGGACTGACGGTGCTCGTGCAGACCATGGAGGCGGGCCGGGTCGGCGTGCTCGGGGTGGACCCCGACGCCGACTGGCCGGAGGAGGTCTGGGGCGGCCCGACCGAGGACTCCCTCGCCTTCGAGTCGTTCTACGGTCTCTCGGTGCTGTCGCAGCCGCAGGTCACGGGCGACGGGACTCAGGGGGCCGTCCCCTGCCTGATCGTCTTCAGCGGGGTGGGCGACAACCCCTCCTACCTCGGCGGCGCGTGCGGCGCAGGCCCTTTCCCTGCACAGGCGGCACTGGTGGTCGGCAGGCAGGCGCCGTCAGAGCTGCGCGAACGCTTCGCCGAGGGCACGGCGCTGCAGTTCGTGCTCGACGGGGAGCAGGTGCACGTCTACGCGCGCGAGCCGGGCATCGTCGAGCCCACGCCCTGAGCTTTCAGGCGCCGCGGCTCCCGGCATCCGTCGCGCCGACGTCGCTGCGGTGGAAGTTCTGGAAGGAACGGGATGCCGTGGGCCCGCGCTGCCCCTGATACCTGTTGCCGTACGGCCCCGAGCCGTACGGGCTCTCAGCGGGCGAGGTGAGGCGGAAGTAGCAGACCTGGCCGATCTTCATGCCGGGCCAGAGCTTGATGGGCAGAGTCGCGACGTTCGAGAGCTCGAGCGTGACGTGGCCCGAGAAGCCGGGGTCGATGAAGCCCGCGGTCGAGTGGGTCAACAGCCCGAGGCGACCGAGCGACGACTTGCCCTCGAGGCGGGCCGCGATGTCGTCGGGAAGCGTGATCTGCTCGAACGTCGAGCCGAGCGCGAACTCGCCCGGGTGGAGGATGAACGGCTCTTCGGGGTCGACCTCGATGAGGCGCGTCAGCTCGGGCTGGTCCTCGGCGGGATCGATGAACGGGTACTTGTGGTTGTCGAACAGCCGGAAGTACCGATCGAGCCGCACGTCGACGCTCGACGGCTGCACCATCGCGGGGTCCCACGGGTCGAGCGCGAGGCGCCCCGCGTCGATCTCGAGCCGGATGTCGCGGTCACTCAGCAGCACGGAGCCAGCCTATCCGGACCGTGCTGTTATGCTGGCCGGGCGCTGTAACAGGCGCGCGAGCGCCGGGATGCCGGCGTCCGGGGCTGTAGTTCAATGGCAGAACTTCTGCTTCCCAAGCAGACAGCGCGGGTTCGATTCCCGTCAGCCCCTCCATGTCTCCCGCGATCGCCGCTCACGAGTACTCGCCCTGGGATTTCTGGAGCGAGGCGACCCCGTCCGAGCGCGACGCGCAGCTGCTCCTCCAGCAGACCGTCGTCGCGGGCCGCCCCGACCACGAGCTCGGCGAGCAGTGCTTCCTCTCCGAGCTCGCCTCGATCGACAACGAATCGCTGCGGCTCGGCGACCGCACGTACGTCGCGGCAGGCGCCTACCTCACCGGCGACCTCCGGGCCGGCGCCGACTGCAGCATCAACCCGTACACGGTGATCCGCGGCCGCGTCACGATGGGTGACGGCGTCCGCATCGGCGCGCACACCTCGATCCTCGGCTTCAACCACTCGATGGAGTCGGGCACGCCCGTCTTCCGCCAGCCGCTGACGTCCAAGGGCATCGAGATCGGCGACGACGTCTGGATCGGCTCGCACGTCGTGATCCTCGACGGCGTCAGCGTCGGGTCGCACTCCGTGCTCGCCGCCAGCGCGGTCGTCACCAAGGACGTGCCGGCGGGCGCCGTCGTCGGCGGGAACCCCGCGCGGTTCATCCGCTGGCGCGTCGAGCCCGACGACACAGGCATCCACCCCGATGCGGCGGCGGATGCTGCCGCCCGGGGCACCGAGGACCGTCCCGACTCCCCCGAACCACGCGAGCCCGTGGAGACGCCGCCGGCAGTGCTCGCCGCCCTGGCCACGGCCGCGTCGGAGGCTGCCGTCTCGCCCGAGCTCCGGTCAGAGCCCGAGTCCGAGCCCGAGTCCGAACCCGCGCCGGACGCAGAACTCCCGCCCGATGCCGACCCCACTCACACGCCGTCCCGGGCCCCCGCGCCCGGCGGCCAGACCGCAGCGCCGAACAACGTCTTCACGGCAGCCGGCGCCTCGACCGGGAGCGATGACGTCGCCGGCCTGGCCGAACGCGTCGCCGAACTGGCAGCGCGCGCGAGGGGCGAGGCATCCGTCGTCCTTCAACGCGCGTGGAACGACGACCTCGGACTCTTCACGGACCGCCCCGGCGCCGCCCCGACCGTACGCGCTCAGGCCGACGCGATCGAGATCGCGGATCTCCTGCTCGGCACGGCGCCGCCGCAGGCGTCGGTGGAGGCGCAGATCCGCCGCCTGCAGGGCTGGCAGGATGCAACGACCGGCGCGGTCGCTCCCCTCGATGCGGACGGGCGTCAGCAGGCGGGCCTCGGCTTCTCCCACGGCGACGTCGCCTATCACGTGCTGAGCACGGGCTACGCGCTCGATCTGCTGGGGTCGGCATTTCCCGCTCCTCTCACGTGGGTGACCGCGGCGACCCCCGAACGGGTCGTCGAGTTCTGCGAGAGTCTGCCGTGGACCACCGACGCGTGGGGCGCCGGACACCACATCGACGGCTTCGGCACCGCGATTCTGTGGACGAAGCGTGCGGGGCATCCGATTCCGGCGGGTGTGGAGGAGGCGCTGTTCGGGTGGCTGCTGCTCAACACCGACCCGCAGACCGGCATGTGGGGTTCGGCCACACCCGACCGCGGGATTCTCCCCGTCGTGAATGGGTTCTACCGCGCCTCGCGCGGCACGTTCGCGCAGTTCGGCGTGCCGCTGCCCCACCCCGACCGCGTGATCGACACGGTGCTGCGCCACGCCCGCGACCCGCGCTGGTTCGCACCGGGCGCCCGCAACGCGTGCAACGTGCTCGACGTCGCGCACCCGCTGTGGCTCGCGCGTGGCACCGGCTACCGCGACGACGAGGTGCGAGAGCTGGCCGCGCGCCTGCTCTCCGACGCCCTGGCGACGTGGGTGCCCGGCGCCGGGTTCTCGTTCCGCGAGCCGAGCCCCGCGGCGCGCGGTCTCATCGAGACCGAGCCGGGACTGCAGGGCACCGAGATGTGGCTCGCGATCCTCTGGTACCTCGCCGACCTCGCCGGCGTCGCCGATGCGCTCGGCTACCGGCCCCGCGGCGTGCACCGGCCGGAGCCCGCCGCCACACTGCGGTAGGCCGCACCGCGCCGTACCGGCGAGAGGAGACCCGGTCGCAGCCGGCGACGGTGAAGCGGCAGCGCGCATGCCGGGCGTGTGGATATCCGGATGCCGCGGCCCGCAGCATCCGTGACGATCGAGGTGCTCCGCGAGTAGGGTCGAGCGATGCGCGCGATCCCCGACAGCCTCGACGCGGCGGTCGTCAGCGAGATCGACCGGCGCCTGGAGTCCGTCGCGGCGGAGCACGGCGTGCGGATCCCGTGGGCCATCGAGAGCGGCAGCCGGGCGTGGGGGTTCCCCTCGCCCGACAGCGACTACGACTGCCGGTTCCTGTTCGTGGGGCGACGCGAGCGCTACCTCACGCTCTGGCCCGCACGCGACGTGATCGAGACGCCGCTGGACAAGGTCTTCGACGTCAACGGCTGGGACATCGCCAAGGCGCTCACGCTGATGGCGCGGGGCAACGCCACGCCGATCGAGTGGCTGCGCTCCCCCATCGTCTACGGCGGCGACACCGCGTTCCGCGACGAGCTGCTGGCGTACGCGGCCACCGTCGTGGAGCGCGGTGCGATCTCCCGCCACTACCTCCATGTGGCGCGGCGCCAGCAGACGGGAACGCAGACCCTGAAGCGGTTCTTCTACGTGCTGCGCCCGGCCGCCGCACTGCGGTGGCTCGCCGACCACCCTGGTGACGCCGTGCCGCCGATGGATCTGCCGACGCTGCTGTCCGAGACCACGGTGTCGGATGAGATCCGGGATGCCGCCGCCGACCTCATCGCCCTCAAGTCGGTGACGCGCGAACTGGGCTCTGGAGAGGCGCCCGCGGTGCTCGCGCGCTTCGCCGCGCAGGAACTGGAACGCGCGGAGGCGTTCGAGGGCATGGCGCCGGTGCGGAATCAGCGCAAGGTGCGGGAGCAGGCGGACGAGCTGTTCCGGCGGATCGTGGGCTGACGCGGGCGGATCCGGCGCGATCGAGTTCGGGGACGAGCTGCTGCGGCGGATCGTGGGCTGACGCGGGCGGGCTCCCGGGTGGGTCTGAGTCCGGGGTCGTCTGCGTCGGGGGCCGCGAGTCGACGGGCCAGGTCGTTGTCTGCGGGTGCGCGGCGGGTTGCGGCGAGACTGCTCCGGCTCACGCGCAGCGGATCTGCGCGGCGCTTCGAGCTGTGTTCGTCGGCGCCCGGGGATCATCGGCAGCGCCGAGCGGATGCCGGAGGCCATTCGTATATTTGTTCTATGAACTTCTCAGCCGCACCCTCCCCCGCGATGCGGTTGACGGATGCTGCGGCTCGGGTCGCCTCGCGGCTCGGCGACGGCGGCGCCGAAGTGGGAGGGCTCGCCGACGACGATCTCCTGGCGCTGCTCGCCGACGCGACGGAGGCGCGGAAGGCGCTCGAGCTGATCGTCGCAGGAGCGTCGGCGGAGGTGTCGCGCCGCTCGTCACGCGAGCTCGGATACGAGGGGCTCGCGCAGCGGAAGGGTCTGCGCACCGGCACGGCGCTCGTGCAGCATCTCACGGGGCTCGGGAGAGCAGACGTCGCGCGGGCTGTGGACGCGGGCAGGGAACTCGCCCCGGCGGAGCGGCCGGCAGCCGATGTCACCAGGGCAAGCGTTCCGGCGGCACCGGTGGTCCAGGAGTGGCTGGGCGCGCTTCGAGATGCACTCGCGTCGGGACGTCTGACGCAGGCGCAGTTCCAGGCGATCCGCTCTGGGCTCGGAGAACCGCCCGTCGACCGCTACCCGGAGCTGGCGCCCGACTTCCTCCCGCAGGCGTGGGCTCGCGCCGTGAACATGCTGCTCGAAGAAGCGAGCGGGCTGCCCGTGGAAGAGCTCCGCAGCCAGGCGCGCATCGCGCGAGATCGGCTCGATCCGGTCGGCGTCACGCTCCGTTTCGAAGAGCGCTTCGACGCCCGGTCCTTCCGCACCTGGATCGACCACGACGGTCAGCGGCACGCGCACATCCTCTTCGACGACGAGGCGGGCGCCTGGGTGGATGCCCTCCTGCAGGCCGCTTTGCGGCCACGTCGCGGGCCGCGCTTCGTCGGCACCGACGCCGTGGAGAAGACGCGCGCGGCCGAGGCTGACAGCCGGTCGAACGAGCAGCTGCAGTACGACACGATCATCGCCGTGCTCCGCACGGGTGCGAACGCCGACCCCCAGCAGGCATTCGGCGACCGGCAGCCGGGAGTGCGTATCGTCATCGAGGCGGGCGCGGTGGCGGGCGGCGGTGAACGCGGCGAGATGCACGTCACCGGCGTCGGGCACCTGGAGGACGGCGGACACGCTCTGCCCGGGGGCGTCATCGAAGCGCGGATGTGCGAATCCGGCGTGATCCCGCTGATGTGGGGGCCGGATGGGCGCCCGCTCGACGTCGGGCGCGAGCTTCGCCTGTTCACGAGAAAGCAGCGCATCGCCATCGCCGCCCGCGACGGCGGCTGCATGTGGCCGTCCTGCGGCGCGCCGATCTCGCAGTGCGAGTATCACCACATCGATCACTGGTGGGAGCATCACGGGCGCACCGATGTCGACGATGGGATCGCGCTCTGCCGCAACTGCCATCTGCGCCTTCACAACCAGCGGTGGCGCATCACGCGGACGCGAGATGCCCTCACCGACGCCGACACGTACTGGCTCCATCCACCGCCCGACCCCGCCACGGGTGAGATCGGCCAGCCCCTCGCGTTGAGATCGAAGTCTCCCCGGCGATTCGAGGCGGCATGACGTGCAGGGGCGTCGGTGCGACAAGTGCGTACGCAGGCATGGCGCGCGGGCATGCGGGCCGATAGGCATGCGGGCGCGGCGAAGGACGCCGGGCGCGA